>DYBL01000046.1 GCA_019418625.1 Clostridiales bacterium | reverse complement strand
CTCATACTTGGCTCCTTTCGTTTCGTTCCGGCCTGTCAACCTGAACGAAACGAAAGGAGCCAAGTATGAGCGGCAAAACTTTTTTTCAGATAGATCCCGAAAACCGGCCAAACCGGACCGTTAGTGAACGAGTAGTGAGCGAAAGGGGAAGAAAAGAACTGCCTCCCGGCACGAAGGGAGGTGAGAACTTGAAACCTGACCGCCACTACGAGCACAAGCAGTACGCCTTTGACAGCTACTGCAAGAAGGTGCTGAAATGCGAGGCGTTCAACGGCTATCGCCAGATCAGCCGCCGCCAGAAGCGTTTCACATCTTTGGAAGAACTGTCCGAGGCAGAAATGGCCCAGCTTGCGGTATATGATCGCTACCCGTGGGAATACACGACCTTCCCTGTGGGAGGGGCCGTGATCCTGATCGAGGACGACGGGCTGGCCGAGGCGCTTCTGGGGCTGTCCCAGGAGGACCGGGAAATCTTTATGATGCACTGGTTCCTGCGGATGACCGATGAACAGATCGCCAGGTACATGGACATGGCCCGCCGGACGGTCAATACCCGCAGGCATAAAGCCTATCGGCTGCTGAAGGAGCTGATGGGAGGTGAAGCGGATGACTAAATCTGCGTGCACGCGGGCATCGCTGATCCCTTACCCGGTGATCGCCGCCGCTGTGGGAGGAGACCCCGAAGCGGTGAGCCGGGTAGTCCGGCATTACTCCGGCTACATCGCCGCGCTGTCTACACGGACGAGCTATGGCCCTGACGGCTATCCCCGTCCCCAGGTGGACGAAGATCTGCGCGGTCGGCTGGAAGCAAAGCTGATTATTTCTATCCTAGATTTTGACCTGAGCTGATCCAGGGCCGGGCGCTGCGTGTTCCCCTTTCCACGCGGCGTCCCGTTATAGCTCCTTGACAAAGAAAGCCCGGCGGGAGGCCTCCGGCGCAGCATAAGGCAGACGGATACATTCTGTCCTGTATCGAGCCATACGGCCGGTGCGCCATGACCTTCCCTTCCGGGAGCGAGCGATCCACACTTGGCCGCAAAGCGGACGCGGCACTCTGCGGGCGATGACATACAGGCAGGTCAAAGATACTCGCGCATTGGACGCCCGCAAAGCATCGTGCGCCGCACCCATCAGCATGGGCCGGGGTGAAATTCCCGTGGAGCTGTGCCAGCAGCCATCCGTTTTCTGCCTCTTTCTTTTTACAATCATTCTGTTGCTTTGAGTTTATGGATAGTTCGTAAACTTTTCGATTAGCAGCAGACAAACCCGGAATGGCGCGTTAAAATGAGGATAGGCAAATTATGACCTTCCTTCTACGCGCCGTTCTTGTTTTAGAAAGGGGGCTGCCATGTCGCAAGCATGGAACGGTACGAAGAAGGAGTCCCCGGAACGTAGAACCTATACGGTAGAGGACATTACTCAGATCCTGGGTATTGGCCGCACATCCGCTTATCTTCTCGTGAAGGAAGGACACTTCAAGATCGTGCGAATTGGCAACGCCATACGGATTTCCAAGCGGTCATTCGATGAGTGGCTGGAGTCGCTCGACCTATGACTTAGAAAGGAAGTATCGCTATGGCATCGATTATCAAACGGAAAAAGAATTATTCCATCGTCTACAACTATACGGACGAGAACGGTGAGACCAAGCAGAAGTGGGAAACCCGCACTTCCTACCAGGAGGCATTGAAGCGCAAGGCAGAGATTGAGAGCCAGAAAAGTTCCAACTCCTTCCTTCCTCCCACCAATCAGAATATTGCGGAGTTCCTATCGGACTTCGTCTCCCTCTATGGCGAAAAGCGGTGGGGCGTGTCCATGTATGACAGCCAAAACTCGCTGATCGCCAACTATATCAACCCCATCATCGGGGACATGAAGGTGCAGGACATCACCACGCGGGTGGTGGACAAGTACATCCAGACCTTGCAGAAAACCCCTGCGGTGAACACCAGGACGCACCACGCCAAAACGGAGTTCGTGACCAACGCTACCATCGAGAAGATCATCAAACTTCTCCGCTGTGCCTTCAAGCAGGCGGTTCGGTGGGAGCTGGTTGCCAAGAACCCCTTCGACAATGTGGTGCTGCCCAAAGTGGAATACAAGAAGCGGGACATCTGGACCGCTGATATGATCCGCACCGCCCTGGACCAGTGTACGGACAGCAAACTCTATGTGGCAATGAACCTGGCCTTTGCCTGTTCGCTGCGCATGGGTGAGATTCTGGGACTGACCTGGAGCAATGTCCACATCTCCGATGAAGAAATCGCTGATGACAACGCCTATGTCTACATCGATAAGGAGCTGGCGCGGGCCTCCAAGCGAGCCATTGAGATGCTGGGACAAAAGGACATCTATCATGTGTTCACGCCTCTGTTTCCCAACACCAGCACCAGGATCATCCTGAAGAAGCCCAAGACCGATTCCAGCATCCGCAAGGTGTGGCTGCCCAAGACCCTGGCTTACATCCTGCGGGAATGGAAATCCGCGCAAGACGAGCTGCGGGCACTGCTCCGTGACGAGTATCAGGATTACGATCTGGTGGTGGCGCTGGCCAATGGCCGCCCCTGTGCGGACCGTATCATCCTGAAGTCGTTTGAGAAGCTGCGGGAGAAAGCAGGGCTGCCCAAAGTGGTCTTTCACTCTCTCCGTCATTCCAGCACCACCTATAAGTTAAAGCTGAACCACGGCGACCTGAAGGCCACCCAGGGTGATACGGGCCACGCCCAGATCGACATGATCACCAGCGTGTATGCACACATTCTGGACGAGGACCGCAAGATCAATGCCCAAAAGTTCGAGAGCGCCTTCTATGCCAATCCTGACCTGCGTTCGGTTCGCCCCCCGGAGGAACCAAAGGAACCGGCGCCCGCCACATTGGATTTGGAGTCCCTGGTGGAACAGCTTCGCAAGTCGCCGGAACTGGCCAACACACTGGCTGCATTGCTGGCGTCAGCCCCATCCGAAAAATAGGGCGGGAAAATCGTATTAGCAAATCGGCGTTTTTTATTAGCAAGGCCGGAAAAATAGTTCGAAGCCAATTAGCAGGCATACAGCGGAAAATGTATAAAATCGTTCCGCTGGAGCGGCAAGTACGCTCTGGGAAAACGATAACAAAAAACCGCTGTAAACCATCGAAAAACGGCTTACAGCGGTCATTTTTGGCACCCCCGGCTGGGTTCGAACCAGTGGCCTGTCGCTTAGGAGGCGACCGCTCTATCCAACTGAGCTACGGGGGCTTATACAGAAATTATTCAATTTTGCAGGGCTCCAGGATTCGAACGATTCGATTTTTAGGAGGCGGTCGCTCTATACAACTGAGCTACGGGGGCGTATGAAAAACGGGTACAAGGGGCAATGCCCATTGTACCCGTTTCTGGGTTGTCTGTCAATCGGAGAAACGTCTGGGTCAGATCACCCGCACCCGTACCACGTTGGCCAGATTGCGGACATCCTCGATCACGGAATCGTCCACACGGGTGTTCAGGTCCACCAGCGTGTACGCATAGTCGCCCTTGGACTTGTTGCTCAGGTTCTCCACGTTGGCACCGTCCTTGGCCAGCAGGGTGGTGATGTTGGCCAGCATGGCCGGAATGTTGCGGTGGATCACGCAAAGGCGCATGACACCGCTGCGCTCCAGCGTCACATTGGGCAGGTTGACGGAGTTGCGGATGTTGCCGTTTTCCAGATAGTCCCGCAGCTCATCCACTGCCATGACCGCACAGTTCTGCTCGCTCTCCGGCGTGGAGGCGCCCAGATGGGGCATGGCGATCACGTGGGGTGCCTTGACGATGCGATTGTTGGGGAAATCGGTGATATACGCGGCCACCTTGCCCGTATCCAGCGCGGAGAGCATGGCATCGTCGTCCACGATCTCGCCCCGGGCCAGGTTGATAAAGCGGACGCCCCGCTTCATGGAGGAAATGGCGTCGGCGTCGATCATCTTTTCCGTCTGAGGTGTGTAATGAATGTGGACAGTTACGTAGTCTGCCCGCTTGTAAAGCTCCCGAATATCCTTCACCACGTGGATATGGCGGTCCAGCCGCAGGGCATTGTCCACGGAGAGGAAGGGGTCATAGCCGTAGACGTCCATACCCATGGACAGCGCCACGTTGGCAACCAGAGAGCCGATGGCGCCCAGGCCAATGACGCCCAGCGTCTTTTTATAGATCTCGGGGCCGATGAAGGCGGACTTGCCCTTTTCCACCACAGTGGTCACATCGATACCCGCGTCCACCTGGTCGCGCACCCAGCGGATGGCACCGTCCACATCCCGGGAACCGATGAGCATGGCGCACAGAACCAGCTCCTTGACGGCATTGGCGTTGGCGCCGGGGGTATTGAACACGGCGATGCCGGATTGGGAGCAGCGGTCCAGGGGAATATTATTGACACCCGCGCCTGCCCGGGCGATGGCCAGCAGGTTGGGGGAGAATGCATAGTCCAGCAGCTTGGCGGAGCGGACCACGATGGCGTCCTCATTGCTGCAGCTGTCGCTGACGGTATAATGCTCCGGGTCAAAGCGGCCCAGGCCCACGGGGGAGATCTTGTTGAAGGTCTTGATCTGATACATGACGGGTGTGCCTCCTGGGGGTGGTTCCAGCGAACCACGGTACTTGCGGGGGAACGTGCGGTGCTGGCACCGCTTCCGCCGCAGCATCCCCATTATAGGCTGTACGGCGGACATATGTCAATGTACGAAAGACTAAAAATCGCCGTCTGCGGACGCACTTCTTTGGTGAAAAAAATAACTGGGGACCCGGGATCGGCAATGGAAGAGAAAATTGGGAAAAATACGTGGAAAATCGAATGTTTTACTTGAAATAAGCCGATGGGCAGATTATAATAATGAGCTGTATGTGAATCACAGGCAAAACGCCTTTAACCGAAAAAGAAGGGACGCGCATTTATGCAGAATGAACATTTGAGAAACGTTGCCATCATCGCCCACGTCGACCACGGCAAGACTACCCTGGTGGACGAGATGCTCAAGCAGGGCGGCGTGTACCGGGAAAACCAGGAGGTGGTGGACCGGGTCATGGACTCCGGCGACCTGGAGCGGGAGCGCGGCATCACCATCCTGGCCAAAAACACTGCCATCCAGTATAAGGATGTGAAGATCAACATCGTGGACACCCCGGGCCACGCCGACTTCGGCGGCGAGGTGGAGCGTATTTTGAAGATGGTCAACGGCGTCATTTTGCTGGTGGACGCTGCGGAGGGCCCCATGCCCCAGACCCGCTTCGTGCTCTCCAAGGCTCTGGAGCTGGGCCACCGGGTCATCGTGGTGGTCAACAAGATCGACCGGCCCGACCAGCGCATCCACGAGGTGGTGGACGAGGTGCTGGAGCTGCTGATGGACCTGGACGCCACCCCCGAGCAGCTGGATTCCCCCATGCTGTTCTGCTCCGGCCGCAACGGCACCGCTTCCTACTCTCCCGACGTGGTGGGCGAGGACCTGACGCCGCTGTTCGAGACCATCCTGGAGTATATCCCTGCTCCCGAGGCGGATACGGATCAGCCCTTCCAGATGCTGGTCAGCTCCATCGACTACAATGAGTTCGTGGGCCGGATCGCCATCGGCCGCATCGAGCGGGGCACCCTGAAGCAGAATCAGGAGATCGCCGTTTGCAACTATCACGACCCTGAGGCCGTGCTGCGCAAGGCCAAGGCCACCGCCATCTATGAGTTCGACGGCCTTGGCCGCAAGGCGGTCACCGAGTCCACCGCCGGCAACATCATCGCCATGAGCGGCATCGGCGACATAACCATCGGCGACACCATCTGCGCCGTGGACTGCGTGGAGGCGCTGCCCTTTGTGAAGATCAGCGCGCCCACCATGGAGATGACCTTCTCCGTCAACGACTCTCCCTTTGCCGGCAAGGAGGGCAAGTTCGTCACCTCCCGTCAGCTGCGGGAGCGCCTGTACCGGGAGATGCTCAAGGACGTTTCCCTGAAGGTCACCGATACCGACAAGGAGACCGCCTTCAACGTGGCCGGCCGCGGCGAGATGAGCCTGTCCATCCTCATCGAGACCATGCGCCGGGAGGGCTATGAGTTCCAGGTGTCTCCTGCCCGCGTGCTGTACAAGGAGATCGACGGCGTCAAGTGTGAGCCCATCGAGCGGCTGGTGGTGGACGTGCCCGGCGACTGCGTGGGCTCCGTCATCGAAAAGCTGGGCCAGCGCAAGGCGGACATGCTGGAGATGACCCCGCTGGGCGACCGGATGAAGATCGAGTTCCTGATCCCCGCCCGGGGCCTGTTCGGCTACCGCAATGAGTTCCTCACCGATACCAAGGGCGAGGGCATCATGGCCTCCGTGTTCGACTCCTACGCGCCTTACAAGGGCGAGATCTCCCGCCGCGGCAACGGCTCCATGATCTCCTTCGAGACCGGTGAGTCCATTACCTACGGCCTGTACAACGCCCAGGAGCGCGGTACGCTGTTCATCGGCGCCGGCGTGCCCGTCTACGGCGGCATGATCATCGGCGTCAACCCCCGCAGCGAGGATATGACCGTCAACGTCTGCAAGAAAAAGCAGCTGACCAACACCCGCGCCTCCGGCTCTGATGACGCCCTGCGTCTGACGCCGCCCCGGCAGATGAGCCTGGAGCAGTGCCTGGAGTTCCTGGCGGACGACGAGCTGCTGGAAGTGACGCCCAAGAGCCTGCGGATGCGCAAGGCCATTTTGGACCACGAAAAGCGTATGAAGGCGCTCCACGGCAAGAAATAAAAAACCAAGCGTCCGGGCTTTCTGCCCGGGCGCTTTTTTTACAGCAAAAAATTTCCTGAAAGAGAGGAACTTTTTTGCGTGTGCCCCGTCCAAAAGAGCAAAGAGCAGAGAAATCGCTGCTTTACACGAGTTTGGAAAGGATGAGTGCCTATGAAGAAGAGACTTTTGCAATGTGTTTCCCTGCTGCTGTGCGCGGCACTGCTGACACTGCCTGCCCTGGCTGCGGAGAGTGAGTCCGCTCCGGCTGCAAACCAGGGTCCCGTCCGGGTTTGGGGCACACTGACCTGGCTGGAGAACGGCGGCATGCTGGTACAGAACTCCAACGAAAATGATCCGCTCCATGAGGTGATCCTCCACGGTGAGTCCATCCTCTGCCTGGATGCCGTCACCGGCGAGCCCATGGACATTACCAGTCTGAAAGACGGCGACACCATCTACGCCTGGGTGGGCAATGCCATGACCATGAGCCTGCCGCCTCAGGCCACGGCCATCCTGGTGCTGGGCAATATCCCCGCCGATTACGGCGTGCCCCAGTTCTATGAGATCTCTGCCGTGACGCCCCAGGCCATGATCGCCATCTATCCGCCTCCGGCCCTGACCTGGACGGAGGTCACCGCCACCGACGGCACGGTGCTCAAGATCACCGACAAGGCGGAGCTGACGCCGTATCTCACCAAGAACATCGTCCGGCTGGAGGACCTGATCCCCGGCACCCGCATCCTGGTGTGGAAGGACATGGGCGGGGAGATCACCCGGGTGATGGTATTCCCCTATGACTATGCCGGCTATGTCTCCTGGACGGAGGACGGCACGGTGTCCGTCAACGGTGCCGTGGTGAACCAGAAGGCCAAGACCACCGACTCCGACGGCACGCTGCTGCCCATCCGGGCCGTGGCGGAGGCGCTGGGCTATACCGTCCGGTGGGATGCCGCCCGGGGCGCCGTGGTCACCCAGGGCGAGCGCACGGTGTTCACCGCCATGCCCGGCGGCGCCATCAACGGCGTGGACGCGGACGGCCAGACCTACGAGGTCTACGGCACCTGCCTCAAGGAAGCGGGCGTCACCTACCTCTCTTCTGCCGCGCTGCTGAATCTGCTGGATCTCTATCACGCTGCCTGAATCGATCGAAAACCGGGACGCTGATGCGTCCCGGTTTTTCTTGACAATGCTGGTCTATTATTATAGACTGGAGACGGAAAGGAAGTCTATATTTATAGACCTGCAAAGGAGATATGGTCATGGAGCAGTATCATCTCAGCGACAGTGAGTACCGGTTTTTACAGGTGGTGTGGGCGGCGGAGCCGGTGGGCTCCGGGGAACTGGTGCGCCTTTGCGCCGGGGAACTGGGGTGGAAGAAGTCCACTACCTACACGGTATTGAAAAAGCTGTGCGAAAAAGGCGTTTTGAAAAATGAAAACAGCACGGTCTCCTCCGCCGTGCCCCGGGAGACAGTGGCGGGGGATGCGGCGGAGGCCTTTGTGGAAAAGGCCTTCGGCGGCTCTCTGCCCGGGTTCCTCACCGCCTTTATGGGCGGGCGGAAGCTGACCGGGCAGGAGGCGGAGGAACTGCGGCGGCTCATCGACCAATATGAGGAGGGGTGAACATGGCGGCTTTGACGGCGGTCTTTTCCCGGCTTTTGTCCATGGCGGTGGCGGCGCTGCCGGTGATGGCCCTGGTGCTGGCCGTCCGGGCGGCGCTGGGCCGCGCACCGGCCCGGTACCGCTATGGCCTGTGGCTGGCGGTGGGGTTCCGGCTTGCCTGCCCGGTGAGCGTGGCAAGGCTTTGGAGCCTTTTCAATCTGCCGGGCGTCCGCACGGTGGGGGAGGCCACCGGCACCGTGGGCAGCGGCGCCGTGCGCGCTCTGGTGGATACGGCGCCGACCGTTGCCGCAGTGCCGCCCGCTGCCATGAACGGCACCGCCGTGGTGTCGGAGGCAGCGGCGCCCACGCTCTGGGAAGCGGCGCTTCCCTGGTGCGCCGTGCTGTGGGTATTGGGCATGCTGGCGGTGCTGACCTGGGGCGTGGTCAGCGCGGTGCGCCTGCGGCGGACGGTGCGTGAGGCCGTCTCGGAGGGAGGAGAGGTGTGGACCTGCGGCACCGTGCCCACGCCGTTCGTGCTGGGACTTCTGCGGCCCCGGATCTATCTGCCGCCGCACCTGGATGACACCGAGCGCACGTACGTGCTGGCCCATGAGCACCACCACATCCGTCGCCGCGACCCCTGGTGGAAGCTTTTTGGGTGGTGCTTGCTGGCGGTGTACTGGTGGGATCCGGCGGTGTGGCTTTGCTGGGTGCTTTTCTGCCGGGATATGGAGATGAGCTGCGACGAGGTGGTGCTGGAGCTTCTGGGAAGCGAGGCCAAGCGGGGATACAGCTTGTCGTTGGTGGCCCATGCCGCCGCGGCGCCCATGCCCGCGGCTCTGGCCTTCGGGGAGCACGATGCCGCCCGGCGGGTAAAGCATGTGCTCTCGTGGAAAAAAGCCACGCCCAGGATGGCGTTTTTGGCGGCGGCTGCGGCGGTGCTGGCGGTGACGGCGTGCCTAGGCAACGGCATGACCGGCAGCAGCTGGGTGCGGCTGAATGCTCCGGGACCCATGATCGAAGTGTCCTGGGATCTGAAAGAGCCCATCCGGGCCTGGGCGTTGTATGCCGACACCTATGCCTACGGCACCCGGACGGAGAGCCGGCTGCTCACCTGCGGAGAATTGACCCAGCAGAGCGAGCGGAAGTTCTCCGGCACCCTCTACTGGAACGTTCCCCTGGACGAAGCGGGGGGCTTTTCCAATACGCTGGTGGGCTCGTTCCGGGGCGAGAGCTGGAGCCTGACGCTGCCTCAGCCCCACTATACGGGGGTGGGTTCCATGACCGGGCAGACAAGACAGAGGCTCAGCCTGGACGAGACTGGCGGGGCCACACTGGTGACCATCTACCTTTCCGACAAAGAGGGCGGCGGCACCGCCGTCCCGGCGTCGGGCGATCCCATTCTCACCAGCGGCGGCGTGCGGCTGCGGCTGGCCACTTCCCAGCAGGGGGTGGATGCCTTTGACGGAACGGATCTGGCCGCATCCCTCTTTGCGCTCCGCACCCCCGCCCTGGGGGATGACGACGCGGCAGCGCTGCTGGAGGCGCTGGAGACCGATATGCTGGATCGCTATACGTTTGCCCGTCTTTCCAAGGAGCGGGCACTGGTGGTGGAGTTCGAGTCGGGACCCTACGATGAAAACGCCCTGGATGCGTCCATGCTGACCCGGGGGGCGCTGCTCATGGCCCTGGCGGACGATCTCCAGGAGGTGCGCTGGTCCTATCCTGTCTGGGCGGCGGGAGACGGCGGCAGAACGGAACGGACCGTGTATCTGGAACGCAGCCAGCCCGACGCCTGGGCCCGGAACATGGGCTATGAGGACCTGCGGGACCTGGGGCAGACCACGGGGGGCATCCGGGACCTTCTGGCATACCTGGGATGGAGCGGCGGCGCCCCAGGCGCAAACCATACGGCATCGCAGGCCGAGGCCCTTTATACGCTGGCCCAGACGCGCCCGGCCCAGGAGACGATGGAGGAGCTGGTGCTCCGGGGGCCCTGGGGAGACGAGTCCCTGGCGGGGACCTTCACCACCTCTTTGGAGGGCGGGCTGCTGGCGCTGCGATTCACCCGGGAGGGAGTCTGGGAGCAGGCCATGCAGCACGAGCAGCTGGCCCGCAGCGGCATAGTGCTGCTGGCGCTGTATCCGGACGTGCAGCGGGTGCAGGCCTGGTCGGCGGACGGAACGTCCTATACCTGGGTGACGCGGGAGACTGCAGCCCGGAACCTGCCGGCAGGCACGCAGATCGGGGACTACGGCACCTCGCCGGAGCAGCTGGCGCAGCTGCTGACACTGCTGGGGAGCCTATACAGCCAGGACGAGCCCGCTGCCTGAGGGGCGGAGCTCTTCCATGAAACGGAGGACGGCGCAGCCGTCCTCCGTTTTGGCGCTCCGGGCGGTTCGGCGGGAAGATTTATGCAAAACGTTGCGAAAGACAGAAAATTTTTCTATAATGGGACCATCTTACATCGGATGGGGGACTTTGCCATGAATACCCGGATGGAACACGACACCATGGGGGCCATCGCCGTTCCGGCGGAGCACCACTGGGGCGCCCAGACCCAGCGCAGCATCGAGCATTTCAAGATCGGCGGCCAGCGCCAGCCCAAGGAGATCATCACCGCCTTCGCCTACTTGAAGGAGGCCTGCGCCCGGGCCAATGCCGAGGCCGGTAAATTGACGGCGGCGCAGGCGGAGACCATCGCCCAGATCTGTACCGAGATCCGCGCCGGGCAGTGGGATGGGGAGTTCCCCCTGGTGGTCTGGCAGACCGGCAGCGGCACCCAGACCAATATGAACGTCAACGAGGTCATCGCCCACCTGGCCACGGAGCGGGGCGTGCCCCTGCATCCCAACGACCAGGTGAACGCCTCCCAGTCCAGCAACGATACCTATCCCTCCGCGCTGCATATCGCCGCCGCTATGGCGGTGGCGGAGCAGGTGCTGCCGGCGG
This sequence comes from Clostridiales bacterium, assembly GCA_019418625.1. Taxonomy (GTDB): domain Bacteria; phylum Bacillota; class Clostridia; order Oscillospirales; family Oscillospiraceae; genus Oscillibacter. The sequence goes on along the minus strand of DYBL01000046.1, from coordinate 34,072 downwards.
CGGAGCGGCTGGCGGCGGCGTTCCGGGCGCTGGAGGAGTCCTACCCGGATCTCATCCGCATCGGCCGCACCCACTTGCAGGACGCCACGCCCCTGCGCTTTTCCCAGGAGGTCTCCGGCTGGCGGGAGGGCGTGGAGGCTCCCTGCCGGATGCTGCGCTTGGCGCTCACGGAGCTGAGCGCCCTGGCCATCGGCGGCACGGCGGTGGGTACGGGCCTCAACGCCCCCAAAGGCTACGATGAGATGGTCTGCCGCCATCTGCGCCGCCTGACGGGCATGGAGTTCCGGCCGGATGAGAACAAGTTCCATGCCCTCACCAGCAAGGATGCCCTGGTGTTTGCCCACGGGGCGCTCAAGGCCTTGGCGGCCAATCTCATGAAGATCGCCAACGACATCCGCTTTGAGGCCAGCGGCCCCCGCTGCGGTATGGGGGAGCTGCGCATCCCGGAAAACGAGCCGGGCAGCTCCATCATGCCAGGCAAGGTCAACCCCACCCAGTGCGAGGCCGTGACCATGGTGGCGGTGCAGGTGATGGCCAATGACACCGCCGTGGGCCTGGCAGCCAGCCAGGGAAACTTCCAGCTCAACGTGTTCTTGCCGGTGTCGGCCTATAACTTCCTGCTTTCGGCCCGGCTGCTGGCGGATGTGTGCGACTCCTTCCGGGTCTACTGCGTGGAGGGCATCGTGCCCAACCGGGAGAAGATGGAGGAGAACCTGCGCAATTCGCTGATGCTGGTCACCTGCCTGACACCTAAGATCGGCTATGAGGCGGCGGCCCGGTGCGCCAAGAAGGCGCTGGAGGAGGGAACTACCCTCAAAGAGGCGGTGCTCAGTCTGGGCCTTTTGACGGCGGAGGAATTTGACCGGATCGTCCGGCCGGAAAATATGGTATGAGCCTGAAATAAAAATGCCCGGTGCGCTTTAGCGCACCGGGCATTTTTATTGGTTCAAAAGCCGTTTTGGTTGCAGCAGTTTGGATTGCAGCAGCTCTGATTGCAGCAGTAGGCCGCGGCCTCCTGCTGCAAAAAGCACACGGTGCTGCCCAGCAGCAGCGTCAGGAAAAACAGGCACAGCGCGGCGCCCACATTCACCAGCACCGCAGAGGAGGCCACCAAAGAGGCCGCCAGCGCGGTCAGCAGGCCGCCCAGGGCACCCAGCCCTGCGCAGCGGGCGGAGCACAGCCAGGCGCAGATCAGCGCCGGAGAGCAGTCACAGCGCAGGGCACGGCAGGCCAGAGCCAGGCCGCCCAGTGCGGAAATGGCCGCCGCGGTGGTGAAAAATACCTTGGAAGCAGTGGAGCCTGCCTCCACAGTCAGTACGCCGGTGGACAGCAGGGCGAACACCAGCACGCCGATGGCCAGTGCGCCCAGTACCAGATACAGGGTTTGCTGAAAACAGGATTTCATAGAAGCCGCCTTTCTGTACGCATCGCATTCGTCCGCCCCGTGAGGGGGAGAACGCCCCCCGCCTGGTATTCTATGAGACACAGGGCGGTTTGGTGCGCCTCTGTGTGAAGGGAGGTGAATACTTATCCTGCAAAAGCTGAAAATATGCATATTTTTGTGAAAATATTTACTATATTATGGAGTATATGTAAAAACATGCAAAATTGCTTAAAAGCAAAACAGAAAGTTGTGCAGGATGACACTTGCATATTTATTCAAGTAAGACGTATAATTCATACATCAACAAACAACGCAACGGAGGGACACACCATGAAGAGCAAGAAAGAGATCAAAAAGATCGTCCTGGCCTATTCCGGCGGACTGGATACATCCATCATCATTCCCTGGCTGAAGGAAAACTACGGCAACCCCGAGATCATCGCCGTGGCCGGTGACGTAGGCCAGAACGACGAGCTGGACGGCCTGGAGGAAAAGGCCATCAAGACCGGCGCTTCCAAGCTGTACATCGCAGACCTGACCGACGAGATGGTGGATGAGGTCATCATCCCCTCTATGAAGATGGGCGCCAGCTACGAGCAGTATCTGCTGGGCACCGCCTTTGCCCGGCCCGTCATCGCCAAGAAGCTGGTGGAGATCGCCAAGGCCGAGGGGGCTGACGCCATCGCCCACGGCTGCACCGGCAAGGGCAACGACCAGGTGCGTTTCGAGCTGGCCATCAAGCGCTTCGCTCCCGAAATGACCATCATCGCTCCCTGGAGAGAGTGGAGCATCAAGGGCCGTGACGAGGAGATCGACTATGCCGAGGCCCACAACGTGCCCCTGAAGATCTCCCGGGAGACCAACTACTCCAAGGACAAGAACCTCTGGCACCTGAGCCACGAGGGCCTGGACCTGGAGGACCCCGCCAACGAGCCCCAGTACGAAAAGCCCGGCTTTTTGGAGATGGGCGTGAGCCCCGTCGCCGCCCCCGACAAGGCCACCTATGTGACGCTGGACTTTGAAAAAGGCGTGCCCGTGGCCATCGACGGCGAAAAGATGAAGGCCAGCGATATCATCCGCAAGCTCAACAAGCTGGGCGGTGAGAACGGCATCGGCCTGCTGGACATTGTGGAAAACCGGCTGGTGGGCATGAAGGACCGCGGCGTCTACGAAACGCCCGGCGGCACCATCCTCTACAAGGCCCATCAGTGCCTGGAGATGATCACCATCGACAAGGACACCGCCCACATGAAGGCGAAGCTGGCGGTGGACTTCGCGGATCTGGTGTACAACGGCAAGTGGTTCACTCCCCTGCGGGAGGCCCTGAGCGCCTTTGCCGACAAGACCCAGGAGCATGTGACCGGCTCTGTCAAGCTCAAGCTCTACAAGGGCAACATGATCACCGCTTCCATCACCTCTCCCTGCTCTCTCTACTCCGAGCAGCTGGTGACGTTCAACGAAAGCGACTACAACCAGGCCGACGCCACGGGCTTCATCAACCTCTGGGGCCTGCCTGACACGGTGCTGGCACTGCGGGAGCAGGGCAAGCTGTAAATGAAAACAGATTGGGAGGGGAGAGAGCTCCCCTCCCAACTGGCAACTTTGCCGCGCGGCGGCGTGTAAAGGAGAAACACTATGAAATTATGGGGCGGACGGTTTCAAAAGGAGACCGATGAACTGGTCAACGACTTCAATGCCTCCATCCACTTTGACCAGCGGCTCTACAAGGAGGATATCACCGGCTCCATGGCCCATGCCAAGATGCTGGGTGCGTGCGGCATCATCTCCGGGGAGGATACGGAGGCCATCGTCAAGGGCCTTGCGGATATCCTGGCGGACATCGAGGCGGGCAAGGTGGAATTCACCGCCGACAACGAGGATATCCACATGAATGTGGAATCGCTGCTGACGGCGCGCATCGGCCAGGCGGGCAAGCGCCTGCACACCGCCCGCAGCCGCAACGACCAGGTGGCGCTGGACTTCCGCATGTACGTCCGCACCCAGGTCGGCGTGATCGTGGAGCAGCTCCTGGAGCTTGAAACGGTGCTCTGCCGTCAGGCAAAGCAGTATCAGACGGCGGTCATGCCCGGCTATACCCACCTCCAGCGGGCCCAGCCCATCTCCTTTGCACAGCATCTCATGGCCTACGGCGCCATGTTCCGCCGGGACGTGCAGCGCCTGGAGGACTGCGCCGCCCGGCTCAACGAGTGCCCCTTAGGCTGCGGTGCCCTGGCGGGCACCACCTATCCCATCGACCGCTTTATGACCGCCCAGGCCCTGGGCTTCGACGGCCCCATGGGCAACTCTCTCGACGGCGTCTCCGACCGGGACTACGCCCTGGAGTTTTTAAGCGCCCTCTCCATTTTGATGATGCACCTTAGCCGCTTTTCCGAGGAGGTCATCCTCTGGTGCAGCTGGGAGTTCAAGTTCATCGAGCTGGACGACGCCTATGCCACCGGCTCTTCCATCATGCCCCAGAAGAAAAACCCGGACGTTGCCGAGCTGGTGCGGGGCAAGACGGGCCGGGTGTACGGCGACCTCATGGGCCTTTTGACGGTGATGAAGGGACTGCCTCTTGCATACAACAAGGATATGCAGGAGGACAAGGAGCCGGTATTCGACGCCGTGGACACGGTGGAGCAGTGCCTGCCGGTGTTTGCCGCCATGCTGGACACCATGACCGTCCGCACGGACAACATGCGCGCCGCGGCGGGAAAGGGCTTCATCAACGCCACGGACTGCGCCGACTATCTCACCAAAAAGGGCATGCCCTTCCGGGATGCCTACACCGTCACCGGCCATCTTGTGGCCCTTTGCACCGCCCAGGGCAAGACGCTGGAGGAGCTTTCTCTTTCGGAGCTCCAGTCTGTTTCTACCCTTTTTGAAGCGGACGTCTATGAGGCGCTGAAGCTGGAAAACTGCATGGCCCTGCGCAATAGCTTCGGCGGTCCCGCCGTGGAAGAGACGAAGCGGCAGATCGAATCGCTGGAAGCGTTTGTAGAGAGCCGGAAGTAAGGAGGACGCCATGAAACCCATTGTCTATATCGACGGCAAGGACGGCACCACCGGATTGCAGATCTACGACCGGCTCAGTGCCAGAGACGACATCGAACTGCTGCTGATCGACGAGGAAAAGCGCAAGGACCCGCAAGCGCGGAAAGCCTGCATCAACCAGGCGGATATCGTGTTTTTGTGCCTGCCGGACGCGGCGGCCCGGGAGGCGGTGGCCATGGTGGAAAATCCCGCCACCCGCGTCATCGACGCCTCCACCGCCCACCGCACGGCCCCCGGCTGGGTGTACGGCTTCCCGGAGCTGAAAGCCGGCAAGAAAGAGGCCATCGCAAACGCCAAATGGGTGGCCAATCCCGGCTGTCACGCTACCGGCTTTATCAGTGTGGTGTATCCTCTGATCGCGGCGGGCGTATTGCCCGCCCATGCGGACCTCACCTGCTTTTCCCTCACCGGCTACTCCGGCGGCGGAAAGAAGATGATCGCCCAGTATGAGGCGGCGGACCGGGGCGCGGAGCTCTCCAGTCCCTGCCCCTACGGTCTGGGCCAGGGCCACAAGCACCTGCCGGAGATGCAGACCATCTGCGGCCTTGCAAAGCCGCCGGTGTTCGTCCCGGTGGTGGATGACTACTACAAGGGCATGGCCACCACGGTGATGCTCCATATGAGTCAGCTGACGGGCGTTTCTTCTTTGCAGCAGGTGCAGGAAATCTACCAGGCCCACTATGCCGGGCAGAAGCTGGTGCAGGTGGCGCCGGACACGGACACCGCCAAGCTCTACGCCAATGCCAAAGCCGGAAGCAACAGCCTTTCCATCGTGGCGGCGGGCAACGACGGCCAGTTCACCGTCACGGCCCTGTTCGACAACCTGGGCAAGGGTGCCTCCGGCGCCGCCGTCCAGAACATGAACCTGATGCTGGGCCTGGAGGAGACCACGGGCCTGATTTAAAAGCGGCTTATCATACAGCGGATTTACAGCGCCGGGGCCGAGACAAAGCTGCCGGGCGGAACATAGAAGGAGGAACTCCTAATGAAATTTGTGGAAAACGGCGTGTGCGCCCCCCAGGGCTTTCAGGCCTCCGGCATCCATGTAGGCGTCAAGACCCACGCCGCGTGGAAAAAGGACGTGGCGCTGATCGTCTCGGACGTGGAGTGCGCCGCGGCCGGTATCTTTACGAAAAACGTGGTGAAGGCGGCCCCCATCCTGGTGGACCTGGCCCACCTTGCCGACGGCAAGGCCCGGGCCATCCTGGCCAACAGCGGCAACGCCAACGCCTGTGCCCCCCAGGGAGAGGAGAACGCGGCACGCATGTGCGCGGCGGCGGCCAAGGCCATCGGCTGCGACGCCGGAGATGTGCTGGTGTCCTCCACCGGCGTCATCGGCCAGACACTGAACATCTCCGTGATCGAGGAGGGTGTCCCGGCGCTGTATGCGGCGCTGGAATCCTCCGCCGCGGCCAGCGACGCTGCGGCCCACGCCATCATGACCACGGACACGGTGAAAAAAGAGGCGGCGGTGGAGACGGTCATCGGCGGCAAGACCTGCCGTATCGGCGGCATCGCCAAGGGCAGCGGCATGATCCACCCCAACATGGGCACCATGCTCTGCTTCCTCACCACGGACTGCGCCATTGCCGCGCCCATGCTGAAAAAGGCCCTGCTGGCGACGGCCAATAGGAGCTTCAACCGCATCAGCGTGGATGGCGACACCTCCACCAATGACTCCTGCATGATCCTGGCCAACGGCCTGGCGGGCAACGCCCCTATCACCGATGAGGGAGCGGACTACCAGGCGTTTTTGGAGGCTCTCCAGACCCTGTGCATCCACATGGCCCGGTCCATGGCCTCCGACGGTGAGGGCGCCAAGCACCTCATCACCTGCACGGTCACCGGCGCCAAGAGTGAGGGCAGCGCCGAGACCATCGCCAAGTCCGTCATCTCCTCCACCCTCACCAAGGCGGCCATCTTCGGCGCCGACGCCAACTGGGGCAGAGTCCTGTGTGCCATGGGCTACTCCGGCGAAGTCTTTGACCCGGACAAGGTGGACGTGTCCTTTGCCAGCGCGGCCGGTGAGATCGCCGTGTGCGCGGCGGGCCGGGGCCTTCCCTTTGACGAGGACCAGGCCAAGAAGATCCTCACCGAGCACGACGTGGAGATCCGCGTGGCCATGGGCGAGGGCGACGGCAGCTGCACCTGCTGGGGCTGCGACATTACCTACGATTACATCAAGATCAACGGGGACTACCGGACGTGATACCCGCAGGATCGGAAGGAGAGAACACCATGACCTCACATGCACAGCAGGCCCAGACACTGGTGGAGGCCCTGCCTTATATTCAAAAATTCACCGGAAAGACCATCGTCATCAAGTACGGCGGCAACGCCATGATCTCCGAGGAGCTGCGGAAAGCCGTCATGAGCGACATCGTGCTTTTGAGCCTGGTGGGCATCCGGGTGGTGGTGGTCCACGGCGGCGGGCCGGAGATCTCCGACATGCTCCGCCGGCTGGGACACGAGTCCCGGTTCGTAGACGGCCTGCGCTATACCGATGAGGTCACCATGGATGTGGTGCAGTCGGTGCTGTGCGGCAAGGTCAATAAAAACCTGGTGGCCCAGCTGGGCCGTCTGGGCGGGCAGGCCATCGGCCTTTGCGGCATGGACGGGCAGCTTTTTCAGGCGGAGTGCCTGGATGAAAAGTACGGCCTGGTGGGCAAGATCACCGGCGTGAACCCGGAGCCGGTGGAAAATGCCCTTATGAGCGGCTATATCCCGGTGGTGTCCACCGTGGCCCAGGGCGTGGACGCAGACACCGCTTACAACATCAACGCAGACACGGCCGCTGCCGAGCTTGCCAAGGCGCTGGGCGCGGAAAAGCTCATTTTGCTCACCGACGTCCGGGGCCTTCTGGAGGACCCCCACGACGAGGACACCCTCATCCATGAGCTGCATACCTACGAGGTGCCGCAGCTGGTGGAGCGGGGCATCATCTCCGGGGGCATGATCCCCAAGATGCAGTGCTGTGTGGACGCCATCGCCGGCGGCGTGGAGCGGGTACACATCCTGGACGGCCGCATCCCCCACTCCATCCTCATTGAGCTTCTGAGTGACCGGGGCATCGGCACCATGCTGAAAAGGGAGGAATAAACCCATGACTTCCAAGGAAATTCAGGCCCTGACGGGCCAGTATATCATGCATACCTATGGCCGCTTTCCGGTGGCCATCGACCACGGGCAGGGAGCCACTCTCTACGACCCGGAGGGCAACGCCTACATCGACTTTACCAGCGGCATCGGCGTCACGTCCCTGGGCTACGGCAGCGAGCCCTGGGCGGAGGCCATCACCGCCCAGGCCAAGAAGCTGGGCCATGTGTCCAACCTCTTCTATACGGAGCCGCCGGCCCTGCTGGCCCAGAAGCTCTGCCAGCGCACAGGGGAGAGCTGCGTGTTCTTCGCCAACGGCGGCGGCGAGGCCAACGAGGGCATGATCAAGCTGGCGAGAAAGTACAGCTTCGACAAGTACGGCTCCGGCCGCGCCACCATCATCACGCTGAAAAATTCCTTCCACGGCCGCACCATCACCACCCTGACCGCCACGGGCCAGGACGTGTTCCACAACTATTTCTTCCCCTTCACCGAGGGCTTCCGCTACGCCGCGGCCAATGACCTTGCCTCCCTGGAGGCGGCCGCCGGAGACGACGTGTGCGCCGTCATGGTGGAGCTGGTCCAGGGTGAGGGCGGCGTGCTGCCCCTGGAGCAGGACTATGTCCAGGCAGTGGCGGCGCTGTGCAAAGAAAAGGACTGGCTGCTGCTGGTGGACGAGGTGCAGACCGGCGTAGGCCGGACAGGCAGCCTGTTCGCCTTCCAGCAGTATGGCATTTTGCCGGACGTGGTGTCCTTCGCCAAGGGCATTGCCGGAGGCCTCCCCATGAGCGGCATCCTGGCCAACGAAAAGTGCCGGGATGTGCTGGGCCCCGGCATGCACGCCACGACTTTTGGTGCCAACCCCGTCTGCGCGGCGGCGGCCCTGGCGGTGCAGGACGTGCTCACCGACGAATTTTTGCAGCAGGTCAAGGAAAAGGGCAACTACCTGCGTGCTGCCATCGAGGATCTGCACCTGCCCTGCTTCGGCAAGACCCGGGGCCTGGGCCTTATGATCGGCATCGCCGTGGCCGACGGCTATACCAACAAGGACATCGCCCAGAAGCTCATCGCAAACGGACTGCTGGTGCTCACCGCAGGCCCGGGCATGCGGCTGCTGCCGCCCCTGACCATCACGAAAGAGGAGATGGACCAGGGCATCGCCATCATGAAAAAGACGCTGGGCTGAGCCAGTACGGAAAGAAAGAGAGGAACACCCATGGAAAACCAGATGCACTTTTTGAAGCTGCTGGACTTTACCCCCGCCCAGATCCAGCAGTTTTTGGATACTGCCGCGGACCTGAAGGCCAAGAAGAAGGCCGGTGTGCCCCACCGCTACCTGGAGGGCAAGAACGTGGCGCTGATCTTTGAAAAGACCTCCACCCGCACCCGCTGCGCCTTCGAGGTGGCCGCCCGGGATCTGGGCATGGGCTCCACCTATCTGGGGCCCACCGGCTCCCAGATCGGCGTGAAGGAGTCCATCGCCGACACCGCCCGGGTGCTGGGCCGCATGTATGACGGCATCGAGTACCGGGGCTTCGGCCAGAGCATCGTGGAGGAGCTGGCTCATTACGCCGGTGTGCCCGTGTTCAACGGCCTCACCGACGAGTTCCACCCCACCCAGATCCTGGCGGACTTCCTGACCATCCAGGAGCACTTCGGCTCCCTCAAGGGCATCAAGCTGGTGTACCTGGGCGATGCCCGGTTCAACATGGGCAACAGCCTCATGGTGGGCTGCGCCAAGATGGGCATGCACTTTGTGGCCTGCGCCCCCAAGGCGTACATGCCCAACGCCGAGCTCATCGAGACCTGCCAGGCCATCGCCGCTGAGACCGGCGCCGTGCTGGAGTTTATCGAGGACCCCATGGAAGCGACCCGTGGCGCCCACGTACTCTATACGGACGTATGGGTCTCCATGGGCGAGCCGGTGGAGGTGTGGAAAGAGCGCATCGAGGCCCTCTCTCCCTATCAGGTGACCAAGACCCTCATGGACAACGCCGGTCCCCAGTGCAAGTTCATGCACTGCCTGCCTGCTTACCACGATCATAAGACCAAGGTGGGCAAGGAAATGGGCGAAAAGTTCGGCCGCGACGCCATGGAGGTCACCGACGAGGTGTTCGAGTCCGAGGCCTCCATCGTCTTTGACGAGGCGGAAAACCGTATGCACACCATCAAAGCCGTCATGTACGAGCTGATGAAGTGACCCCTCTTTAAAACAGGAAGCGCCCCGGAGCAAAAGCTCCGGGGCGCTTCCTGTTTCACTTTTTGCATTCGGTCACCCAAGACTCACGTGACCGCCCGGCTGCCAGTTGGGGCAGGCGGATCTCAGGGCGGCGGCGCTTGTGGTCCGCAGGTCACCGTCATCGTTGCGGGCGGCTCCCAAAAGGTACCAGAAGGACTGGCCGTGATCGTCGGTGATCTTGGCCGCGGCCAGGATCTCCTCCCCCTTGGCAAGGGGCAGGGCAGGCATATAGTCCTTTGCCGTCAGATACGCCTGCACATAGCCGTGCCTGCGCCACAGCTCCGCTGCCTCCGGCATTGGGGACGACCACAGCGGCTCCGCCGATCCGTTGGGAAAGACCGTCAGCTCCACCTGCTCCAGCTCCAGGGGCACGCTGGGATGGGGGTCAATGTGCAAGGTCAGACCGCTGAAGTAGACAGTTCCGGCGTTCCAGCTGGTCTCCCAGCTGCCCTCCACCGCCAGACGGTAATCCGCCGGATCGGCGGACAGTGTCTCCAGCGTCTCTGTGTGGCTGACACCGCCGGCGGTGATCGTCACGGTCAGCTCCACATGGCCGTCCATGGGCACGGCCCAGCCCTCCGCCTGAAAATACCCGTCCTCCGTCCGCACGGCCTCCGCGGAGCGCTGCTCTCCCGAGGCGGTCCGGGCGGTGAATACGGCCTGGGTATCGCCGGAAAAGGCGGCGGGATGGACCCGGACGGACAGGGTCATGGTCTTGGCCGTCAGGCTATAATCCTCCACAGAAGCGGCATAATCGTCTATTATATTGTTTTGTTCAGCTAAAATACTGGTAATTTGCCCGGTGATGGACTGGATCTGCTGTCCGGTGGAGGTCTCCACTGCCTGCAGTTCCTGCCGGATCTGCTGCAGCTGGTTCCTCAGGGCGCTGCCTGCCACCAAAAGGGCCAGAATGCTCCCTCCGGCCAATATGACAAGCGGCCATCTCCAGCGGTTCTGACGGGCCTGCTGGGCGGCCAGATATTTTTCCGCAATGGCCTCCACGGCGGTCAGCTCCCGGTCTGTCAGTTCGTGGGCAGGGGTCTCGGCTTCCGGTGCCATATCCGAGTCTGCGGCCTCCGCCGCGCCTTGGCTGGATGTGTCCCTCTCTTCAGCGGGGGACTCCACGCCCAGCAGCCCCCCCACGGTGACGCCGAACAGGCGGCTCATGGCGATCAGCTTTTCCAGCTCCGGCACGGCGGCGTCAGATTCCCACCGGCTCACTGCCTGCCGGGAGACGCCCAGCTGTTCTCCCAGGGCCTCCTGGCTGAGCCCGGCGGTCTTTCGGAACGCCTGAATGCGGCCGCCCAGGGTCTTTGTTTGTTCCATGGGGACACCTCCTTTGCTGCTCTCAGCATACCAGAGCGGGGATCCGATCGCTACCACCGGCGGATTTCTTTTTGTCAACCAGCGGTTGCGGAGCGTTTTTTTCAGTATAGCACAGAGTTTCAGGGAGAAAAAGCGCTGCAAGCGGGATGGGGCAGTTATAGCAGCGGAACATGGAAAATAGACAAAAACAGATTGAAACACAGACGGCGTTTTGTGCGGCTTGACAAATTCCGGCAGGGCGCATACAATAGAGCAATCCTTAGTAAAAAAGAGAGTGATCTGGATATGGAACGTTCTGCCGGCATTTTACTGCCGATCTTCTCCCTGCCGTCTCCTTACGGCATCGGGACGCTGGGCCGTGAAGCCCGGGCTTTTGCGGATTTTTTGGCTGCCGCCGGCCAGTGCTGGTGGCAGATCTTGCCCGTGGGCCCCACCGGGGCGGGGGACTCCCCCTATACCAGTGAGTCCACCTTTGCGGGAAACGCCTTGTTTCTGGACCCGGAGCAGCTGGCGGCGGAGGGCCTTTTGACGCAGGCGGAGCTGGAGGGCGCCCGGGTGGCGCCGTCGGACACCATCGACTATGCCGCGCTGCACCGTGACAGGGATGCGCTGCTGCGTCTGGCGTTCTCCCGGGTCAGCGGTGAGGCGGCCCAGGCGGTGCGGGAGTTTACAGACAGGAATCCATGGGTGAAAAATTACGCCCTGTATCGAGCGATCAAGACCCATTTCGACCAAAAGGCCTGGTTCCAGTGGCCGGATGAGGCGCTGCGGCGCCATGAGACGGCGGCGGTGGAGCAGTGGGCGGTGCATCTTGCGGAGGATGTGGCGTTCCACACCTGGGTGCAGTACTGGTTCTTCCGCCAGTGGGAATCCCTCAAGACCTATGTCAACGACCGGGGGGTAAAGCTCATCGGCGACCTGCCCATCTACGTGTCGCTGGACAGCGCGGACGTCTGGTCGGAGCGGCGGGAGTTTTTGCTGGACGCCGAGGGCCGTCCCACCAAGGTGGCGGGCGTGCCGCCGGACTACTTCTCCGCCGACGGGCAGCTGTGGGGCAATCCCCTCTATGACTGGAACGCCCAGAAGGCTGACGGCTTCGGCTGGTGGATCCGCCGGGTGGAGGGTGCCTCCCGGCTGTTTGACGCCATCCGGCTGGACCATTTCCGGGCCTTTGCCAGCTACTGGGCCGTGCCTGCCGGAGCGGAAACGGCCAAGGTGGGCCACTGGGAGGTGGGCCCCGGCATGGATCTGCTGCGGGTATTGACCAACTGGTTCCCCAACATCACCTACATTGCCGAGGATCTTGGCATCCTCACCGACGATGTCCACCGGCTGCGCCAGGAATCGGGCCTGCCGGGCATGAAGGTGCTGGAGTTTGCCTTCTCCGGTCCGGACAACGCCTATTTGCCCCACAATCAGCAAACGGGCTGCGTATGCTATACCGGCACCCACGACAACGATACCGCCGCCGGGTGGTATGCCCACGCCGGCGAGGCCGAGCGGGCCTTTGCCCGGCAGTACCTGGGCGCGGAGGACGCCGAGGGCGTGCGGAAGGCGCTGCTGCGGGCAGGACAGGGCAGCGTGGCAGAGCTGTTCGTGGCCCAGCTGCAGGACTATCTGGGCCTTGGCAGCCAGGCGCGGATCAATGTGCCCGGGGTGGCGGAGGGCAACTGGCGCTGGCGCCTTGCGGAACTGCCGCCCATGACCCTGGCCAGAGAGATCCGGCAGCTGACCTATACCTACGGCCGCTGCGGGGCTTGACCGCGGCGACGGGGGTATGCTATCATGCTTTTGTCCGCGGGAAGCAAGCTGACCGCAGGACCCAAACAGCATCCTGTCGTTCTGCCGGCAAGGTCTTTCCGCGCCGAAAGAGAGGGAATGGGGCCGCCGGCGAAAAGCGGCCCGGACGGAGTCTATCCATCGCCCCCTCTGCCGAACGGCGGAGGGGGCGATTTTTTGCGGAAAGGAGGGAGGCACATGCACACGAGAGTGGCGGTGCTGGCCGTCATCGTGAAAAATACGCAGTCGGTGGGGGCACTCAACGAACTTTTGCACCAGTACGGGCGCTATATCATCGGTCGTATGGGAGTGCCCTATCACCAGCGGGGCGTGAGCATCATCAGCGTGGCCATGGACGCGCCCCAGGACGTGATCGCCGCCCTGTCCGGTAAGGTCGGCCGTCTGGACGGCGTCACCGCCAAGACGGTCTACGCCCCGGAAGAGGCACTGTGCTGAAGCACAGAGAAACTTTGAAGAAATGAGGAATGGAGTATGAACAACATGAAACGGATGGCGGCGCTGTGCCTGGCGCTGGTACTGACGCTGACGGCGGCCGCCTGCGGCAAGAAAGAGGAGGAGCAGCCCCAGGAGGTCACCGGCGAGCAGTATTCCGTGGCGGCGCTGAAGGGCCCCACGGCCATGGGCCTGGTGAAGCTCATGCACGACGCGGAGCAGGAGGACGCCTCCTTTGTCAATGACTATACCTTTACCCTGGCGGCCTCCGCCGACGAGGTGGCGCCCCTGCTCATCAAGGGGGAGCTGGACATGGCCTGCGTGCCTGCCAACCTGGCCGCGACCCTCTATCAAAAGACCGAGGGTGAGATCGTGACCTTGGGCATCAACACCCTGGGTGTACTGTATATCGTGGAAAACGGCAACGCTGTGCGCTCCATGGCGGATCTTGCCGGCAAGACCATCGTGGCCTCCGGCAAGGGCTCCACGCCGGAGTATGCCCTGAACTATCTGCTGGAGCAAAACGGCGTCAAGCCCATGGACGATGTGATCGTGGACTGGAAGAGCGAGCACGCTGAGTGCGTCAGCGCCCTGGCCACCGGTGCTGCCACCATCGCCATGCTGCCCCAGCCCTTTGTGACCGTGGCCCAGAGCAAGCTCCCGGATCTGCGGGTGGCCCTGGACCTGACGGAGGAGTGGGACGCCCTGGACAACGGCTCCGCCCTGCTCACCGGCGTGGTGGTGGCCCGCCGGGAGGTGGTGGAGTCCAACCCCGCCGCGGTGGACGCCTTCCTCTCTGATTATGCCGCCAGCGTGGAGTGGGTGAACGCCAACACGGCGGACGCCGCCGCCCTCATCGGGGACTACGGCATCGTGGAGGCGGCCGTGGCGGAAAAGGCCCTGCCCTACTGCAACATCGTGTGCATCACCGGCACGGAGATGAAGGATAAGCTCTCCGGCTATCTCCAGGTGCTCTGCGACGCCGACAGCGCCTCCGTGGGCGGTGCCATGCCCGGCGACGACTTCTATTACGGCGCGTGAGCCGTTTGAGGCGGGAAGGGAGGACGGGCTGATGAAAAAAAGCAAGCGGCCTGTCCGGCTCTGGGCGGTCTTCTTTTGGATCCTGTGCTGGCAGGGGGTGGCCATGGCCATGGCCGCCGCCTACCCGGCGGGACATCTCCTGCTGGCCTCGCCCCTTGCCTCCCTGCGCCGTCTGGGGGCGCTGGCGCTCACCGGGGACTTCTGGGCCGCCGTGGGCACCTCCGCCGTCCATATCTTTGGGGGCTTTGCCGTCTCCTGCGTGCTGGCGGTGATGCTGGCGGCGCTTTCCGCCCGGTTTGCGCCGGTGCGGGAGCTGATCGCGCCTGGTGCCGCGGCGGTCAAGGCCGTGCCGGTGGTGTCGTTCATCATTCTGGCGCTGGTATGGGTGGACGGGGGCTCCCTCTCGCTGCTGATCTCCGGCCTGATGGCGTTCCCCCCGATTTACGGCAACGTGCTGGAGGGCATCGCCCAGACGGACCGACAGCTGCTGGAGATGGCCCGGGTGTTCCGGGTGCCCTGGCGGCGGCAGCTTTGGGGCGTGTGGACCCCGGCGGTGCTGCCGTACTTCCGCTCCGCCGTGTCCCTGGCGATCGGCCTTTGCTGGAAGTCCGGCGTGGCGGCGGAGGTGATCGGTCTAAGGACGGGCACCGTGGGTGAGCGGCTGTACGCGGCCAAGGTGTATTTTCAGACGGCGGATCTGTTTGCCTGGACGGCGGTGATCGTGGCGCTGTCTGTGGCGATGGAGCGGCTGGTTTTGCGGGGCATAGACGCCCTTGCGGGAAAGGTGGGGATCCGGTGAAGCAGATCGTGGTATCGGACGTGTGCAAGTCCTATGACGGCCGGCCGGTTTTGCGGAATGTGAGCTTTACCGCCGGTACGGATCGGCCCACCTGCCTGCGTGCCCCATCCGGCACGGGCAAGACCGCGCTGCTGCGGCTGCTGCTGGGACTGGAGCGGCCGGACAGCGGGACGATCACGCTGCCCGAGCCCTGCCGCTGGGCGGCGGTATTTCAGGAAAACCGGCTTTTGGAGCATCTGGACGCCATGGCCAACCTGCGCTTTGCGGCGGGGCCGGCACTGGAGAAGGAGCGCGCCCGGCGCCTTTTGGAGGAGCTGGGGCTGGAGGAGGCGGGAGGAAAGCTGGTCCGGGCTTACTCCGGCGGCATGAAGCGGCGGCTGGCGCTGGCCAGAGCCCTGCTGGTGCCCTGCGATGCCCTGGCGCTGGATGAGCCCTTTGCCGGGCTGGACGCGGACAACCGCCGCCGGGCCTGGGCGTGCGTGGAGCGGGAGGCGGCCGGAAAGATCGTGCTGCTTTCCTCCCACGAGGACCTGGAGCCGGATGCGGCGGTGGTCCGTCTTTGAAATTTCCCAGGGGACTGGAAATTGGAAAAGAAGTGTGGTAAAATAAACTGCTTTTTTAGCGGCATTCCAATGACGTCCGGCCCAAGACCGGAGAAGGAGAACACACTGTATGATCAAAATTACCACTGACAGCACCTGCGACCTGCCGGTGGAGCTGCTGGAGCGGCACCATATTTCCGTGATCCCCCTGGGGATCGTCAAAGGCGGCAGACTCTTTCACGACGGCGTGGACATCCGCACGGCGGATATCGCCGCCCATGTGGACGCCGGCGGCGACATCACCACCACCAACGCCGTGAACATCGCCGATTACGAGACTCTGTTCCGCCGGGAGATGGAGCGCCATGAGGCAGTGATCCACATCAACATCGGTATGGGCTTTTCCAGCTGCTATCAAAATGCCAAGCTGGCGGCGGAAGAGGTGCCGGAGGTCTACGTGGTGGACTCCGCCAACCTGACCGTGGGACACGGCTTTTTGGTGCTGGCCGCTGCCAAAGCGGCGGAGGAGGGCCGCTCCGTGGGCGAGATCTTCGATATGCTGGAAGAGATGACCGGCCGGGTGGAGACCAGCTTCGTGCTGGACCGGCTGGACTACATGAAAAAGGGCGGGCGCTGCTCTGCGGTGACGCTGCTGGGGGCCAACCTTTTGAAGCTGCACCCCTGTGTGGAAGTCATCGACGGGAAGATGTCCGTCACCAAAAAGTACAGAGGCTCTATTGAAAAGGTGGTGGGGGACTACGTCCGCGACCGCCTGGAGGGCCGCACGGACATCGATCCCTCCCTGGTGTTTTTGGTGGATACCTGCCCTGACGACCACCTGGCCGCCATTGCCCGGGAGGCCCTGCAGCGGGACGGGCGCTTTGAGCGGATCGTGGAGACTAAGGCCGGCTGCACCATTTTCTGCCACTGCGGGCCCGGCACTTTGGGCATCATCTTCCTGCGCAAATAACAAAAAAAGGCTGACCCGTCCGGGTCAGCCTTTTTTATGTAGGAGTCTGCTTCGCTTACTTGACAGCGATAGCCTCTACCTCGCACAGAACGCCCTTGGGCAGATCCTTCACAGCCACGCAGGAACGAGCGGGCTTGGAGGTGAAGTACTTGGCGTAAACCTCGTTGAAAGCGGTGAAGTCGGCGATGTCGGCCAGGAAGCAGGTGGTCTTGACCACGTTGTCCATGGTCAGACCGGCGGCCTCCATGATGGCGGCGACGTTCTTGCAGCTCTGCTCGGTCTGAGCAGCGATGCCAGTGGGGATCTCACCGGTGGCGGGGTTCACAGGGATCTGGCCGGAGGCAAACACCATGTCGCCCACAGCCCAAGCCTGGGAGTAGGGGCCGATGGCGCCGGGAGCGTTGGTAGTGGAGATAACTTTCTTGTCCATTGGAAGAATCCTCCTTTGAATTGATATTATCATCATAGCACAGGCGGACAAAAAGTCAATCATCGTTGCTTGAGAAATAGACAAAAATATGGTATACTTCTAAACCATCATTGGAAAATAGAAATCATTTTGAAAGAAGGCGTCAAAAAATTGGAAGCATTTGCGCAAAAATCGGAAGAAAACGGATATTTCCGCCAAGAGGAATTCATATTTGCCGACTGTGACCGAAACAAGCGCGCGAGGGTGTCGTCCCTGCTGAGCCGGGCGGCCGCCTATGCCGGATACGACTATGATGCCAGAGGATTGACCCATGAGAAGCTGTATGAAATGCGGGAGGTATTTCTTCTTTCCCGCATGGCTGTGCGTATCCACGACTGCCCCCGCTACCGGGAGGTCATGGATATCACCACCTGGGAAAATGGTACCAAGGGCGCCCACATGCAGCGCTTTTATGAGATGCGGGACCAGACGGGAGCGGTGCGGGTGGCCATCAAGAGCGACTGGATCCTGGTGGACCCCCAGACCCGGCACATTCTGCGGCCTGCGTCCTTTACGGCCCGGCCCATCCACACCAGCGACCGCCCCATCGACTGCCCGGACACCCGGAAGATCCTGCTGCCGACGGAGGGTGCGGAGGAGCTGGGAAAGCGGCGAATCGTGTGGTCCGACCTGGACGGCAACGGCCATGTGTACAGCGGCAACTACGGCGACATCGTCTGGGACGCACTGCCCGCGGACTTGCAGGACCGGGTGCCCCGGGACTTTTTCATCAATTACAGCAAGGAGGCCACGCTGGGCGAGGAGCTGCGGCTGTTGGGCGTCCGGGAGGGAGATGCCTATTATATGGAGGGCGTCGGCCCGCAGGGCCCGTGCTTTACGGCGCTGTGCCAATTTAAAAAATAAAATGGTCATGTAAAAGGGAGACACCTTGCCGGGGTCTCCCTTTTACATGCAAAAAGGCGATTTTACAAACACTTTACAATCTCCTGGTGTCGGATTTTACGCGGCGGACCCTATACTGTGACCATGCACCAAGCAACAGACATATGCGAAAAAGGAGATCATTTGGAATGAAAAAGCTGTTTTCTATTTTGCTGACCCTGAGCCTCAGCGCCGCCCTGCTGGCCGGCTGCGGCTCCAAGGAGGAGACCCCTGCCGAGACTCCGGCGGAGGAGACCCCCGCCCAGGAGGAGACCCTCAGCGGCTCCGTTTCCACCAACGGCTCCACCTCCATGGAAAAGGTGATCGGCGTGCTCAGTGAGCAGTTCATGGCCGATAACAGCGGCGTCAGCGTGACATATGACCCCACCGGTTCCGGTACCGGCATCGAGGCTGCCAAGAACGGCACCTGCGACATCGGCCTTTCCTCCCGCGCCCTGAAGGATGAGGAGACCTCCGCCGGACTGGTGGGCACCACCGTGGCTCTGGACGGCATCGCCGTCATCGTCAACGCCGACAGCAAGGTCTCTGACCTGACTGTGGAGCAGATCGCCCAGATCTTCACCGGTGCCGTCACCGACTGGAGCGAGGTGGGCGGCGACGCCGGCACCATCTCCTGCATCGGCCGTGAGGCCGGCTCCGGCACCCGCGACGGCTTCGAGACCATCACCGATACCAAGGACACCTGCGTGCTGGCCCAGGAGCTGACCTCCACCGGCGCCGTCATCGAGGCGGTCAAGGGCAACCCCAACGCCATCGGCTATGCCTCCCTCTCCGCTGTGGAGGGCCAGGAGGGCATCAAGGCCCTGACCGTGGGCGGCGTGGCCTGCTCTGAGGAGACCGTCCTGGACGGCACCTACGCCATCCAGCGTCCCTTCGTCCTGGTGACCAAGGAGGGTACCGCGCTCTCCGCCCAGGCCCAGGCCTTCTTCGACTTCGCCACCTCTTCTGCCGCCAACGACCTGATCCGCGCCGCCGGTGCGGTCCCCGTGGCGGAATAAGCAGAACCATCCCCTGGGGATCAGCCTCCACCCACACACTTGGCGGGTGGGGGCTATTCCCGTAACCGGGGCGTACAGGAAAGGAGAACGTTGTGGAACGTGAGATTTTGGAAGCGGTGGGTGACGCCGTTTTGACCGGGGCGGTCCTTACGCCCAAGAAGGCGGATCCTCCGCGGCACAGCGGTGCCCGCAAGGGTATGGAGCTGTTCGTACATACCGTATTTTTGCTCTGCGGCATCGTGGCCGTGGCATTTGTGCTGTTCATCAGCATCTATCTGATCATTTCCGGCCTGCCGGCCATTCGGACCATCGGCCTGAAGGATTTCCTGCTGGGTCAGGTCTGGGCGCCCACCGCCACCACGGTGGAGCCGTCCTACGGCATTTTGCCCTTCATCCTCACGTCTGTGTACGGCACGGCCGGCGCCGTGGTCATCGGTGTGCCGGTGGGTATGATGACTGCTATGTTCCTGGCCAAGGTGGCGCCGCCCAAGGCTGCCGCCGTCATCCGCACGGCAGTGGAGCTGCTGGCGGGCATCCCCTCCGTGGTCTACGGCCTGGTGGGTATGATCGTGCTGGTGCCCGCCGTGCAGAATGCCTTCGGCCTCAGCTCCGGCGCGTGCCTGCTCTCGGCCATCATCGTGCTGGCCATCATGATCCTGCCCTCCATCATCAACGTGTCCGAGACGGCGCTGCGGGCCGTGCCCAAGGAATATGAGGAGGCGTCGCTGGCCCTGGGCGCCACGGAGATGGAGACCAACTTCCGGGTGATCCTGCCTGCCGCCCGCAGCGGCGTGGCCACTGCGGTGGTGCTGGGCGTGGGCCGCGCCATCGGCGAGGCCATGGCCATCATCATGGTGGCGGGCAACGTGGCCAATATGCCGGGCCTTTTCACCTCCGTGCGCTTTTTGACCACCGCCATCGCCTCGGAGATGTCCTACGCCTCTTACGGCAGCCTCCAGCGCGATGCCCTGTACTCCATCGGTCTGGTGCTGTTTTTATTCATCATGCTCATCAACGTGCTGCTCAACGTGTTCATCAAGCGGAAGAAGGAGGCCTGAGTCATGGAACATAAGCTCTCTGCACGCCGGCAGGTCTACGACCGGGGCCTCCGGGCACTGGTGTGGATCTGCGCCGGCATCACCTGCGCGCTGCTGGTGTTTCTGATCGGCTACATTTTCTACCGGGGCGTGGGCAACCTCTCCTGGACGCTGCTCACCAGCCAGACCAGCTACATCCAGGATACCATCGGTATCCTGCCCAATATCCTCAATACTCTTTATATCATCCTGGTGGCCATGGTCATCGTGCTGCCCCTGGGCGTAGGCGCCGCCATCTATCTGACGGAGTACGCGGAGGGCCGCCGGGTGGTGGAGATCATCGAGTTTGCCACTGAGACCCTCACGGGCATCCCCTCCATCATCTTCGGCCTGGTGGGCATGCTGTTCTTCATCCAGAAGCTGGGTCTCAACCCCGGCATCCTGGCCGGCGGACTGACTCTGGTCATCATGATCCTGCCCACCATCGTCCGTACCACCCAGGAAAGCCTCAAGACCGTGCCCCAGTCCTACCGGGAGGGCGCGCTGGGCCTGGGCGCCGGCAAGTGGCACATGGTGCGCACCGTGGTGCTGCCCAACGCCGTGGACGGCATCGTCACCGGCTGCATCCTGGCCGTGGGCCGCATCGTGGGCGAGAGCGCGGCGCTGCTGTTCACCGCGGGCTTCGGCCTGGTGCTCAACGACTTCATCACCTCTCTCCAGTCCTCCTCCGCCACACTGACCGTAGCACTGTATGTGTACGCCAACGAGCGGGGCGAGACCGGCGTGGCCTTTGCCATCGCCGCGATCCTGATGATCCTGACCTTTGCCATCAACCTGTCCGCCAACCTGGTGGGCCGGAAACTGAAGAAATAACGGAGGCCCTCTATGGCAGCGATTATGCAAGCAACCGACCTGAATTTGTGGTATGGCCAGAACCATGCCCTGCACGATATCAACATCACCATTCCCGAACATGAGATCACCGCGTTCATCGGCCCCTCCGGCTGCGGCAAGTCCACGTTTTTGCGCACCCTCAACCGCATGAACGACCTGATCCCCTCCGTACGCATCACCGGAACGGTGGAGTTCCAGGGACAGGACATCTACGCCCCCAGCGTGGACACCACCTGGCTGCGCAAGCAGGTGGGCATGGTGTTCCAGAAGGCAAATCCCTTCCCCATGAGCATCTACGACAACATGGCCTACGGGCCCCGCACCCACGGCATCCGCTCCCGGGTGCAGCTGGACGAGATCGTGGAAAACTCCCTGCGCGCCGCCGCCATCTGGGATGAGGTGAAGGACCGGCTGAAAAAGAGCGCTCTGGGCCTCTCCGGCGGCCAGCAGCAGCGGCTTTGCATCGCCCGGGCCCTGGCGGTGGAGCCGGAGGTGCTGCTGATGGACGAGTCCACCAGCGCCCTGGACCCCATTTCCACATCCAAGATCGAAGACCTTGCCTCGGAGCTGAAAAGCAAGTATACTGTCATCATGGTCACCCACAACATGCAGCAGGCCGCCCGTGTGTCTGACAACACGGCGTTTTTCCTGCTGGGCGAGCTGGTGGAGTTCGGCAAGACAGAGCAGCTTTTCTCCACGCCCAGGGACAAGCGCACGGAAGACTACATCACGGGCCGGTTCGGCTAAGGAGGGACAAGGGTGAGAAACAAATTTGACGAGCAGCTGGAGCGGCTGCATGTGGAGCTGATCCAGATGGGCGCCGCCTGCGAGGACGCCATTTCCGCCGCGGCGGAGGCGCTGCTGAAAGGAGACGAGTCCCTGGCCGCTGCCGCTGAGGAGGCGGAGCGGGACATCGACCAGCGGGAGCGGGAGGTGGAGAACCTGTGCCTGAAGCTGCTTTTGCAGCAGCAGCCCGTGGCCAAGGACCTGCGGGAGATCTCCGCCGCGCTGAAGATGATCTCCGACCTGGAGCGCATCGGCGACCAGGCGGCGGACATCGCGGAGCTGACCCGCTATATCCGCATGCCTGAGGGAGTCAAGCGCATGCACATCGCCGAGATGGCCCAGGCGGTCATCGGCATGGTCACCGACAGTGTGGACTCCTTCGTCAAGCGGGATCTGGATCTGGCCCGCAGCGTCTATACCTCCGACGACAAGGTGGACGCCCTGTTTGAAAAGGTGAAGCAGGAGCTCATCGAGCTCATTGCCGCCGACGCCAAGTGCGGCGAGACGGGACTGGATCTTTTGATGGTGGCCAAGTATCTCGAGCGCATCGGCGACCACGCCACCAATGTGGCCGAGTGGGTGGAGTACTCCCTCACCGGCCAGCATCCCTCCGGAAACTGAGCGCTCCCCCGGCCGGGAGCGGCGGGGACCATGCGGTTCATGCCGCAGCCTGGGCCGGAAGGCGGCGCGGCTGCTTTGCAGGGGTCCTGCCTGTATTTGCACGGCAGAAAACAAGGAGGCGCATGATGCTCACATACGAGGACGTCAAGAACAACGAGGCCATCCGCACCTATATCCAGCGGGCGGATGAGTCGCTGGTGGCCCTGGGCTTTACGGAGCACAGCTTTGCCCACGTGACCCATGTGGCGGAAACGGCGGGCTACATCCTGGAGACGCTGGGATACCCGGCCCGCACGGTGGAGCTGGTGAAGATCGCCGGATATCTGCACGATATCGGCAACCTGGTCAACCGCATCGACCACTCCCAGTCCGGCGCGGTCATGGCGTTCCGCATTCTGGACAACCTGGACTGCGACCCGGGGGAGATCGCCACCATCGTCACAGCCATCGGCAATCACGACGAGGGCACGGGCCTTCCCGTGAACGCAGTGGCGGCGGCACTGATCCTGGCGGACAAGTCCGATGTGCGCCGCAGCCGGGTACGCAACCAGGATATGACCACCTTTGATATCCACGACCGGGTGAACTACTCGGTGAAAAAGTCCCAGCTGAAGATCAACGAGGAGCACACGCTCATCAAACTGAAGCTGTCCGTGGATACCAAGTATGGCTCCATCATGGACTATTTCGAGATCTTCATGCAGCGGATGATCCTCTGCCGCAAGGCGGCGGAGAAGCTGGGCATGCAGTTCAAGCTGATGATCAACGAGCAGCAGCTCATTTGAAGCCGGGCGTGTCCGCGGCCGGAACATAGGAGGAAACGCGATGATCTACTTACTGGAAGACGACGACAGCATCCGGGACTTTGTGATCTATACCCTGGCGAGTCAGGGCATGGAGGCCCGGGGATTTGACCGCCCCTCCGCGTTCTGGGCGGGGATGGAGGAATCCGTGCCCTCGCTGGTGCTGCTGGATATCATGCTGCCGGAAGAGGACGGCATGAGCGTTTTGAAAAAGCTCCGGGAGAGCCCTCGTACCAGGAAGCTGCCGGTCATCATGCTCACGGCCAAGAGCACGGAGTATGACAAGGTCATGGGACTGGACGCCGGGGCCGATGACTATATCGCCAAGCCCTTCGGCATGATGGAGCTGCTCTCCCGCATCCGGGCGCTGCTGCGGCGCACGGAGGCGGACAGCGGCGTATACCGCTGCGGAGAGCTGACGGTGGACCCGGGCAGACACACGGTCACCGTGGCCGGGCAGAGCGTGGCGCTGACACAAAAGGAGTTCGAGGTGCTGTGCCTGCTGCTGAAAAACCGGGGCCAGGTGCTCTCCCGGGAGCAGCTGATCGAAAATGTGTGGGGCTATGCCTTCACCGGCGAGAGCCGCACGGTGGACGTCCATGTGCGTACCCTGCGCCAGAAGCTGGGGGCGGCGGGCGCCTATGTGGAGACTGTCCGGGGCTACGGCTACAAAATCTCCGGAGAGTAAGGGGCAGCGGATATGACGAAACGAATCTTCCGCTCCATTCTGGCGGTGTCCGTGGCGGTGCTGCTGGGCAGCCTGGTGCTCATCGTGGGCGTGCTCCACGGGTATTTTCAGGGCCGGGTCATGGCGGAGCTGGAATCCCGCACGGCGTATGTGGCCCACGGCGTGGAGCTGGACGGCATGCGGTATCTGACGGAGGGGCTGCCGGCGGGCAGCCGCGTCACCTGGGTGGACGGTCAGGGCAATGTGCTTTTTGACAACTGGGAGAGTACAGGTGAGCTGGAAAACCACGCCCAGCGCCAGGAGATCCGCCAGGCGCTGGCCACAGGCACGGGCAGCGCCGCCCGCTACTCCGATACCCTGGCCCAAAAGACACTGTACTACGCCGTACGGCTGTCGGACGGAACGGTGGTGCGGGTGTCGGACACCCAGTACTCCGTATGGGTGCTGGTGCTCCAGGCCATGCAGCCGGTGGCGTTCGTCATGCTGCTGGCCCTGCTTCTGGCCCTGTGGCTGGCGGGCAGAGTGTCCCGCCAGCTGGTGCGGCCCATCAACGCCATTGACCTGAGTGCTCCGGACGCGGACAGCACCTATGAAGAGCTGGCTCCCCTGCTGTGCAAGATCCGCAGCCAGAACCGGCAGATCCAGCGGCAGATGCTGGACCTCAAGCGCCGGCAGGAGGAATTCACCGCCATTACGGAGAACATGAGCGAGGGCTTTTTGGTCATCGATCAGCAGACCCGGGTGCTCACCTACAATTCCAGCGCCCTGCGTCTGCTGTATACGAAAGGACCCGTTCAGGAGGGGGAGAGCATCTATGCCCTCAACCGGGAGAGCGGCTTCCGCCGCTGCGTGGAGGGGGCACTGGCCGGCAGGCGCACGGAGCAGCTGCTGGAAAAGGACGACAGCTGCCGCCAGGTCATTGCCAGCCCCGTGGAACGTTCCGGCGAGCTGGCCGGTGCAGTGGTGGTCATCCTGGACGTGACGGAAAAGGAGCAGCGGGAGCAGCTGCGGCGGGAGTTCACCGCCAATGTGTCCCACGAGCTGAAAACGCCGCTGACTTCCATTCTGGGCACGGCGGAGATCATGGCGGGCGGACTGGTAAAGCCCGCGGATATCCCCCATTTTGCAGGCAACATCCACCGGGAGGCCCAGCGGCTCATCGGTCTGGTCAACGACATTATCAAGCTCTCCCGTCTGGATGAGGGCGGCCCCACCGGCGCTTGGGAGACGGTGGACCTCTATGGCCAGGCCCGGGCCATTTCCACCCAGCTCCAGCAGGCGGCGGAGAAAAAGAACGTCACCATGGAGCTGCGGGGGGGCCCCGCCATGGTGCGGGGCGTGCCCCAGATCGTGGAGGAGATCCTCTACAATCTCTGGGACAACGCCATCGCCTACAATCGGCCTGGCGGCAGCGTGACGGTCACCGTCACCGATACGCCCCAGGGGGCACGGGTCACCGTGTCCGACACGGGCATCGGCATCGTGCCGGAGGCCCGGGAGCGGGTATTCGAGCGGTTTTACCGGGTGGACAAGAGTCACTCCGCCGGCGGCACGGGACTGGGCCTTTCCATCGTCAAGCACGGCGCCGCCTATCTGGGTGCCAGCGTTACCCTGGAGAGCGAAGCGGGGAAGGGATCGACCTTTACGGTCACGTTCCCACCGGTGTCCGGGGAGGATCTTCCATCCTGAAAGAGAAGAGACCGTCCGGGAAATGTTTTCCCGGACGGCCCTTTTTTGCGCCCACAGAGTCAAACCATGGATACAATGCTGCCCCGGGACGCATACTAGCGGTGCATTTTTGGAGGTGGCCTATGGAATTGCTTGGAACACAATACATGGAGAATGTCCGCTGGTTTGACCGGGAGCTGGGCGTGGGCCGCAGCTGCGATGTGGTGAGCCGGGACTTTCTCATCGGCGGGCGGCGCGGCCGGATCTGGGTGATCGACGGCTATGGCCGGGATGCCATTTTGGAGCGGATGGGAGCCTTCTGGCTGTCCCTGCGGGAGCAGGATCTGGCGGGACTGACCCAGATGCAGGAATTTGCGGACCGGTTCATCACTTTCTCTGAAACGGGCGTGACCATGGACCGTCAGCAGATCGTGACCTCCGTCCTGCTGGGCAAGACCCTGCTTTTGATGGAGGGGCTGCAGGGGGCGGCGCTCATGGACGCCAAGGACTACCCGGGCCGCGGCGTGTCGGAGCCGGCGGACGGCAAGGTGCTCCGGGGCTCCCATGACGGCTTCATCGAGGCGGTGGTGCCCAACATGGCCCTGCTGCGGCGGCGCATCCGGGACCCCAAGCTCACCATGGAGAGCGTGCAGGTGGGCACCCGGTCCCACACGGACACGGTGCTTTGCTATCTGGAGGACAAGGTGGACCAGAGCCTTTTGAGCGAGCTGAGGGAAAAGCTCACCTCCATCCAGGTCCACTCCCTTTCCATGGGACAGGAGAGCGTGGCAGAGTCCATCCGGCCCAAGCAGTGGTACAATCCCTTTCCCAAGGTGCGCTATACGGAGCGGCCGGACGCAGCCGCTGCCAGCATCATGGAGGGCAACATCGTGGTGCTGGTGGACAACTCCCCCTCGGTCATGATCTTCCCCACCACGTTTTTCGATTTCACCCAGGAGGCCAACGAGTTCTATTTCCCGCCGCTGGTGGGTTCCTATCTGCGGCTTCTGCGCATCATCGTATTCGTGATCTCCCTGCTCATCACCCCTGCCTGGTATCTCATGGTCAGCGAGCCGGGGCGGCTGCCGGGCTGGCTGGACTTCCTCTCCTCCCCGGAGCCGGCGGATCTGGGCCTTTTGTGGCAGCTTTTGGTGGTGGAGTTTTTGGTGGACGTTTTGAAGCTGGCGTCGCTCAATACGCCGGATTCCCTGTCCAACTCCTTTTCCATGCTGGGCGCGCTGATTTTGGGAGACTTCGCCGTGCAGGCGGGATGGCTGGGGCCGGAGGTGCTGGTGTATATGTCCTTCGTGTCCGTGGCCAGCTTTGCCCAGCCCAGCCATGAGATGGGCTATGCGTTCAAGCTGCTGCGGGTGGCGCTGCTGCTGGTGACGGCCGCGTTCGACGTGTGGGGCTTCGTGCTGGGCGTCGTGGGGATCCTGGTGCTGCTGGCCACCACGAAGCCGCTGGTGGGCAAGGGCTATCTCTATCCCCTTATCCCCTTCAACGGTAAGGCTCTGCGCCGTCTGCTGACCCGGGAACCCATCAGTCCTGACAACACCTGAACACGCGCACCTGCTCCATATACTTGCCTTTTCCTGAATATGGCAGTATAATGAAAAAACACCCTGCGGTCGGTTGCGCCCAGGGACGATTCCCGCCACAGGGGAGGGACGCTGTATGGGGCAGCAAAACCGCTATTGCGCACAGGACATGGAGTGGATGCTCCGGTGCCTTGCGCCCATTTTCGACGTGGTCCGACTGGTGGACCCGGTGCGTACGACTGTGCTGCGGCTGTGTGACGACCATGTGACTGAGGAGCCATATACCTGCTTTTCCGTTTGGAACAAGGACTGCCGCTGCAAAAACTGCACCAGCTTGCAGGCGGTGAGCGGCAACTGCCGGCGGACAAAATACGAATTTATCCACAACGATGTTTTCTATGTGGTTTCCCAACCGCTGATGCTGGTGCTGCCGGAAGAGGAGCGGCAGGTGGTCCTGGAGATCGTCAGCCATGTGTCGGACCAGCTGCTGGTGGAAAAGGAAAACGGGAAAACCGTGGCCCAGCGGCTGGAGGAGCTGCAAAGCAAGCTCTACCGTGACGAGCTGACCCGGGCCTTCAACCGGCGCTATCTCAACGAATTTTCCTTCCTGCACCACAGTGCGGAGTATACGCCCATGCGGGTGGGACTCATTTTGCTGGATCTGCGGCAATTCAAAAAGGTCAATGATACCAGGGGCCACCTGGCCGGAGATCAGGTGCTGGAGGAAGTGGCCGCCGTGCTGCGCAGCCATGTACGGGCCCAGGACTCGGTGATCCGCTTCGGCGGCGATGAGTTCGTGGTGATCCTGACGGACTGCGACGAGTCCGTGGTGCAGCGCAAGGTGGAGGATCTGCGCCTGGCACTTTTGCCGGTGCTGCCGGCGGACTTCGGCTATGCCTATACCAACCAGTTCCTGGCGGAGCAGTCCTTCCTCATGGCCATGCTGGAGCAGGCGGACCGCCGGATGTACGAGGAAAAGCGCCGCAGCGGCGAGACCGAGGGCCGGGGCGTGCCGGCCACCATGTGAGCGGTCCATTCACACGAAAAAAACAAGCAGGCGGGAACCCATGGGCTCCCGCCTGCTTGCTTTTTTCGTGGATCAGTCCTCCAGGGAAATGGCGCCCACCGGGCAGCCCTCCTGAGCCTCCCGGGCGGCGTTTTCCTGGTTGGCAGCCACTTCGGCGCCGTGGGCCAGACCGTCGTCTCCCATGGTGAATACCAGCGGGCAAGTGCCTGCGCACAGGCCGCAGCCGATGCAGGTGTCGTTTACGATCGCTTTCATAAAAAATCTCCTTTTCCTTAAGTGGGTCAGTCCAAAATATTTCCATCCCGGCCCAGTGTCACCACCTGCCAGGGGATGAACTTTCCGCTTTTTTGCAGGGCCGTCTCCGCGGCCCGCTGGATGCCGCCGCAGCAGGGGACCTCCATGCGCACCACCAGCACCTCCCGGATATCGTTGCGCCGCAGGATCTCCGTGAGCTTTTCGGCGTAGTCGCCCTCGTCCAGCTTGGGGCAGCCGATGACGGTGATGCGCCCGCGCATGAACCGCTCGTGGAAATCCGCGCGGGAAAAGGCGGTGCAGTCCGCGGCGATCAGCAGTTTGGCCCCCTGGTAGAAGGGCGCCTCCACCGGCAGCAGCTTCAGCTGCACCGGCCACTGCATCAGGCGGGACACGGGACCGGACTGGCTGACGGGAGCCTGGGCAGCCGCGGGCGCCGGGTGCAGGGAACGGGCGGCGCTGCCGGGACAGCCGCCGGAGCAGGCGGCTGCCTTCCGGGCCTGGACGGCGGCCTCGTCATAGGCGGCGGCCTCCCGTTCCACAAAGGTGATGGCGCCGGTGGGGCAGGTGGGCAGGCAGTCGCCCAGGCCGTCGCAGTAGTCGTCCCGCAGCAGCTGGGCCTTCCCGTCTACCATGCCGATGGCGCCTTCGTGGCACGCCGCGGCGCAGGCCCCGCAGCCGTTGCATTTTTCCTGGTCGATCTGGATGATGCGTCTTACCATAGTAGTGTGTCTCCTTTTTCCCCTGTTCAAACAGGCGGCTTGTTTTTGTAAGTCAAGTATCGTACAATATTGAAAAATTGTATGTTGTTATAACAACATAGGCTCCGTTGATCCGGGGCGGAAGGGAGCAGAGCATGCTGAACCGAGCGGCTGATTATTTCCATGACTTTCACTGCCTGGCGGGGGCGTGCCCCCACACCTGCTGCGCCGGATGGGAGGTCGTGTTGGATGAGGAGACGGCGCTGCGGTATTTTCAGGTGCCCGGCGCCCTGGGGGAGAAGCTGCGCTCCGTGATCCAGGCGGATGCGGAGGGGGACTTCTGTTTTCCCCTGCGGGGCGGGCGATGCCCGTTTCTCAATGAGGAGAACCTCTGTGAGATCCATCTGCAGCTGGGGGAGGCGGCCACCTCTGTCACCTGCCGGTCTCATCCCCGCTTCATCGAGGACTACGGCGCTTTCCGGGAGATCACCCTCTCCGCCGCCTGCCCGGCGGCAAACGAATTGCTGCTGGGCAGCCGGGAAAAGCTCACCCTCTCCTCCTGGGAGGACGAGGAGCGATCAGAGCCGGCAGACCCCTGGCTGGAGGGCCTGACGGCCCTGCGGACGCGGATGCTCTCCATCCTCACGGACCGAAAAGCATCCCTGCGCCGCCGGCTGACGGACTTTTTGCTCCTGGCCTGGCAGGCCCAGGCGCTGCTGGATGAGGAGCAGGGGGAGGCGCTGGGAGACCTTGCCCGGACGTGGGGACCCCAGGCGCTGGAGTGCGGAGCGGGACCGGGACTTTTTCCCTGGGCGCTCAGAGTTTTGGGAGAGCTGGAAGTGCTGGAAGCGGACTGGCGGACGCTGCTGCGCCGGGGAGAGGAGACGGCGCCGGCACGGGGAGACGAGGCCCTTTTGGAGCGCGTCGCCTGCTACGTTGCCTTCCGTCACCTGCTCAAGGCCGTCAACGACGGAGATCTGCTGGGGCGGGCGCAGCTGTGCGTGCTGGCGGTGCTGACTGTGGAGCGTCTGACGCCGGTGTGCGGCGGGCTGGGAGAGGCGCTGCGCCGCTTCTGCCGGGAGATCGAACACAGCGAGGAGAATGTGGAGGCGCTGCTGGAGGCCTTCTGGCAGCGGGAGGAGCTGTCCCTGGTGTGCTTTTTTCGGGAACTGTGTCTTTCGTAAAAACACAATTGTCCATTATGACAAAGTAAAACGATTTGCATTTATGCAAAATGTAAAAATGCACAAAATGAGTTGACAAAATCGAAAAAGTGTTGTACATTATAGACACAGGAAGGGAGTGAGTCCCATGGGCTAGAAAGCTCAGAGATTCCAAGAGAATCCTAAATCCTCAAATGCCGTTCGACTTTCAGAAGAAAATTTCAAACCGCGTACTCCGGAAGGACCCAAAAACGAAACACACCTCACTATGATGAGCCACACGAGCGAGATGTTTTGGTAATAACCAGAGCGGTGACTGCGTGTAAGCGATGTTTTATGGATTGGCAAAAAACCTGAGTTCAACGTTTTCATTACCCCCGAGCGTCGAGCGGTAAATCCGAAAGAAAGCATGAGGTAGCGACCATTGGACAATCCAATCAATGAGTGAGCCCCCCATTCGTCGTTGGAGCGAATGGGGGGTTGTGTTATGCTTGGGGATATGGCCGGCTGCCGTGAGCCGATATAAAAACTACCTGCCCGGGAAATCCCGGGCAGGTAGTTCACTGCAATACAGGGGGAAAAACTTACTTGTGATCCACAGAGGACATGTAGCGGATCAGGTCCACCATCTTGTTGGAGTAGCCGCACTCGTTGTCGTACCAGGAGACGACCTTCACGAAGGTGTCGGTCAGAGCGATACCGGCCTTGGCATCGAAGATGGAGGTGCGGGAATCGCCCAGGAAGTCGGAGGAGACAACGTCCTCGTCGGTGTAACCCAGAACGCCCTTCAGCTCACCCTCAGAGGCCTCCTTCATGGCCTTGCAGATCTCCTCATAGGAGGCGGGCTTGGCCAGCTTGGCAGTCAGATCCACCACGGACACGTCCAGGGTGGGGACGCGCATGGACATACCGGTCAGCTTGCCGTTGAGCTCGGGGATGACCTTGCCCACAGCCTTGGCGGCGCCGGTGGAGGAGGGGATGATGTTGCCGGTAGCAGCACGGCCGCCGCGCCAATCCTTCAGGGAAGCGCCGTCCAGCAGCTTCTGGGTGGGGGTGACGGAGTGCACGGTGGTCATCAGGCCTTCCACGATGCCGAACTTCTCGTGCAGGACCTTGGCGATGGGAGCCAGGCAGTTGGTGGTGCAGGAGGCGTTGGACACGAAGGTCATGTCAGAGGTGTACTTGGTGTTGTTGACGCCCATAACGAACATGGGGGTGTCGTCCTTGGAAGGAGCGCCCATGACCACGTGCTTGGCGCCGGCGTCGATGTGACCCTGGCACAGCTCCTTGGTCAGGTGCTTGCCGGTGCACTCGCAGATATACTCAGCGCCCACGCTGGCCCAGGGAATGTCCTTGACCTCCATGGCGGTGAACACGGGATACTTCTTGCCGTTGACCACCAGCATGCCGTCCTCAGCGGAGACCTCACCGGGGAACTTGCCGTGCACGCTGTCGTACTTGAGCATGTAAGCCATGTACTCGGGGTTCATGAAGGGGTCGTTCAGGCCGACGACCTCAACATCGTCACGGTTGAGAGCGGCGCGGAACACGAGGCGGCCGATGCGGCCGAAGCCGTTGATACCAATCTGGGTTTTCATAGTCAAATAGACTCCTTTCAATACCGGCGGAACGGAAGTACACCGCCGAAACGTTTGCGTAATCGTTTGGTTTAATCGTTTTACAGGAGTATACTATCACACGGGAATTGGTTTGGCAACTGTCATTTCAAATAACAATCTGATATGTAAATTGTGATTTATGATAAAAAGAATGGACTTTTCCATAAAGAAATGACGAAATCTGGTGAAAAGTGCTTGACGTACCGAGGGCACTGTCATATACTGTGGGGGAAAATTGATTACGCAATGTTGAAACCGATTACGCAATGAGGAAAACGCCAATGAAAGTGACCATCAGTGACGTGGCAAAGCTGGCGGGTGTCTCCACTGCCACCGTGTCTCACACCATCAATAATACCCGCTATGTCTCCGAGGAGACCAAGGAGAAGGTATACCAGGCCATCGCCGAGCTGGGCTATACGCCGGACGCCTCCGCCCGCAGCTTCCGCACGGGAAAGAAAAAGACCGTGGGCTTCATCGTGCCGGATATCGCCAACAAGTTTTTCGCCACCATGATCGAGTCGGTGGAAACGTGTCTTGCCCAGCACGGGTATCATCTTATCATCGCCAACACCAAGGAGGATATGGATCGGGAGGAGACCAACATCCGCCTGCTCTCTGCCGGATTGGTGGACGGACTGCTCATCGCCAGCACCATGGAGGATTTTTCCCGGCTGGACGCGCTGATCCCCGCGGGCTTCCCGGTGGTGCTGGTGGACCGCACCTTTGATGTGAAGAAGTACTCTTCCGTGTGCGTGTCCAACTTCCGGCCCATTTACCGCAGCGTATGCCGCCTGGCCGGCAAGGGAGCCCGCCGCATCGGCATCATCGGCGGTCTGCCGCGGCTGTCCACCACCCGGGAGCGGATCTCCGCCTATCAGCAGGCGGTGGCGGACTGCGGACTGCCGGAGGACGAGACCCTCATCCGCTACGGCAACTCCATGGAGGACAGCGCACACACCTGCCTGGACGAGCTGCTGGAGCGTCAGTGCGACGCTATTATCGTCTGCCAGGGCCTGATGGGTGCCGAGACCATTGTGCATCTGCATAAAAAGGGCATCCGCCTGGCCCAGGACATCGACCTGGTGAGCTTTGTGGACTATGACTCCAGCATTTATCAGCTCTACGATAACCAGATGGACTCCATCATTCAGCCGGTGGAGGAGCTGGGGCAGGCTGCCGGCGAGCAGATCCTGCGGCGGATCGAGGACCCGGAGGCCCGGATCTTTGAAAAGGTCCTTACCTCCACCTATAAACCCTATCAGACGCCCCAGTCCTGGGTACATTCCGAACGATAAAAAACGAGGCACGTTAACGTGCCTCGTTTTTTTGCGTTTCAGCGGGAGAAAGAGAGATGGAACCGGCTGCCTGCTTCTCCGGCAAACACCACCAGTCCGCCCTGCTCCAGGGGGGCCCTGGTGTCGTCCCACAAAACGGAGGAGGCGGTGAGGTGTCCCTGGTCATTGTAGACCCAGAAGCCGCCCTCTCCATCCACCTGAACGGACATGGCGGTGCCGGAGGCGCTTTCTCCGATCCGGTACCAGCGGGCGTAGCCGTCCGGCTGGATGGTGCTGTAAGACCAGCCGGAACCGGTGAACAGCTCCGGCGCATCTTCCTGGGCAAGATAAAGAGTGGCGCCTGCGGTCAGGTAGGTGCCGCCATTTTCCTCCCGGACGGTCATGTCATAGCCGTCCCGGCCGCCGGTGCCCGGCAGCTGGAGCTCATAGTGGGCGGAGGCGGCGTCCGTGATCCGGTCAGAGCCCACATAGCCGGGAACGGATTGGGGAGTCTGGGAGACCTGGGCCGCGTTCTCCGTCAAGGAGAGGTAGACCTGAGAGGTGTAAGGTTCCGTCAGGGGCAGGAAGCTGGCGGTGGCAAGAGCGTCCCAGGTGGTCTGCACCTCCGGAGAGACCTGGTTTTCCGGCAGCCGCACGGCGGCATAATTGCTCATGGGCAGCACGCCCAGCCCCGGCAGCGCACCGAAGGCTTTCTGATAGAGATAGGTCTCCCCATTGGACTCCGTCACAAAGGACAAAAGGGACAGATTGTTCTCGTCCCGGAAGGTCCCGTCAGAATAGTAGGAAAATACCTGCGCGGGCATCTGTGGGAAGTTGAGGTAGGCCAGTGTCAGCTTCCCGTCCGCGGAGACGTCCACGCTGTATTGGGCGGTGGTGGAACCATAGTAGCCGGAAAAGCCGGTCATCTCGGCGGGCATGGGG
>DYBL01000045.1 GCA_019418625.1 Clostridiales bacterium | reverse complement strand
CCGCCGCTCCTGCGAAACGACATCCAGCTTGTGAACCTGGTGGGCCACATCGGCCTTCTGACCGTGTGCGTACTGGTGTTCCAGCTGATCTTCAGGACCTACAACAGCCTTTGGCGCTATGCCGAGAGCCGGGAGTATTTCGTGCTGCTGATGGGTATGAGCCTGGG
This sequence comes from Clostridiales bacterium, assembly GCA_019418625.1. GTDB lineage: Bacteria > Bacillota > Clostridia > Oscillospirales > Oscillospiraceae > Oscillibacter. The sequence goes on along the minus strand of DYBL01000045.1, from coordinate 8,638 downwards.
CTTTTTGCTCTATACCGGGCTCAATCTGGTGCTGGACACCAACCGCATCTGGATCACCCAGGCGCTGACGGGCACCTCTCTGGCGCTTCTTTGCATTCTGGCGGTGCGCTTCCTCTATCGGATCTACCGCCTGAAGATGGCGGGCCGGGGCGCGGAGGGCCGCAGCTATACGGCCATCATCGGCGCCGGCGCGCTGGGCGTGTCGCTGCTGGGCGAGCTGGTGAGCAACCCCCGGGGGCGCTATCTGCCCTACTGCCTGTTGGATGACGCGCCGGACAAGATCGGAAAGCGGGTCCACGGCGTAGCCGTTCGGGGACCCATTGACCGCCTGGGAGAGCTTTTGCAGGATACGCCGGTCACGGAGCTGATCCTGGCCATTCCCAACCTGTCGGCGGAGCGTCAGACCCAGATCCTGCGTCAGTGCGCCGCGACCAACTGCCGGCTCCATATTTTGGAGGACCCGGTTACGCAGCTGGGGCGGGAGGGCACGTCCCTGACCGCCAGCATGCGGGAGGTACAGATCGAAGATCTGTTGGGCCGCAAGCCCATCCAGCTGGATAACAGCCGTATCCGGGAGTTTCTGGCAGGCAAGAGCGTGCTGGTCACCGGCGGCGGCGGCTCCATCGGCTCGGAGCTGTGCCGGCAGATCGCCGGCTACGGTCCCCGGCGGCTGGTGATCGTGGACATTGCGGAAAACACCACATACAGCCTGCAAAACGACCTGGTGCATCTCTATGGGCCGGACTTCCCCCTGTCGGTGGAGATCGCCTCCGTGCGGGACAGGAAGAAGATGGATCAGATCTTCGAGCGCTACCGCCCCCAGGTGGTGTTCCATGCGGCGGCCCACAAGCATGTGCCCCTTATGGAGAACTGCCCGGAGGAGGCAGTCAAGAACAATGTGTTCGGTACTTATCACACCGCCTCCGCCGCCCGCAAATACGGGGCGGAGAAATTCGTGCTCATTTCCACGGACAAGGCGGTCAACCCCACCAACATCATGGGCGCCACCAAATATCTTTGCGAACAGGTGATCCAGGGCCTGCGGGGCGGGCGGACGGCTTTTTCCGCCGTGCGCTTCGGCAATGTGCTGGGTTCGGACGGGTCTGTGATTCCGCTTTTCAAAAAGCAGATCGCCTACGGCGGTCCGGTCACCATCACGGATAAGCGGATCATCCGCTATTTCATGACCATCCCCGAGGCGGTGCAGCTGGTGCTGGAGGCGGGCTCCTTTGCCCGCAGCGGCGAGGTGTACGTGCTGGATATGGGCGAGCCGGTGCATATTCTGGATCTGGCGGAAAAGCTCATTCGCCTCTCAGGCTTTACGCCCTACGTGGATATCGACATCCAGGAAGTGGGCCTGCGGCCGGGCGAAAAGCTCTATGAGGAGCTGCTCACTGCCAGCGCGGGATTGCGCCGCACGGAAAACGAGAAGATCTTTGTGGAAGAAAAGGCGGACGTGGAGGAAAGCGAGATGAAGGGCTGGCTGGAGGAACTGGCCGCTGCCGCGGAGCGGGGCGGACGGGAGGAGATCTTCCCGGTGCTCCGCGGCCTGGTCCCCACCTTCCGCAGCCCTGAAGAAGTGAACCGGGAGGCCATCCGCGCCGTCCGGGAAGGGCAGGCCAATCAGCTGGAGGATCTGGCTTCTGTCCAGCGGGTATAAAAAGCAAGGAGATTACTGGAATGAAAAAAGGCGGAAAGATCGCGCTGGGGATCGTGGGTGCCCTGGTGGTGACGGGGGCGGGCGTGACAGCCTGGCAGTGGAACAACATCAGCGCCCTGCGTTACGGTATGACCATGGACCGCACGGCCATCGAAGGAAAGCTGGCGGAGAATGAGCAGGTCCTGACCAGCGCCATGGAGGAATACAGCGTGAGCAGCTATACCTTTTCCGAGGAGGAGCTGCGCCAGCTGGAAGACGGGACGCTCTCCGTGGAGGATGCGGCCAAAAAGCTTCTGGATGAGTCCGTGCCCGGCGCGGAGACGCCGGACGGCCAGAGCAGCCAGCAGACAGCGGAGAAAAGCAATGTGGAGGCGCAGATCCAGGAGCAGATCGCTCAGATGTACGTGCTGCGCAGTACCTATGTGAGCAAGCTGGAGTCCATCGCCCAGGCGGCCATCGACGAATACACGCAGGGCGAGCACACGGCGGAGAACAAGGCCGACGTGGTCTATAAGCGCCTGGAGGAGCTGACAGCCCTGGAAAAGGAGTGCGACGCCCAGGTAGCCCAGGTGGTGGAGCGTCTGCGCTCGCTTTTGAAGCAGGCCGGCAAGGACGACTCTCTGGCCAAGCAGGTGGAGGCGACCTACCAGGAGGAAAAGAGCCTGAAAAAGGCCGCCTATCTGGAAGAGTTCCGCAACGGCTGAGATGACGGACCTGCATTGCCATATCCTGCCGGGAGCGGACGACGGCGCCGCCTCGGAGGAGGAGAGCCTGGCCATGGCCGCCATGGCGGAGCGCAGCGGTGTGCGGGCCATTGCGGTCACGCCCCACTGCAATGTGCCGGGAGAGTTTGAAAATTATGCCGGGCCGGAGCTGCAGCGGCAGCTGGAGGCGCTGCGCGCTGCCGTACGCCGGGCCGGATTGCAAGTGGAACTGTACGCGGGCATGGAGGTGTTCGCCACCGGGGACGTGCCCCATCTGCTGGACTGCGGGCGGCTGCTGACCTTGGGCGGCAGCCGCTATCTTTTGGTGGAATTCGGCTTTGATGAGTCGCCGGATTTCGCAGGAGCGATCCTCGCGGCCATCGCGGCGCGGGGCGCGGTGCCGGTGGTGGCGCATCCGGAGCGGTATCGCTTCATCCAGGGGAACGAGGCGCTGCTGCTGGAGTGGAGCCGGCAGGGCTATGTGCTGCAGATCAACAAGGGCAGCCTTGCCGGACGCTTTGGACGCCGGGCTGCCCGCACGGCCCGCTGGTGCATGGCGAGCGGCTGTGTCCATCTGATCGCCTCCGACGCCCACAGTCCCTACCGGCGCACGACCCGCATGGAGGAGGCGTGGGAGCTGGCGGCGGCTGCGGACGGACCGGAGATCGCTGATTTTCTGCTGCGTGAAAACCCCCGGCGCATCCTGGAGGACCGGCCGGTCCGCCCGGTGCTGGAGGAATTTGAGAGAGCTTGAGGAGCACTTATGAGACGACTGCGCATCATTACGCTGATATGTTTTATCCTCTCGGCTGCCGCCCTGGGGGCGTCCACGGCCTATCGGATCTGGCAGACGGACGATACGATCCCGGTCATCACCTGCCCGGATGAGCCGCTGGTGCTGTCTGTGAAGGACAGCGGCACGGAGGCTTTGATGCAGGATGTGACCGCCTGGGACGAAAAAGACGGAGACCTGACGGCAGAGCTGATGGTGGAGGGCATCCAGCGGGATGCCGGCGGGGCGCTGACGGTCACCTACGTGGTGGCGGACAGCGACCACCATGTGGCCTCCAGCCAGCGCAGCGTGCAGTATACGGACTATACCCCGCCGCGCTTTTCCCTGACGAAGGAACTGCGCTACTCCATGGGCTCCAGTGTCCGCATCAAGGACCGGATGAGTGCCTGGGACGTGATCGACGGGGACCTGTCCGACCGGATCAAGGTCAACTCCAACGATCTTTCCATCTACTATGAGGGAACCTATCCGGTCACCTTTGAGGTGACCAACAGCCTGGGAGACACTGCATCCATCACCCTGGATGTGGTCATTCGCAATTATGCCGCCGGAGAGCCGCGCATCACCCTGACGGAGTATCTGGTCTACCGGACGGCGGGCGAGCCGTTCGACCCCATGGCCTATGTAGAGAGCGTCACCGGCGGCGGTGCCGTCTCCGCCCAGCTGCCGGAGGGAGGCCTCCAGCCGGGGATCAGCCGGGTGCAGTATAGCTGCAGCGGGGCAAACGGCACCGTGGGCACCGCGGTTTTGTATGTGGTCACAGAGTGAGGAGCGAGTATGGACGAACAACAGATGTTTCATTGGGCGGAGCTCAACCCCCTGTGCCTGCTGCGGCGCCTGGGCCGGGACGCACTGACCATCGCGGCGGCGGGACTCATCGCGGTCATGCTGGTGCTCACCGCGCTTCAGAGCGTGTACCGCCCCGAATATACCGCCAGTGCCACTATGGCCGTCAGCGTCAAGAGCGGCGGCTATTCATCCGTGCTTTCCAACCTGACGGTCTCCTCTGAGATCGCCGATACCTTCACGGAGCTTTTTGAGAGCAACATGTTCAGCAGCATCGCCACCAGCCAGCTGGGGCAGGAGAGCCTGCCGGGCACATTGACGGCTTCCGTGCTGCCGGAGACGAACATCCTGGTGCTGAAGGTGACGGCGGATTCCCCGGAGGATGCCTTCCGCACGCTGCAGCTGCTGCTGGATAACTACGATGCCGTGTCGGAGTACGTATTTCAGAACGTGATCTTGAAAGTGCTGGACAGCCCCACGGTCCCCACGGCGCCCTCCAACCCCGTGGACCGGCGGACGCTTTTGCAGCGGGCCTTTCTGGGCGGCGCCGGTGCCATGGCAGTCATCCTGCTGGTCATGGCGGTGCTGTCGGACACGGTGCAGACCTCTCAGGCGCTGCGGCGCAAGCTGGATGTAAAGCTCTTTGCCACCATCCACCATGAGGTGAAGAACAAGACGCTGCGCACCAAAATGAAAAAAGCCAATAAAGGCCTGCTTATCACCATGCCTGTGGCCAGCTTTTGCTTCACCGAAGAGGTCTACAAGCTGGCGGCCAAGGTGGATTTTGCCGCCCGGCACGGAGAGCGGAAGGTGATTTTGGTCACCAGTGTGGCGGAGAACGAGGGCAAGTCCACCGTGGCGGCCAACCTGGCTCTGGCGCTGACCCAGGGCGGGCGGAAGGTGCTGCTCATGGACGCGGACCTGCACAAAGCCGCCCAGTTCAAGCTTTTTCACAGCAAGCCCGCCGCAGAGCTGGCGGACATGCTGCAAGGCGAGGTGCCTTGTGCGCCGGAATATCTGGAGCGGGAGCATCTCTATACCCTCTTTTCCACCCGCAGCAGCGACGGAGCGGCCGAGCTGATCGCTTCGCCGGTCATGGCGGAGATCCTGGACCGGGCCCGCAGGGAGATGGACTACATCGTCATCGATTCCCCGCCCATGGCCCTTTTTTCCGACGTGGAGGCCCTGGCGGACCAGGCGGACCTTTCGCTGCTGGTGGTGCGGCAGGATGTATCCCCGGCCCGGCGCATCAACGACACGGTGGATATGCTGAGCCAGTGCCGCGCGGAGCTTTTGGGGTGCGTGTTCAACGATGTGCGCGGCATGCCGTTTTCCAATGACCACTATGGCTATGGATACGGTTACGGATATGGCTACGGTTATGGCTACGGCGGGAAACAGCGCGCCGGCAAGGGCGCGGATACGGCGGGAGGCAGCGATGAGCGAGCATAAGGTGGATCAGGCAGAGCTGGAAAAAATCGATATCTTCCGCATCCTCCAGGAGTTTGGAAAGGCCATGGGGCGCCTTTGGTGGCTGGTGCTGGTACTGGCGGTGGCCTGCGGCGGCGCTCTGGGCCTGCGGGCCTGGCGGAGCTATACGCCTATGTATGCCTCAGAGGTGACGTTCACCATCCAGATGGACAGCAACTCCCTCACCGACATCGGCGGCAGCACCAGTTACTACGACAAGGCCACAGCGGAGCAGCTGACCAAGACGTTCCCGTATCTGGTCCAGTCGGAGCTCATGCAGACAAAGCTCCGTCAGGCCATGGGAGTGGACCGTCTCAACGGCAGCATCTCGGCCCAGACCGTAGAGAACACGAACCTCTTTTCCCTGCGGGTCACCAGTACGTCTGCCCAGGATGCCTATGATATTTTGATGGCTGTCACTCAGGTCTATCCCCAGGTGGCGGACTATGTGATCGGCAATACACAGATGAATCTTCTGACGGTGCCGGAGGTGGCCCGCGCGCCCTACAATGCGTTCCGGCCGGCCCGGACCGTGTGCAAGGGAGCGGCGCTGGGCTGCGCCCTGGGGCTTGCGGTGGTGCTGCTCTACGCGCTCACCCGCCGCAGCATCCGTGACCCGGAGGACATCCGCCGCCGGCTGAACCTCCAGTGCATCGCCACGCTGCCCAGGGTGACCTTCAAGCGCCGGGGCAGGGAGATCGACCGGCGCATCTCCATCCGGAACCAGCGGGTCACATCCGCGTTTCAGGAAAGCGTGCGCAGCATGCGCATGAAATTCCTGCGGCAGGCCCAAAAGCAGCATGCGCAGGTGATCCTGGTCACCAGCACTCTGCCCGGAGAGGGCAAGACCACGGTGGCGGTCAATCTGGCGCTGTCGCTGAGCCAGAGCGGAGCCCGGGTGATCCTGGTGGACCTGGATCTGCGCAAGCCGTCGGTAAAAAAAGCGCTGGGCGTGGAGACGCCCTCCCGGGGCGTGCCGGAGCTTTTGAGCGGGGAGAAGGAATCCGTTCTGGAGGCGCTGATACCGGTGGAGGGCAGCACGCTCAGACTGCTGGCAGGAGACCGCCCCGCGCAGGACGCCCGCCAGCAGCTGACCTCCCGCCGCCTCGGCGCCCTGGTGGACCAGCTGCGCCGGGAGGCGGAGTATGTGGTCCTGGACACGCCGCCGTGCGGATTGCTGGCGGACAGCGCGGGACTTACCCGCTTGGCGGACGGAACGCTGTATGTGCTGCGTTCCGGCGCTGTGGAGATGTCTCACATCGTAGACAGCCTCCAGTTCCTCTCTGAGACCGGCACGCCGCTGATGGGCTGCGTGCTCAACGGCGTGCAGACGGGGCAGGGCGGCTATGGCTACGGCTATGGTTACGGCTATGGGGGCTACCGGTCCTACGGCTATGGGACCTACGCCCGCCGCAAGACCAAGGCAGAGGAGTCATAAGGCAAAAAAGCCGCCCGCGGCTTTCGGGCGGCTTTTGCCATATCGAGAAGGAGGACGTACCGTGGAGGAAAGACCCAGACAGATGGACGCCCGGACGTATCTGCCTGTTTTGATGCAGCTTTTGGATGAGGGCAGACAGGTGACGCTGACGGTCACCGGCGGCAGCATGACCCCGTTTTTGGTCCATGGGCGGGACGCCATCTGCTTTTCCCGTCCGAAGGAGCCGCTCCGCCGGGGAGACATGGCCTTTTTCCGCCGGACGGACGGATCGTACATCATGCATCGGGTCTGCCGTGTCTCGCCGGAGGGGTATTTTCTGGTGGGGGATGCGCAGCAGGCGGTGGAGGGACCTGTGGCACCGGAGCAGGTATTTGCCGTGGTGACGAAGGTGCGCCGCAAGGGGAACTGGATCGGTCCGGAGGATGCCTGGTGGCGTTTTTTTGCGGGACCATGGCTGTGGCTGCTGCCGGTGCGGCCGCTGCTGCGCGCGGGATATGGCGCGCTCCGGCGCATATGGCCGAGAGGAGGGAGCAGGCGTGAAAAAGAACCGTGACGGGAAGCAGCAGGGAACGCTGCTGGGCTCCGAGGCCCTTGGGACGCTGGCCCGCCGCTGGCGGGAGGGGACGCTGAGGGAATTGGCGGAGGACTGGAAGTGGATCTTCACCTTTACGCGGCGCTATCGCTGGGCGGTGGCATGCTATGTGGCCATGGGCATAGCCAGTTCGTCGCTGAGCCTGGTTTCCGCCCTGGCAGGAAAATACGCCATCGATATCATCACCGGCTATCACTTTTCCCAGCTGGGGACCATGGCGGCGGTGATGGTGGGGTCCACACTCGCCAGCCTGCTGCTGCGCAGCCTCATCACCCGGGTGTCCGCAAAGATCAGCGTTTATGTGAGCAACGATATTCAGGCCCTGGTGTTCGATGGGATTTTGGATGCGGACTGGCTGGCCCTGACCGCTTACAGCAGCGGTGAGCTGACCAGCCGGTTCAATACGGATGTGACCACCGTGGCCGCCAATGCCATCAGCTGGCTGCCCAATCTGGTCATCAGCGGCTACACCTTTGCTGCCACGTTTTTGGTCATCTTCCACTACGACCGCATCATGGCGCTGCTGGCTCTGGCCAGCGCTCCGTTCTTGCTGCTCAGCTCCAGCTATCTGATCAAGCGCATGCGGGGACATAACCGGAAGATGAAAGAGATCGGCAGCGCACTTATGAGCTACGAGGTGGAGGCATTTTCCAATCTGGACACCATCAAAAGCTTTGGGCTGATGGATACGTGCGGAAAAGAGCTGCGGCAGCGGCAGGAGGCATACAAAAAGGCCAGCCTGGACTATAACCGTTTTTCCATCCAGACGGAGGCAGCCATCTCGCTTTTGGGCTCGGCGGTACAGATGGCGGCATTCGGCTATTGCCTGTATCTGCTTTGGTCGGGCCGGATCGTCTACGGCACCATGACGCTGTTTTTGTCCCAGAGTGCCAAGCTCTCCACCACGTTCCGCTCCCTGGTGGGCGTGGTGCCGGCCTTCTTGACCTCGGCTGTTTCGGCCCGCCGCATCCGGGAATTGACGGAGCTGGAGCGGGAGCCCCGGGGGACGTCCGGAGCCGCGGCGGGCCAGCCTGGCTTTTCCGTGTGCATGGAGGACGTGAGCTTTTCCTACGGCGGCGAGCCGGTGGTGCGCCATGCGGACTTTGCGGCCCGTCCCGGTGAGATCGTGGCGCTGGTGGGCCCCTCCGGCGGCGGAAAGACCACCATGCTCCGGCTGATGCTGGGTCTGGTGCGC
>DYBL01000044.1 GCA_019418625.1 Clostridiales bacterium | reverse complement strand
CCCCGCCATGGCGCCACAGTCCGCCGCCGAGCCCATGGCCGCCGCTCAGCCAACTGTCTCCGGGCAGGAGACCGCCCCTGTGCAGACGGCCATCTCCGGCGCGGGGGCCTCCCCCGGCATGTACCCCGCCCCCGCCAATCTGCCCGGCGCCGTGATGGATCCCTGCTGCATGGGCTCCGCCGCGGCCGATATGCTGGGCGTCATCACCGGTTTTGTGGATGAGTGCCTGACCCAGTGCCGCCAGCTGAACCTGCTGGCCCGCCAGGGCCCCGCCTGGGCCCGTCAGAAGCTGCGTCAGGCAGCGGCGGAGGAAGAGGCCCACGCCAAGCGGCTCCTGGCGGTATACTACCTGATCACCGGTACATGCTACCATCCGCCTGTGTGCCGCCCCTGCCCCCGGCAGGGCGGCTGGTGCGCGGCCCTGCGGGAGCAATACCACCTGGCCGCCTGTGCCGCCTTCAACTACGCCCGGGCCGCCGACGGTACCACGGATCCGTGCCTTTCCCGTCTGTTCAGTGAGCTGAGCCAGCGGGAATATCAGAGCGCCGAGGTGCTGACCGCCCTGCTGGAGCGGAGCCTGGGGTGCTGAGATTTTCGTTGCGCCAGGGCGGCGGATATGGTATGATGAGCCAAAGATCAAGCTCTTGGCAGCAGCGAAACGGAGGCACACAGGATGAAGAAGATCATTACCATCAGCCGGGAATACGGCGCCGGCGGCCACTCCATCGGCAAGCAGGTAGCCCAGCAGCTGGGCATTCCCTTTTATGACAAGGACATTCTCCGGGAATCCGTAAAGGCCAGCGGTTTCGACACGGAACTGGTGGAGACGGAAGAGGAGGACAGCTCCCGGGCGGATTCGTTCTTCCGGAGCCTGTGCTCCATTTCCAGCGCCTATTACCGCGACTCCCAGGAAGCCATCCACGACGTGCAGAAGGCGGTGATCCTCCGCTTCGCCCAGCAGGGGCCCTGCGTGATCCTGGGCCGCTGCGCCGACGAATTCCTGCGGGAGGCCGGCATCGACAGCGTCAACGTGTTCATCCACGCCGACGATGTGCACCGGGCCGTCCGGGTCAGCGAGCTGATCGGCAGCACCAACGCCACCGAGATCCAAAAGCTCATGGCCAAGAAGGACGCCAGCCGCCATACCTATTACACCCGCTACACCGGCAAAAAGTGGGGCGACAGCCACAACTACGACCTGACGCTGGACAGCGGCACCCTGGGCTATGACCTTTGCGTCAAGCTCATCGTGGCGGCCGCCCAGGCGGAGGACTGAGTTTTCCATCAGGCGGGGCGGGCAGATGCCCGCCCCGGCTTTCTTGCCGCGTTGCGGCGATTCTTCTCAGGAGGCACTATGTTTACCGGATTTACCGACGAGACCGTGGACTTCATGTGGGGCATCCGCTTCAACAATGAGCGCAGCTGGTTTGAAGCCCACAAGCAGACCTATCTCACCCAATTCTATCAGCCCATGTGCGCTCTGGCGGACGAGCTCTATGACTTTCTCGCCGAGCAGCGGCCGGACCTGGGGCTCATCCGCAAGGTGACCCGCATCTACCGGGACGCCCGGCGGCTCCATGGCCGCGGGCCCTACAAAGACCACCTGTGGCTCTGCGTGGAACAGCCCGCCGAGCAATGGACCGCTCACCCCACCTTCTGGTTTGAGCTGACCCCCGACGGCTGGAGCTACGGCCTGGGGTACTATATGGCGCGGCCCCTCACCATGGCCAAGCTCCGCGCCCGCATGGACCGGGATCCCAAACCCATGGAGCGGCTGACCCGCGATCTGGAGCGCCAGACGGAGTTTTCCCTGGAGGCGGAAAACTATAAGCGTCCCCGCTCCGCTCCGTCCCGCCCGGCACTGGCCCCCTGGTATCAGGCCAAGTCCTTTGCCATCACCCACCAGGACAAGCTCACGGACGAGCTGTTCTGCCGGGACATCGTGGAGCATCTGAAGCAGGGTTTTTCCTTCCTGCTGCCCTACTACGACTACTTCGTCACCCTGGACGGCGATCCCGATCCCAGGGAGCTGTAAGCGGATATCTGCCATCAATTCTACAAAGGAGCGACTATCATGAAAGCATGTCCCGACCGTTCTTCCGCCCTGGCGCTTTTGAAAAAGTACAACGCCGAGCCCTTCCACATCCAGCACGCCCTGACCGTGGAGGGCGTCATGCGCTGGTACGCCGCGGAGCTTGGCCACGCCGACGAGGCGGATTTCTGGGCCACCGTGGGCCTTCTCCACGACGTGGACTTTGAAAAGTGGCCGGAGGAGCACTGCAAAAAGGCGCCGGAGCTGCTCGCTGAGATCGGATGCAGCGACGAGTTCATCCACGCAGTGTGCAGCCACGGCTACGGCCTGTGCTCCGACGTGGAGCCCACCGCTGAAATGGAGAAGGTGCTCTTCGCCGCCGACGAGCTGACGGGCCTCATCGGCGCCGCCGCCCGCATGCGGCCCAGCAAGAGCTGCCAGGACATGGAGCTCAGCTCCCTCAAGAAGAAATTCAAGGACAAGAAGTTCGCCGCCGGCTGTTCCCGGGATGTGATCCGGGAGGGCGCCGAGCGCCTGGGCTGGACGCTGGACGAGCTGCTGGAGAAAACCATCCTGGCCATGCGCTCCTGCGAGGATTCCGTGAACGAGGCCATGGCAGCCCTGTGAGCACGCCGACCTCTCCGGAGGCCGCCGCTTCCGGCAGTCTCCCTCCCTATGCGCTCATCCGCTCCGACCGCAAGACCCTCTCCCTTCAGGTGACCCGGGAGGGCCGGGTGGTGGTGCGCGCGCCGCGGTTTCTGGCAGAATCCGCCATCCGCCGGTTTGTCCGGGAAAAGTCCGGCTGGATCGCCCGACAGCTGGAGCGGCAGCGGCAGCGCCCGCCCCGTCCGGAGCCCACCGCCGCGGAGCTGGCCGCCCTGAAAGCCCGGGCAGCGAAGCAGATCCTGCCCATGGTGGAGCTATGGAGCCGCCGCACCGGACTGGTGCCCACCGGCGTGAAGATCACCGCCGCCCGCACCCGCTACGGAAGCTGCAGCGGGAAAAACAGCCTTTGCTTTTCCTGTTTTCTTGCGGATTATCCTCCCCGGGCTGTGGAGGCCGTGGTGGTCCACGAGCTTTGCCACATCAAAGAAAAGAATCACGGCCCCCGGTTTTATGCCCTGCTGGAGGGTTTCCTCCCCGACTACCGGGCACGCCGGGCCCTGCTGCCGTGAAAAAAGTGCCATGGAAACTGAGTTTCCATGGCACTTTTCATTTAAGCAAGCAGCGATGCCGCGGCCAGCAGCACGATAAGTCCCAGGAAGTTGGCCCCCAGGAACACGGCCAGGTATCTCCCCCGCCGGGCATATGGCCATTTGAAATAGTACTTCAGGGTGATGAGGCTGGCAAGGGATGCCACCGGCGTACCCAATCCGCCGATGTTGGTGCCACGCAGAAGCCCCGCCCCGTCCTCCGTAAAGGCAGAGAGCAGCACCGCCGCAGGCACATTGCTGATGACCTGACTGGCAAGCGCCGCCGTACCCATGGTGCTGCGCTGGAGCAGCGCCTCCAGTACCGTGCGCACCGCGTCCATCCTGCCCAGATTGCCGGACACCACAAAGAAGCACACGAAGGTGGCCAAAAGACCGATGTCCAGCTTTTTCAGGAGCTTCGGCTCCACCACCGCCAGGGCCGCCAGCATGCCCACCGTCAAAAGTCCGTAGGGCAGCAGGCGGAACACCGTCAAAAGGCACAGGGCGAACAGCACCCCATACGTGGTGAGCTTTTTGGGGTTTTGCATCCGGCGCGGCTCCAGATGCGGCCGGGCCAGATCCCGGGGAAGCACGAACGCCGCCGCTGCCGTCAGTCCCAAAAAGCTCAGGGCTGTCAGAGGAAGCATGACGGAGAAGAATGTCCCGGCGGTCATGTCATAGGCCGCATAGAGATAGAGGTTCTGCGGATTTCCCACGGGCGTTGCCATACTGCCAAGGTTTGCCGCCATGGTCTGCAGCACCAGCACGCCCACAGCCCGGTTTTCACAGCCCAGCTCCTCCAGCACCAACAGCGTGAAGGGCACGAAGGTGATGAGCGCCACATCGTTGGTGACTGCCATGGAGGTAAAAAAGGGCAGCAGCACCAGCGCCACGCCCAGGCCACGCCCGCCAAAGCGGCTCAAAAGCCGCTGTGAGAGCACCTCAAACACCCCGCAGGACTGGAAGCCCGCCACCACGGCCATCAGGCACAGCAGCAGGCACAGCACCCTTACATCGATATACCCCATGTACGCCGCATCCGGCGGTACTAAGAACATAGTAATGACGGCGCACAGCGCCGCCACGCACAAAACCGTTTCACTTTTGAAAAATTCCCAGGCTCTTTTTCCCATGATCTCTCTCCTGCCGTCCGTAAAGTCCGCCTAACAACATAGCACACCCCCCGCCGGTTTGCAACATTTTTCCAAAAAAAGGACCGGCTCAAATGAGCCGGTCCTTTTTTCTGCATACTCAGTCCATGGGTGCGCCGCACTGGGGGCAGAACTTGCTGTCAGACTCCGCGCCGCAGATGGGGCATTTCTTGCCCTGGGCAGGGGGCTCCTCACAGGCAGCCTCGTCCTTGGCGGGCTTGCTGGCCTCCAGCTCGGCGATCTTGGCCTTGCTGGCGTTCACCGCCTCCACCAGCTGCCGCACAGCATCAGGGATCTCGCCCTCATACTCGCTGACGAACCACTCGCCGATGGTGCGGTAATTCTTGTCGATCTCCTTTTGTTCGCCGGCGATGGCAACGCTGATCTTGGTCAGCTCCGCGGCGTCCTTGGCCTTGTCGGCGGCCAGATAAGCAACGTCCTTCGCCTTTTTGGTAAACTCATCGAAAAATGCCATACTAAAACTCCCTTCCGTTAATACCATCCATGTTTGATTGGGAATCTGCCTGCTTTGTGGTCAGTATACCCCAGATGCGCGGGAAACGCAACAAAATTCCCGGAAGTTTACAGTTCGTTTTCAATCCAGCTCCGGGAACGGTCCACTGCCCTGCGCCAGCGGGCATAGTCCGCGGCGCAGGCCGCCTCATCCCGCAGGGGGCGGAACACGCACTGGCTGTGGCGCAGGCCCTCCAGCTCCTCCATTCCGCTCCAGACACCGGCAGAAAGGCCCGCCATGGCCGCCGCGCCGAAGGCGGTGGTCTCCACCTGGTCCGGCCGGTCCACGCCGATGCGCAGCAGATCCGCCTGGATCTGCATCATGATGTCGCTGACGGAGGCACCGCCGTCCACCCGCAGCACGGTGATGGGACAAGGGGCGTCCTCGTTCATGGCCCGCACCAGATCCGTCACCTGGAAGGCGATGGACTCCAGCACGGCCCGGGCGATGTGGGCACGGGTGGTGCCCCGGGTGAGGCCCACGATGGTGCCCCGGGCATACATGTCCCAGTAAGGGGCCCCAAGGCCCGTGAACGCGGGCACCACCACCACGCCGCCGCTGTCCGGTACGCTCTCGGCCAGCCTGTCGCACTCCGGTGCGTTTTGGATAAGTCCCAGCTCATCCCGCAGCCACTGGATGGCACTGCCGGCATTGAATACGCTCCCCTCCAGGGCATAGGTGGTCTCCCCCTTCCAGGACCAGCCCACGGAGGTGACCAGTCCGTTTTTGGACCGCACCGGCACATTTCCCACGTTCATGAGGGTGAAGCACCCGGTGCCGTATGTATTTTTGGCCTGTCCGGGAGCAAAGCACGCCTGACCGAACAGGGCCGCCGGCTGGTCTCCGGCACTGCCGCAGATGGGGATGCCGGCCAGGGCCTCCAGTCCCGGCAGGTTCTCCGCCACGCGGCCATATTCCTGGCAGTTGGGCACCGGCTGGGGCAGCAGGCTCATGGGAATGTCCAGCGCGCGGCAGAGATCGGCGTCCCAGGTGAGGGTATGGATATTGAAGAGCATGGTGCGGGAGGCGTTGGAGTAGTCCGTCACATGGACCCTGCCGCCCGTCAAATTCCAGATGAGCCAGCTGTCCACCGTGCCGCAGCGAAGCTCTCCCGCTTCCGCCCGGCGCCGCAGGCCCGGCACCGTGTCCAAAAGCCAGCGGAGCTTCGTGCCGGAGAAGTAGGCGTCCAGCAGCAGTCCCGTCTTTTCCGTCACCGTCTCCTCCAGTCCGTCGGCGCGGAGGCGGTCGCAGATGGGCGCCGTCCGGCGGCACTGCCAGACGATGGCGTTATAGACCGGCTCTCCCGTCCGGGCGTCCCACACCACGGTGGTCTCCCGCTGGTTGGTAATGCCGATGGCGGCGATGCGCTTGGGGTCGATATGGGCGGCGTCCACCGCCTCGGCCATGGACTGGCGCTCCGTGGCCCAGATCTCCATGGGGTCGTGCTCCACCCAGCCGGGCTTGGGATAGATCTGCCGGAAGGGCCTCTGGGCCCGGGAGACGATGCCGCCTGTGCGGTTGAACAAAATGGCCCGGGAGCTGGTGGTGCCCTGATCCAGCGCCATCACATAAGTTTCCATGGAACGCGCTCCTTCCCCGCTTCGGTCTGCCTGCCGTCCGCCCCGAAGCGACCGGTTTCATCTGGCTTTTCCCGGACGGCTGTGCTATGATGCTGATGAAGAAATTATAGCATACGGAGGTGCGTATTTCCATGGTGCGCAGCAAATTTACCTTTCTCTCCGCCGACGGCAAGACCCCCATCCACGCGGTGGTGTGGGAGCCGGAGACGGCGCCGGTGGGCGTGGTGCAGCTCAGTCACGGCGTGGCGGAGCACATCGGCCGCTACGAGCCCCTGGCCCGCTTCCTCACAGAGCACGGCTTTGCGGTGGCGGGACACGACCACCTGGGGCACGGAGCCTCCATTCTGCCCGGTGCGCCCCGGCTGTACTTCGGCCCCCGGGGCAGCTGGGTGTGGGCGGCGGAGGACCTGCGGGTGTGCCGGGAGCATATCCTCGCCCGCTTCCCCGGCATCCCCTATATCCTTCTGGGTCACTCCATGGGCTCCTTCCTGGCCCGGACGGATCTGATCCGCTGCCCCGGCCAGGTGGACGGCGCCGTGCTCATCGGCACGGGGCACATGACCCGCAGCATGCAGGCTGCCGGCCGCACCCTGGCCGCCCGGGAAGAGCGGCGG
>DYBL01000043.1 GCA_019418625.1 Clostridiales bacterium | reverse complement strand
CCAGAATAGCGGGGATGCCATAGCGGAAGTACCAGTGCCGGGTCTTGTGATGAAAGCACCACATCCCCAGCAGCGCCCCCACGCTGGCCAGCAGAAACAATGTCTTTTCCGGCACACGCCAGCGTCCCTGTCTGGCCCGCCGCTTATCGGCTCCGTACACGGCAAAGGCAGCCACATTGACGATCAGCAGATAGACTCCCAGCCAGTCCGGCAGGACTGCCAGCAGCTCCCGCATCAGCCCTTCAGAGCAGCCAGAGCGCAGGCGGTCTTGGCGCCCAGACCGGCGTTGTTGTACACCAGCTGGATGTTGCTCTCCAGGCTGTCGCCGCCGGTGAGATCCTTCACCTTGGCCAGCAGGAAGGGCGTGGTCTCCTTGCCGTGGATGCCCAGGGCGTTGGCCTCGGCCACGGCCTCGTCGATGGCCTTGTTGATGACGTCGGCGTCCATGGAGAACTCCTCGGGGATGGGGTTGGTCACCAGCATGCCGCCGCCCAGGCCCATGTCCTGCTTGACATAGAAGGCCTTGGCCAGCTCCTCCGGCGTATCCAGCCGGTAATCCACCTTGAAGCCGGACTTGCGGGTATAGAAAGCGGGCAGCTCCTCAGTGCCGTAGCCGATGACGGGCACACCGTGGGTCTCCAGATACTCCAGGGTCAGACCCAGATCCAGAATGGACTTGGCGCCGGCGCAGACGACCATAACGGGGGTGTGGGCCAGCTCCTCCAGGTCGGCGGAGATATCCATGGTGGTCTCCGCGCCCCGGTGTACGCCGCCGATGCCGCCGGTGGCGAACACGGAGATGCCGGCCATGTGGGCGATGATCATGGTGGTGGTGACGGTGGTGGCGCCGTCCCGGCCCTGGGCCACCAGAACGGGCAGATCCCGGCGGCTGGCCTTGGCCACGGCGGTGCCGGTGCGGCCCAGATAGTCGATCTCCTCGGGGCTCAGGCCGGCCTTCAGGCGGCCGCCCAGCACGGCGATGGTGGCGGGCACGGCGCCGTTTTCCCGGATGATCTTCTCCACGTTCAGCGCCGTCTCCACGTTCTGGGGATAGGGCATACCGTGGGAGATGATGGTGGACTCCAGAGCCACCACGGGGCGGCCCTCGGCCAGGGCCTGCTGCACTTCAGGGGCAATGTCCAGATAACGGTTCAGCATAGTCAATTCCTCCATAAAGCAGAATATATTGATAAAAATAGTTAATATGCAGGCTGGTTTATCGGGCGCGTGCCAGGAGCGCGTCCTCCGACAAAGCGGGGTTGATGGTCTCGGCACCCTCCATGGCGATGGCGGAGGCGGCAAGTCCCGCCCGGGCCGTGTCCTCCAGGGAGAGGCCCCGCAGATAGGCCCAGGTGATGGCAGCCATGAAGGCGTCGCCGCAGCCGGTGGTGTTGGTCATGCGGGCCGGCAGCACCGGCAGAAGAAGATGCCCCGTGTGGTCCGCGGCCAGAACGCCGTCCGCCCCCAGGGAGATGAACACCCGCTGCAAGCCGGTTTCCAGCAGGGCGTCCGCCGCCCGGTGGAGGCTCGTTTCGTCGGTGATCGGCACGCCGGAGAGGAGCTCTGCCTCCAGCCGGTTGGGCTTGAGGGTGTGGAGCCGCCCCAGTACGCTGCGCAGCTTCACCGCCTTGGCGGTGGAGACCGGGTCGGCAAAAATGGGGACGGACACGGTCCGGGCCAGATACTGGATGCTCTCTTCGGGGATGTTGGTATCCAGCACGATCACCTGGCTGGCGGCCAGCAGCTTCTGCCGGCCGGAGAGGACCTGGGGCGTCAGGTGGCGGTAGATGTCCATGTCGCTGACGGCCAGGGCCATGTCCCCCCGTTCGTCGTTGATAAAGAGATAGGTGGAGGTGCGACCGCCGGGGATGACGGGGGAGTGGGAGGCGTCGATGCCGAGCTCTGTGCAGCTGGCCGCGATCTTCTGGGCGTTGAGATCGTCACCGAACACGGTCAGAAGCCGCACGTCCAGCCCCAGCAGGCTCATGTTATGGGCGATGTTCCGCCCCACGCCGCCCAGGCTCATGCGCACGGCGCCGGGGTTGGAATCCTGGGCCACCAGAGGGCCGGCGGAGGTGCCGCCGATGTCCATGTTCACGCCGCCCACCACCGTCACATAGGGGGCTGTGCGGACGATATAGCCCTTGCCGGCGATGTACCCCTTCTTCATCAGGTTGGAAATGTGCACCGCTGCGGAGGAGCGGGTGATGCCCGCCTTGTCTGCCAGCTCCTGCTGGGAGATCATGGGGTTTTCCTCGATCCAGTGCAAAAGCTGCCGCTCTCGCTGGGTCATGGCGTCACCTCCTGAATAAGCAAAAATTTATAAAATAATCTAATGTTTATTTTACACGGCGCGTTTTATTTGTCAACCACAAAATTTTTGCTCCCCACGGGGGTCTCCGCCAGGAAATGGAACCAAATGGACCGCTTTCCCGTCTACCAAAGCGAAAGGGGGCGCTTTCCATGAAACGAGCGTGGTTTTTTGTGTTTTTGGCCGTGTATCTGTGCCTTTGCCTGCTGGCATCCTGCGCGGCGGGAGGCGGGGGTGATTCTGCCGGAGCACCTGCGGAGGAGCAGGAGGAAAGTACGACGCTGTGCCGGGTCGTCTCAGAAGAGGATGGCACGCTGCTGCTGGCGGAGATGGGATCCACCGGGATGTTTACCCTGCCTCTTGGAGAGCAGGATATGACGCTGGACGGAAAGGACTTTGATCCCTCCGCGCCGGGGGCATATGGGGCCTTGCCGGCGGGCACGCTGGCCGGTACGACGGTGCAGGTGGTGCATCGGGGCGGTTTCCAGGAGACATGGCCCGTCCGATTTTCTGAGGTCACCGCCCTGGCGTTTTCCACAGAGGAGTTCAATGATCTCTGCGCGCTGTATCGCCAGGTGCTGGAGGATCTGTGGGAAGTGGATGCGGGGCTCAACAGCGACATCTCCGTGGTGGGGGTGGATCTGTCCGGTACCGGTTTAAGTTATACGGAGCGCTCTGCGGTGGCCTATGGATTCGGCGTATCCCACGGCGTCACGGCGGTGGAGGGCACCTGGGAAGAGCTGGTGGAGCAGGACTATATCACAGGTGAACCGCTGGAGGGAGGCAAGGGCCAGTTTTACCAGTGGGAGGACGGATGCCTCTTTACGATTGAAGAGTCCGCTCAGCCGGTGGTATTCAGCATGCCGGCCCTTGGCCCCGGTGAGACCATGCCCGGCTACGACGCCGTGGCCTTTGACGCCAGCAAGTGGCGCTCCAGTCTGGGGGCGTATATGTTCACCGACTGTTCCGCCGTCTCCGACGGAGCTGGACACTGGGACGGCTATACCGTGGGCGCGGAGATGATTTCCTGAAAAAACGCCCCACCCCCTTGTAAAACTGTGGAAAATGCGGTACAATACCTCATTATTGTGCGCACTGTCCCACGAAAAACAAGAAAACGGGTGAATCATAATGAGCTTTACGAAAATCGCGGCGATCTATGCCGACAGTCAGACACTGTCCGGCCAGACGGTAACGGTGGGCGGCTGGGCCCGCACCATCCGGGATATGAAGAATTTCGGCTTTGTGGAGCTGAACGACGGCTCCTGCTTCCGTAACCTCCAGGTGGTCATGGAAGCCGGTACGCTGGAAAATTACAAGGAGATCGCCGGCCAGAACGTAGGCGCCGCCCTGATCGTCACCGGCACCGTGGTGCTGACGCCGGAGGCCAAGCAGCCGCTGGAGCTGAAAGCAGAGCGCATCGAGGTGGAGGGCGTGTCCGCCCCGGACTATCCCCTGCAGAAAAAGCGCCACAGCGTGGAATTCCTGCGGACCATCCAGCATCTGCGTCCCCGGACGAACCTGTTCTCCGCTGCCTTCCGGGTGCGGAGCACGGCGGCCTATGCCATCCACCGGTTCTTCCAGGAAAACGGATTCGTCTACGTGCACACCCCCATCATCACCGCCAGCGACTGCGAGGGCGCCGGTGAGATGTTCCAGGTGACCACGCTGGATCTGGAGAACGTCCCCAAGAATGAGGACGGCACCGTGGACTATACCCAGGACTTCTTCGGCAAGCGTGCCAACCTGACCGTGTCCGGCCAGCTCAACTGCGAGAACTTCGCCATGGCCTTCGGCAACGTGTATACCTTCGGTCCCACCTTCCGTGCGGAGAACTCCAACACCCAGCGCCACGCCGCCGAGTTCTGGATGATCGAGCCGGAGATGGCGTTCGCGGATCTGAACGACTACATGGACAACGCTGAGGCCATGATCAAGTATGTGATCCGCTATGTCATGGACAAGTGCCCCGACGAGATGAACTTCTTCAACTCCTTTGTGGATAAGGGATTGAAGGAGCGTCTGGAGCATGTGGCTTCTTCTGACTTTGCCCGTGTCAGCTACACTGACGCGGTGAAGATCCTGGAGGAGAACAACGACAAGTTTGATTTCAAGGTCTACTGGGGCTGCGATCTCCAGACCGAGCACGAGCGCTACCTCACCGAGCAGGTATTCAAGCGCCCTGTGTTCGTCACCGACTATCCCAAGGAGATCAAGGCGTTCTACATGCGCATGAACGACGACGGCAAGACCGTTGCCGCTGCCGACTGCCTGGTGCCCGGCATCGGCGAGCTCATCGGCGGCAGCCAGCGCGAGGAGCGTCTGGAGCTGCTGGAGGGCCGCATCAACGAGCTGGGCATGGATCCCAAGGACTACTGGTGGTACTGCGATCTGCGCCGCTACGGCTCCTGCCGCCACGCCGGCTATGGCCTGGGCTTCGAGCGCATGGTCATGTACCTCACCGGCATTTCCAACATCCGCGACGTGGAGCTGCACCCCCGCACGGTGGGCAACGCGGACTTCTAAAGAGGATACGGAGGCCTCCGATGTGCTGCCTTTCCGGGCAGCTCCACGTCGGGGGCCCCATCTTTTGATGGGGCGGCTCCTGGCCGTCCAAGTGTTTTGGCAAGGCCAAAACCTTGGCGCAGGGCGGATTCATTTCGCCCAAGCTGATGAGATCGGGTCCCCGGACACGCTCTGCGTGTCCGGGCGGAGCTGCACCGGCGCACGGTGGGCAACGCGGACTTCTAAAAAAAGCATAAAAAAGCGCCTGTCCAACTGGACAGGCGCTTTTTTATGCCTTTCAGGAATTGCCGGGGGTCTGTGCAGTGCGGGGATAGAGCCGCATGCCCACCAGCAGGCAGCCGTGGATGTAGGGCAGGTGCTGTTCCTCCAGCCAGCGCAGAAGCTCCGGACTGTCTGCACCCGGCTGGAGCACGATGCACCGGAAAGGCTTGCGGTTTTCCTGCAGCAGTGCCAGGCCCCGGTCCGGCCGGATGCACAGGTCGATGATATCGATGTCTCCAGGGATGTCGTTGAGAGAGGGCAGCTCCTTGCCCACGGCGTATACCGTGTAGCCCTGGGACACCAGCCCCTCCTTGATTTTCGCCGCGTATTTTTCGCTGTTGAGAGTGTCGCCCACCACTGCAAACGTCTGCTGGCGCATGATCTCGCTCAGATCCATAAAGCCGCCTCCTGTTCCTTTGTGATGGATGTATGATAACACCGCAGCCAGAAAAAGTCAGTGGCAAAAACAACGGCTTGCAATTGACAGGCGCAGGGACTGTCGGGTATGATGTGGCCAGAAAAGGAGGAGCGTATGCTGCAAAAAGAACTGTTTTATGCCGCACTGGGTACAGGTGCCACCTGCCTTGCCACCGTGCTTGGCGCGGCCATGGTATTTTTCTTCAAAAAGGATCTGTCACCCACGGTGCAAAGGGTGTTTTTGGGCTTTGCCGCGGGCGTGATGATCGCTGCATCCGTGTGGTCGCTGCTGATCCCCGCTATGGAGATGGCCCAGGCCCAGGGGGGCAGTGCGCTCTTGCCGGCTGGACTGGGATTTGTGCTGGGCGGCGGATTTTTGATGCTGCTGGATTCGCTGCTGCCCCATCTGCACCCGGGCAGCCGGGAGCCGGAGGGCCTGCACGCCAACTGGAAGCGAACCACCATGATCGTGCTGGCGGTGACGCTGCACAATATCCCTGAGGGAATGGCGGTGGGACTGAGCTTTTCCGTGGCGGCCCTGGATCCTTCGCCGGGGGCACTGGCGGGCGCTGCGGCGCTGGCCATCGGTATGGGCCTCCAGAACTTTCCGGAGGGCGCGGCTGTGTCGCTGCCTATGCGCTCCCAGGGAGTCTCCCGGGGAAAGGCGTTTTTGTGCGGCGCGGCCTCCGGCGTGGTGGAGCCGGTGTTCGGGCTTTTGACGGTGCTGGCCGCCGGCAGCATCGGCGGCGTCATGCCCTGGGTGCTGGCCTTTGCCGCCGGCGCCATGATCTACGTGGTGGTGGAGGAGCTGATCCCCGAGGCTCAGTTGGGCGAGCACTCTCATGCGGGAACGGTCAGCGTCATGGTGGGGTTCCTCGTGATGATGCTGCTGGACGTGGCCCTGGGCTGAACAAACGGGTTGTTTTCCGGGAACTGGCACGGTATAATAAAAAATCAAGAGATTTGGCGGAATGCGCCGGAAAAGGGAGACATGAACCATGGATAGAACGGAACACTATGAAAGCTATGTGGAGATCCTGAAAGAGGAGCTCATTCCCGCCATGGGCTGCACGGAGCCCATTGCCATTGCCTTGGCGGCGGCCAAGGCCCGTCAGACACTGGGGGAAATGCCCGTGGCCTGCCGGGTGGAGGTCAGCGGCAACATCATTAAGAACGTCAAGGCCGTGACCGTGCCCAATACCGGCGGACTCAAGGGCATCGAGGCTGCCACCGCTGCCGGCGTGGTGGCCGGAAAGGCGGATCTGATGCTGGAGGTGCTCTCCCAGGTGACGGAGGAGGAGATCGCCGCTATGGCGGAGTTCCTGCGCACCAGTGAGATCACGGTGGTGCCCGCTCTGGGCGACCGGGTGTTCTATATCCGGGTGACCGTGGAGGGCGGCGGCCACAGCGCCAGCTGCGAGATCGTGGACTTCCACACCAATATCACCTGCGTCGCACGGGACGGACAGGTGGTGTTCCAGGCGGAGGCGGCCTCCGGAGAAGAAAAGCAGCAGACGGACCGCTCCGTTCTGAGCGTGGAGGAGATCATCCGTTTTGCCGACTGCGTGGAGATCGAGGACGTGGCGGAGGTCATCCGCCGGCAGATCGCTTACAACAGCGCCATTTCCGCCGAGGGTCTCAAGGGCGGCTGGGGCGCCGAGGTGGGAAAGACCATCCGTACGGTATATGGGGACAATGTGTCCGTCCGGGCCAAGGCGGCGGCTGCCGCCGGCTCCGATGCCCGCATGAGCGGCTGTGAGCTGCCGGTGGTCATCGTCTCCGGCAGCGGAAACCAGGGAATGACTGCGTCCCTGCCTGTGATCGAATACGCCCGGGATATGGGCGTGGATGAGGAGGCCATGATCCGGGCGCTGGTGGTGTCAGACCTGGTGACCATCCACCAGAAGACCGGTATTGGCCGCCTGAGTGCGTTCTGCGGCGCCGTGAGCGCCGGCTGCGGCGCTGCCGCCGGCATCGCCTACCTCAAGGGCGGCCGCTATGAGGTGGTGGCCCATACCATCGCCAATGCCCTGGCCATCTGCTCCGGCATGATCTGCGACGGTGCCAAGCCCTCCTGCGCGGCCAAGATCGCCGCCGCTGTGGATGCGGGCCTCATGGGCTACTACATGTATACCACCGGCAGCCACCAGTTTGTGGACGGCGAGGGCATCATCAAAAAGGGTGTGGAAAACACCATCGACAACGTGGGACGTCTTGCCCGGGAGGGTATGCGCCGCACGGATGAGGAGATCCTGCACATCATGGTGGGTCAGTGATCCCCTGAAAACAAAGAAAACCCCCGGCGCGGTCAGCTGGCCGCGCCGGGGGTTTTTTATGGTGTGGGTTTGTTCAGCACCGGCTCCAAAAACCGCCAGGCGATCCAGGCCGGCAGGGAAAAGCCTGCCAGCATCCACACGGGGGACAAAGTCCAGAAAAGCCTGGGGAGGAAAAGCAGGAGCAGCGTGGGGATCAAAAAGACCAGAATGGCCAACAGGGAGCGCCACAGCTCTCCCAGTCCCAGGAGGAATGCAGAGCGCAGCAGCGCGCCGGGCGCGTCGGTGCTCCTGCGATCGAGCAGCGGGAAAAGCCAGAGCACCGTGATGCCCCAGAGAGAGGCGGCGATCAGCAGAGGGGTGAGCAGCAGGGCGTTGTTGAGCAGCTGCCGCCTTAGCAGCAGCCACAGGTCCATGGTGAAAAGCAGCCCCAGCAGTAAAAACGGGAACCACAGCAAGACGGACTTTTTCCAAAGAGCCCGCATGCGGCGGAAGAAAAACGGCACCGCCGTCAAATAGGAAAGCTCCGCCCGATCATGAAAGACTGCGTACAACGCCGCGGTGGAGGCGCCGGCGGTGACCACCGGCAAGGCGCATAAAAACCAGCAGACATTTGCCGCGATCACCAGGGCGACCTTGCCCACCAGCGTCATAAATGGGGATGAATCACCAAAAAAATCAATGACGCTTTGCCAAAAGCGCTTTTTTTGCTTCAAAACGACTCCCTCCCCGTGCGATTTATGCACCAGTATAGGGGAGAAAGCGCGGTTTGTCAACGCGGGGACATGGGACAGAAAAGGCCTCCTGACTGAAAACGCTTACATTTACAGTTGATTTGCATAAAAAGAGATTTGATATTTTATCTGCGTTGTACAATCTTACGAATACGCCTTGATTTCTCTCCCAAACAATGGTAGATTTAAGGTGTCAAAGCGTTGCGGGTGACCGCGGCGCTTGAATCGTTTCTGGATAATGAAACCGCTTACATACAGAGGGAGGGCATCTGTTGAACCCGACGATTTATGATGTTTCCCGCCTTTCGGGCGTGTCCACCGCCACGATTTCCAGGGCCTTTTCCAACCCTGAGCTGGTGCGGGAGTCCACACGCCGGAAGGTGTTTGAGGCGGCGGAGGTCCTGCACTATTACCCCAATGCCATTGCCCGGGCCATGGCCCGTCAGCGCACGGACAAGATCGCATTTCTCATCTGCAAGAAGCGCGCCACTATTTTGGATGAGTTTTACGCCGGGATCTGCGAGGGCAGCATGCGGGAGACCAACAAGTCCGACTATCAGCTGGTCATTTCCACGGCGGCTGACTGGGCCATGGCGCCCAGCACGGCCCAGAGCAAGCAGATCGAGGGCGTGATATTGGCGGGCGACGCCAAGGCCGACATGGTCACGGAGTTCCAGAGCCAGAATATCGCCGTGGTCCTGGTGAACAACCGTATTCCTGGTCTGGACCTTCCCTGCGTGATATCCGATGAATACGGCGGGGTGCAGCTGGCACTGGAACACCTGATGAGCCGGGGACACCGGCGGATCGCCATGGTGGCCGGCCGGTTTTCGCCTTACATCGTGGCAGAGCGGTACAGTGCTTTTTTGCAGGTCACGCGGATGCATGGGATCCAGGTGGAGGCCCACCATGTGAAAATGTGCGAGGCCAACGTGGAGAGCGCGGCCCAGGCTTCCATGGAGCTTTTGACGCAGAAGGACCGGCCCACGGCGGTGCTGGGGGCCAACGACGTCATTGCCGCCGGTGTGATGAAGGCGGCCCGCCGGCTGGGCCTGCGGGTGCCGGAGGACGTGGCGGTGGTCGGGTTTGACGATTCCACCATCTGCACCATGCTGGAGCCGGAGCTGACGTCCGTGCACATCAACTGCCGCCGCATGGGCGAGCTGTGCGTGGAACGGCTGCGGAGCCTGCTGAGCGGAGAGGAGTGTCCGGCGCTGACCACGGTCCCCGAAGAGCTGAAGGTGCGGGGAACGACTTAACATTGTAAAATTTTCCTTTACATAGATTTAAAATGACGCTGATAGATTGCCCGGGAAAAAAACGATATACTGGCAAATGGCGGTTTTTGACATTTCCCGGAATGTAAGGAGGCACACCTATGAAAAAGAAACTCAAGCCCAGCACTGTTTGGAAAGGGCTGCTGTGCGCGGTGATGCTGGTGGTGGCTCTGTTCCCCATCTACTGGCTGCTGGCCATGGCCATCCGTCCCACGGATGAGATGCGGGGGCACATTTCCCTGATCCCGCAGACACTCACCATGGAGCATTTTGCCCAGCTCTTTACCAAGGAGGGCTTCGGTCAGGCCATCATCAACAGCCTCCAGACCACGGGCGTGTCGCTGGTGATCTCCCTGCTGGTGGGCATCTGCGCCGCCTATGTGATCGCCCGGCGGCGGTTCCACTTCGGATTGAAAAAGCCGCTGACTTACTGGGTGCTGCTGGTGCGTGTGCTTCCGCCGGTGGCGTTCACCATTCCCCTGTACATCATGTTCAATAAGCTGGGTGTGCTGAATACGAAGATCCCCGTGATGCTGGCGTGCGTGCTCATCAATGTGCCGCTGATCATCTGGTTCCTCATCAGCTTCTTCCAGGATCTCCCCGAGGAGGTGGAGGAGAGCGCCAAGGTGGACGGCGCCACAGAGTGGCAGCTGTTCCGCAAGATCGTGCTTCCTCTGGTGGCACCCGGCATCGCCGCGGTGGCCATGCTCTCGTTCATGTATGCCTGGAACGAATACACCTACACGGTCATTTTTACCCGCAGCCCCTCCAATTACACTGTGCCTCTGGCTCTGGCCCTCCTGAACACGGAGGACAGCCTCACCAACTTCGGCCTGGTGGCTGCCGGCGGCGTCATCTCCGTGATCCCCATTACGTTGTTTGTGATCTTTGCGCAGAACTACTTGATCTCCGGTTTGTCAAGCGGTGCTGTCAAAGAGTAACAAAATAGATGCTCAAGAGAACTCGTATCTGCTCAAAAAACTGACTAGGAGGAAATGAAAATGAAGAAACTGCTTGCACTGCTCCTGGCCCTTGGCATGACGATGTCCCTGGCTGCCTGCGGCGGCAGCGGAGACACGGAAGAAGGGGCCGGCGGCGAGAGCTCCGGCGACCCCACCAAGCTGACGCTGATCCTGCGCGGCGGCACCTATGCCGACGTCATCAAGGAGTGCCTCCCCGCCTTCGAGGCCGAGCACAATGTCAAGTGCGAGGTGCAGGAGCTGGAGGAGTCCGACCTGTATACCGGCATCGCCATGGATGCCATCAATGCCCAGGGCACCTATGACCTGTGCATGGTGGACGGCTCCTGGATGGCCGAGTTCACGGAAAACGGCGTCCTGGCCAACCTCAGCGAACTGGGCTATGAGCTGGACGACGACATCATCCCCGCCACCACCTCCATCTGCTATGTGGGCGACGATGTGTATCTGGCTCCCTACTACGGCAACGTGACGGTCCTGATGTTCAACAAGGCCAATGTGCAGGCTGCTGGTTATGATGCCGATACCATTGCCAGCCTGGATGATGTGCTCAAGATCTGCCAGCAGGCCCAGGCCGACGGCAAGAAGGGCTTCATCTATCGCGGCGACGGCCAGAACAACCTGGTGGTCGACTTCCTGCCCATCCTGCTGTCCTACGGCGGCTGGGTCATCGACGAGAACAACAAGCCCACCGTCAACACCGATGAGTTCAAGGCTGCGATGAACTATTATCTGGAGCTGATCGCCACCGGCGAGGCCCAGGTGAAGGATGACCTGATCGCCTCCGTGGATACCGGCGCCGGCACCATGGGCATCGGCTGGCCCGGCTGGTACACCCCCACTGCTGACTCCACCGCCGACTACATCGCCCTCTCCGGTGCCGCCACTGCCGGCGCTGAGGCTTACAATTCCAACGTCTACGGCATCTGGACCATCGGCGTGCCCGCCAACAGCCAGAACAAGGAGCTGGCCGTGGAGCTGCTGAAGTACCTGATGGATCCCGAGGTCCAGAAGTCCACCGTTCCCTCCGGCGGCGTGCCCTGCCGCTACTCCAGCCTGCAGGACGAGGAAGTCCTGGCCACTTATCCCCAGTACGCCGTGGTCTGCGACGCTCTGGAGACCGGCGTGTATCGCCCTGTGATCGCTGAGTGGACCCAGTTCTATACCATCCTGGGCACGGAGATGGACAACATCATCAACGGCATGAAGACTGTGGATCAGGGCCTGGCTGACGCGCAGACCCAGCTGGAGGAGCTGATGGGCTGAGGCTTTCCGCCGGCCCGGATATCCCGCAGATAACCAGTGTTCTTGAAAGTCCGGAAGCGCGGGGCGCATGAGCGCCCCGGCTTCCGGACTCCGGAAACCATGGGCGGCACAGAGCCGCTGCAACCGGCCCCATAGCGAGGCTGTCCGCCGGGGCAGATGTCCCGATGGCGCAAATCCTCTCCGACTGCGAGGGAACCATATGCGAAAAAACGAGATCTCAAAATTGAATAACAGCTACACTGCCACCCGCCGCTTCGGCATGTCCATGATCACGCCCACCCTGGTGGTGCTGGTGATCATGACCGCCTATCCGCTGCTGTTTACGCTGGTTTACAGCTTTACGGACTATAACCTCCTGCGGGCTTTGAAAAATCCGCCGGAGTTTACCGCACTGCAAAACTATACCAAGCTGCTGACGGACCCCTACTTCCAGCAGGCTGTCTGGAACACGGTGCGCTTTACCGTGCTGGCCGTCATTTTCGAGATGTTCTTCGGCTTTATCATGGCCCTGACGGTCAACAGCATCAAAAGGGGCCAGAAGCTTATGCGCACGCTGCTGCTGCTTCCGTACCTGCTTCCCACGGTCACGGTGGCCCTGAGCTGGCGCATGATGCTCTCTCCTAACTACGGAATCGTCAACCAGGTGCTCCAGTCCTTGGGCCTGCCGGTTTACAACTGGTTTTCCGATATGCGGACGGCCTTCGGCATGCTCCTGGTGATTGACATATGGCAGAGCGCTCCCTTCGTGTTCCTGCTTTTGTACGCGGCGCTGCAGTCCGTGCCCTCCAGCCAGTATGAGGCGGCCCGGATCGATGGTGCCAACCGGTTCAAGATCCTGTGGTATGTGACCATCCCCAACATCAAAAACTCCCTGGCGCTGTGCGCGCTGCTGCGTACCATCGACAGCTTCCGTCTGTTCGACAAGGTGAACCTCTTGACCGGCGGCGGCCCCGCCAACACCACGGCGACCATCACCCAGTACCTCTATACTTACGGTATCAAGTCGCTGGATTTCGGCTTCGGCAGCGCCGGCGCCATCATCATGACCATCCTGGTCCTGATCCTCTCCAGCGTTTATATCAAGCGTGCCATCGGGTGAGCATATGGAAACGATGAAGCTGACCTTTGTGAACGTGGGCTATGGGGAGGCCATCGTAGCAGAGTGCCCGGACGAAAAATGCCGTGACGGGCGGTTCGTTATGGTGATCGACGGCGGCAGCGGCGAAGCGGGGGAATATGCGGACCGCGCCTCCGGACGCCAGACACTGTTGGAATATCTGGAGTCTACCGATATCCGGCAGATCGACTGCATGGTCAATACCCATATCCACGAAGACCACATCTGCGGGCTGCTGCCCGTGGCGGAGCGGTATGCTCCGGCGGAGCTGTGGCAGACGCTTCCGGTGGACTTTTTTCAGCGGAACATGCATATCCTGGATGACAGCCAGGCAAGGAACGATTCCCAGCGAAAGTTCATGCGCGCGCTCAATGACTATCAGCGCCTGTGCGATCTGGTGGTGCGGCGCGGAGGCGCTGTGCGGTGCCTGCAGGCGGGGCAGACGCTCCGGCTGTGCCAGGGGCTTTCCTGTCAGGTGCTGGCGCCCTCGCCCCAGAGTGCGGATGAGCTGGAGAGCCGCTGCTGCGACCAGTTTGCCGAGCGCGACATAGAGGCGTTTTTCAAGAAGCTGGACGCCCTGGATGCCAGGATGAACAACTTCAGCATGATACTGCGGTTGGATTACGGCGGGACGGGAGCCCTTCTGCCCGGCGATACCAACCGCGCCGGCTACGGGCAGATCGACCCGGCGGCACTGCGGGCGGATCTGTTCAAGATCGGCCATCATGGTCAAAAGGACGGCGCGGACGCGGCGCTGCTGGCCGCAGTGCGGCCCCGGGCGGTGGTGTGCTGCGCCTCCAGTGACCGCCGGTACAACAGCGCCCACCCCGACGCCCTGGCGCTGGTACGCAGTGCCGGTGCCGAGCTGTATTTTTCCGACCGGCCTCAGGTCCCCGGCTTTACGGACGGGGTGCCGCCCCATGGCGCGGTGCGCTTTTCCATGGGGAACGGGACCATCTGTGCGGAGTACCTGTAAGTAGAATGTGATCCCGGGCCTTGCGGCCCGGGTATCCTTTCATCATGAAAATAAACGTTTGCCATTGTGCCCTGGCTGAAACGGAAATATCGCTAAATATTTTCACAAGAACTATACTGTTTCAACAAAAAGGGAAGCGGCATTCTCTTTTGTGTTGACAATATGACCAATGAATGGTAAAAATATTGTAAAAGAAGGTACGCAAGCGTTTTAAAACTAAAGAATACCCACAAAAGAGTTTGGAATTTAAGAGGGAGAACCGGTTGACACCGCTTCTTCCTCTCTGCGTATTGCCGGAAAGAATACGGGAAGGAGGGGCGGCTGTGCTGGAAATACTGGATCCGCTGCGGGAACTGAATACGCTGTCCGTACTGCTGCGGATGGTGCTGGCCATGCTGTTTGGCGGTTTGATCGGACTGGAGCGGGGACGCAAGCGCCGTCCGGCGGGATTTCGCACCTATATGCTGGTGAGCCTGGGCGCGGCACTGACCATGCTGCTGAGCCAATATGAATATTTTATGGTGACCCATGACTGGGCGCAGCTGGCGGCGGAGACCGGGATCCGCACGGACGTGTCCCGCTTTGGTGCGCAGGTCATCAACGGCATCGGTTTTTTGGGCGCAGGCACCATCATCGTCACCGGACGCCAGGAGGTAAAGGGTCTGACCACGGCGGCGGGTTTGTGGGCTTCCGCCTGCATGGGTCTTGCCATCGGCGCCGGATTCTATGAGTGCGTGCTGCTGGGCTTTGCCCTGATCTTCCTTTCCATGCGCCTGCTGCCGGCCATTGAGTCGCTGATCGTGGAAAATGCCCGGAACATGAACATCTATGTGGAGTTCCAGTCTCTGGACGATGTGGGTGAGATCATCAACCGCATCAAGTCCCAGGACGTGCAGATCTACGAGGTGGATATCGAGCGCGGACGGGAGGAGCGGGTACTGCATCCCAGTGCGGTCTTTTCCATCCGCCTGCACCACAAGCAGGCACATACCAGGGTACTGACGGCCATCTCCGAGCTGGAGAGCGTCTATACCATCGATGAGATCTGAGGGGAGGGGGCACAGCCATGTTATCCATCTTTGACGGACTGCGGGATGTGACATTGCTTTCCATCACCGTCCGCATGCTGCTGGCAGTGATCTGCGGCGGCATCATCGGCATCGAGCGGGAGTATAAGCGCCGCCCGGCGGGCTTCCGCACCCATATCCTCATCTGCCTGGGTGCGGCCATGACCACGCTGACCAGCCAGTACCTGTATCTGAACATGCACTACTTTACGGATATGGCCCGGCTGGGCGCCCAGGTGGTGGCGGGCATCGGCTTCATCGGCGCGGGCACCATCATCGTCACCCGCCGCCAGCGGGTGAAGGGCCTGACCACGGCAGCGGGGCTGTGGGCCTCCGCAATCATCGGCCTTTCTCTGGGCGGCGGCTTCTACGAGGGCGGCATTTTCGCAACGCTGCTGATCCTGGCGGCGGAAATGCTTTTTTCCAAGCTGGAATACCGCATCCTGGACCACGCCCCGGAGATCAATCTCTACATGGAGTATGCCAACAAAGCCTGCCTGGAGGAGGTGCTGCGCCTGTTCCGGGAGCTGAATCTGAAGATATTGAACCTGGAGATCACCCGCTCCGCCGGCAGCGAAAAGCACAATGCCTGCGCCATTTTCTCCCTGCGGCTGAACAAGAAATGCAAGGTGGAAAAGCTGCTGGCGGACCTGCACGCGGTGGACGGCGTGGCCTCGGTGGAGGAGCTGTAAGGGCCGGACTTTACGCGGGGGAAAAACAATGGTATAATCAGCAAAGGAACCGTACCGTATCAAAAAAGGGAAGGGAGCTCCAAACATGAAAAAAGAATACGATGTGCTGGTCATCGGACCGGTCTCACTGGATCACAATATCGACTATCAGGGCAATGAACGCAAGGAAGTGGGCGGCGCGGTGGTGGCGTCCGGCTTTGCTGCCGCCAAAAGCGGCAACCGCACGGCTATTTTCACCAAGCTGAACCCCGCTGATGCCAATGTGGAAGAGCGCTTTGCCGGCTCCGGCGCGGATGTGTACTGGAAGCCCTCGGCAGCTACCTGCTCCATCCGCAACCAGTATTTCACTGCGGACAAGGAAAAGCGCGCCTGCACCTCCATGGGCGTGTGCGACCCGTTCCGTTTCGACGAGCTTCCCGATATCGATACAAAGATCTATCACTTCGCGGGCCTTGTATTCGGCGACTTCGACGGCGCCCTGTTTGCCGAGGCGGCCAAGCACGGCAAGGTGGCCGTGGATGTGCAGTGCCTGCTGCGCCATGTGGAAGCCGACAAGACCATGGCCTTCCACGACTGGGCGGAGAAGAAGGAGTATCTGCCGGTCATCGATTATCTCAAGACCGACGCTGCCGAGGCGGAGATCCTCACAGGACTGACGGACCGGGCAGAGGCTGCCCGGCTGCTGCACAGCTGGGGCGCCAAGGAGGTGCTCATCACCCACAATACCGAGGTGCTGGCCTACGACGGCAAGGCCATCTATACCTGCCCCATCAAGGCCCGGAACCTCTCCGGCCGCACCGGCCGGGGCGATACCACCTTTGCCGGCTACATCACCGAGCGCCAGCGCGCCGGCGTGGCCGAGGCCCTGCAATACTGCACGGCGCTGGTCTCCCTGAAAATGGAGACGCCCGGCCCCTTCCAGGGCACCCGTCAGGACGTACTGGACTACATCCACACATTCTATTGAGCAAAGCAGGAGGCTGCCTTCAGGCGGCCTCCTTTGCGTATGTGCCCCGGAAAAGTCCGCGGACAGAAAATATTCGTCCTCAATCTGAAAACAAATTGTTAAAAAATGCAATTGACAACGGAAGGCGTCCGTGGTAAGGTAAGGAAAAATTGGATAACGGCAAACGAAGTCCGTAGGGGAACGGCGCAAGCCTGCCGAAGGAGTGAAACTCTCAGGCGCCCGGGTTCGGGTGAGGACTATGGATGGATGTGGCTCTGGAGAAGCCCGGAAAACGGGTACCGAAGGTGCAAGGCGGCCTGGCCGCTGAATCTCTCAGGTAAAAGGACAGAGTGGGACGTGACGGGCAGGGGTGTCCGTGTACGGTTCTTTGTGTTTTCTTCTTCGGAGCGGCTGGTCGTTCAGCCGTTCCGTTTTTTGTATTTCGGGAGGGAAAACACTATGCTGCTTCAAATCGTACAAACCGTCAATACCTATTTGTCCGACTACATTCTGGTGGTGCTGCTGATCGCCGTGGGACTGTGGTTCTCCATCAAGACCCGCTTTGTGCAGGTGCGCTGCTTCGGTGAGGGCATGCGCCGGGTGTTCGGGAGCCTTTCGCTCAACGGCGCCAAGCACAAAAGCGGAATGAGCTCCTTCCAGGCCCTGGCCACGGCCATTGCCGCCCAGGTGGGTACCGGCAACATCGTCGGCGCCAGCGGCGCCATCCTCACCGGCGGACCCGGCGCTATTTTCTGGATGTGGATCATCGCCTTTTTCGGCATGGCCACCATTTATGCAGAGGCCACGCTGGCCCAGCAGACCCGGGTGAAGGACGAACAGGGCAACATCCAGGGCGGTCCCGTCTATTACATCACCACCGCCTTCACCGGCGCGTTCGGCAAGTTCCTGGCGGGCTTCTTCGCCGTGGCCATCATCCTGGCTCTGGGCTTTTTCGGCTGCATGGTGCAGTCCAACTCCATCGGCTCCACCTTTGAGACGGCCTTCGGGATCCCTGCCTGGATCGTGGGCGTGGTGCAGGTGGTCATCTGCGCGGTGATCTTCCTGGGCGGCGTGCAGCGTTTGGCGGCCGTTACCGAGAAGCTGGTGCCCATCATGGCGGCTGTGTTCCTCCTGGGCGGCCTGGTGGTGCTGGTGGTGCGCATCCAGTACCTGCCTGCCACCTTTGGCATGATCTTCCGCTATGCCTTTGCCCCCAACGCCATCATCGGCGGCGGCCTGGGTGCCGCACTGAAGATCGCCATCAGCCAGGGCGCCAAGCGCGGCTTGTTCTCCAATGAGGCCGGTATGGGCTCCACCCCCCATGCCCATGCACTGGCCAATGTGAAAGATCCCCATGAGCAGGGCGTGGTGGCCATGGTGGGCGTGTTCATCGATACCTTCGTGGTGCTGACGCTCAACGCCCTGGTGATCATCTCCACCCTGTACACGGCGGATGGCCCTCTGGCCGCCGGCTATACTGACGCGGTGGCGCAGACTCTCAACAATACCAACCTGGCGCAGACCGCTTTCGGCACCGTCATGGGCGCGGGCCTGGGCGCCAAGTTCGTGGCCGTCTGCCTGTTCTTCTTCGCCTTCTCCACCATCCTGGGCTGGAATCTCTTCGGTAAGATCAACGTGGCGTATCTCTTCGGCCGCAAGTCCACCACTGTCTACACGGTCATTGCCCTGGTGTTCATCTTCCTGGGGACCGTCACCTCCAGCGACCTGGTGTGGGGCCTTTCCGACATGTTCAACCAGCTGATGGTCATCCCCAACGCCATCGCGCTGTTTGCCCTGACGAGCATGGTGGTGCGGGTGGTGCACAAGAAGAAAGCTGATAAAGCAAGTTAAGAAGTTGATAAGAATTCGCAGCCGCTCCGCTTTGGGGCGGCTGCATTTTTGACTTTTTTAATAAATAAAACAGAGAAAAAACGTTTGAGTACACAAAAATGAAAAACATTTTGACAGAAGAAAATGGACTGCGCTATACTGTTTCCTGGGGAGAAATATACGTTTTTTTATGAGGGACATATTCAAAAAAGGAGACGAGCCATGACCGACGAACTGACCAGGGCGAGTCAGATCATCGACAGCTTCGGCTGTGCGCAGAGCAATCTGATCGCCATCATGCAGGAGATCCAAAGCGAGTACAAGTATTTGAGCGAGGAGGCGCTGACGCTGATCGCGGAAAAGCTGGGCATCAGCACGGCGAAGGTATACAGCGTCGCCACGTTTTACGAAAACTTCTCCCTGGAGGCCAAGGGCCGGCATATCATCAAGGTGTGCCAGGGGACGGCCTGTCATGTGCGCAAGTCCCAGCCAATCTATGATGCCATCCGGGATTATCTGGGGCTGACGGGAAAGAAAAAGACCTCGGCAGACGGCATGTTCACCCTGGAGACGGTGGCATGCCTGGGCGCCTGCGGCCTGGCGCCGGTCATGACCATCGACGGTGAGGTCCACGCGAAAATGACACCGGAGGCGGCGCTGGCGCTGCTGGAGCAGATGCGGAAGGAGGAGGCGGAATGATGCGGACGAAACTGACGCGGGACAGCTTCCATGTCTTTCAGGCCAATGCCCGCAACGCGCTGCGGCAAAGCCGCCAGGTGCCCTCCGTGCTTATCTGCGCGGGCACGGGCTGCATTGCCGGCGGTGCCATGAAGATCTACGAAAACATCAAGGCCGAGTGTGAAAAGCGGGGGCTTGAGGTGTATGTGGGCCTCAAGCACGACACGGACGCGGAGCAGGCCCTCCATGTGAAGATGAGCGGCTGCCACGGCTTTTGCGAAATGGGCCCTCTGGTGCACATCGAGCCCATGGGCATCATGTACATCCATGTAAAGCCGGAGGACTGCCACGAGATCTTGGAAAGGACCGTGCTGGGCGGTGAGATCATCGACCGGCTGGTCTATCATCTGGACGGCGTGGCGTATCCGAGGCAGGAGGACATCCCGTTTTATAAAAAACAGCACCGGGTGGTGCTGGAAAACTGCGGCAGCAGTGACGCCGAGGACATTGAGGAGTACATCGCCAAGGGCGGCTACGCCGCCTTTGAAAAGGCACTCTTCGAGATGACCGACGAGGAGATCTGCAAGACGATCCTGGACTCCGGGCTCCGGGGCCGCGGCGGCGGCGGATTCCCCGCGGGCCGGAAGTGGGACGGCGCCCGGCGCCAGAAGTCGGAAAAGAAATATGTGGTGTGCAACGGTGACGAGGGCGACCCCGGTGCGTTCATGGACCGCTCCATCATGGAGGGCAATCCCCACAGCGTGCTGGAGGGCATGATGATCGCGGGATTGGCCGTTGGCAGCGACGAGGGCTATATCTACGTGCGGGCGGAGTACCCCCTGGCGGTGAGCCGGCTCAAATCCGCCATTGCCAAGGCGGAGGAGTACGGCCTTCTGGGCGAACGTATCATGGGTACGGACTTCTCCTTCCGCATCCACGTGAACCGGGGCGCCGGCGCGTTCGTCTGCGGTGAGGGCAGTGCCCTGACGGCCTCCATCGAGGGCAACCGGGGCATGCCCCGGGTCAAGCCGCCCCGCACCATCGAACACGGCCTCTGGGCCGAGCCCACGGTGCTCAACAACGTGGAGACCTTTGCCAATGTGCCGCTGATCGTGCGCAACGGCGTGGAGTGGTACCACTCCATCGGCACCAAAACCAGCCCCGGCACCAAGGCCTTCGCCCTGACGGGCAACGTGGTGAACACGGGCCTCATCGAGGTGCCCATGGGCACCACCATCCGGGAGGTGGTCTTTGACATCGGCGGCGGCATCCGGGGCGGCAAGGCCTTCAAGGCCGTGCAGATCGGCGGCCCCTCCGGCGGCGCCACCACGGCCAGTAAAGAACATCTGGACCTGCCCCTGGATTTTGATTCCCTCAAGAGCATCGGCGCCATGATCGGCTCCGGCGGCCTGGTGGTCATGGACGAGGACACCTGCATGGTGGAGGTTGCCCGGTTCTTCATGCGCTTTACCCAGAACGAGTCCTGCGGCAAGTGTGTGCCCTGCCGGGAGGGCACCAAGCGCATGCTGGAGATCCTGGACCGCATCCTGGACAACAAGGGCACGTTGGAGGACCTGGAGCTTCTGGAGGAGCTGGCGGACACCATTACCAACACGGCCCTGTGCGGCCTGGGGCAGAGTGCCTGCAAGCCGGTGCAGAGCACCCTCAAGTATTTCCGCAACGAGTACCTGGCCCACGTGGTGGACCATCACTGTCCCATCTGCAACCGGGAAAAGCCGCATCCGGTCATCGACCCGGAATTGTGCAAGGGCTGCGGCAAATGCCGTCGGAATTGCCCCATGGAGGCCATTTCCGGCGCGCCCAAGCAGGCGCATACCATCGATGGGGAAAAATGCATCAACTGCGGCGCATGCGTGGGCAGCTGCCCCTTCGGCGCCATTACGGCGGCAAAGGAGGGCTGAGAGATGGCAAAGGGAATCATGTATATCGACGGCCAGCGTGTCCCCTTCGACGGGGAGAAGAACGTGCTGGCGGTCATCCGCAAGGCCGGCATCGAAATGCCCACCTTCTGCTACTATTCGGAGCTTTCTGTGTACGGTGCGTGCCGCATGTGCGTGGTGGAGGACGAGCGTGGCAAGATCGATGCCTCCTGCTCCATGGAGCCCCGGGACGGCATGAAGATCCGTACCAACACCGCGCGGCTTTTGAAGCACCGGCGGATGATCCTGGAGCTGATGCTCTCCTCCCACTGCCGGGACTGCACCACCTGCGAAAAAAGCGGCAGCTGCCGCCTGCAGGAGCTGGCACTTCGGTTCGGAGTGCGTCATGTGCGGTTTGCGGACACCCGTCCCCACTATGAAAAGGACACATCCTCCCCGGCGGTGGTGCGGGACCCCAACAAGTGCATCCTCTGCGGTGACTGCGTGCGGGTATGCGAGGAGATGCAGGGGGTCGGCATTTTGAACTTTGCCCACCGGGGCAGCGATCTGATGGTCTGTCCTGCGTTCGACCGCAAGCTGGACGCCACGGCGTGTATCAGCTGCGGCCAGTGCGCGGCGGCGTGTCCCACCGGTGCCGTCACGGTGAAAAACGAGATCGGCCAGGCGTGGCGGGCGCTCTATGACGCAAACAAGCGGGTGGTGTTCCAGATCGCCCCGGCGGTCCGTGTGGCGGTGGGCGAGGCGTTTGGCATGGCCCCCGGCGTCAACGCCATGAACAAGCTGGTCTCCGCATTGAAGATGATGGGCGCCGCCGAGGTGTATGATACCACGTTCGGCGCGGACCTGACGGTCATGGAGGAGTCAGCGGAGTTTCTGGAGCGGCTGCAGAAGGGCGGTCCGTTCCCCATGTTTACCAGCTGCTGCCCTGCGTGGATCAAGTATCTGGAAAACGAGGATCCCAAGTATCTGAAAAACGTGTCCACCTGCAAATCTCCCATGGAGATGTTCGCTGCGGTGCTGAAGGACCAGTACAAGGAAAAGGATGCCCAGGACGGGCGCAGGACCTATCATGTGGCCATCATGCCCTGCACCGCCAAGAAAATGGAAGCACAGCGGCCGGAGTTTTGCCATGACGGAGTGCCCGATGTGGACCTGGTGCTGACCACCCAGGAGATCATCATGATGATCAAGGAGTCCGGCATCCGCTTTGACGAGCTGGAGGGAGAGGCGCCGGATCTGCCCTTCGGCATGGGCACCGGAGCCGCCACCATCTTCGGCACCACCGGCGGCGTGGCGGAGGCAGTGGCCCGCCGGATCGTGGAGGACAAATCCAAAAACACCCTCCAGGCCATCCAGTTCTCCGGCGTACGTGGGACGGACACCATCCGGGAGGTAGTGCTGCCGGTGGGAGACCGGGTGCTGCACATTGCCGTGGTGCACGGTCTGGTGAACGCGAAACGGCTCCTGGCGGACATTGAGGCGGGCCGGGCGTACTACGATCTGGTGGAGGTCATGACCTGCAAGACCGGCTGCGTGGGCGGCGCAGGCCAGCCCTACGGGCTGATCCCCGTCAAGCGGCAGCGGGCGGCGGGCCTCTATGAGGCGGACCGGACGGCGCTCATCAAGCGCTCGGAGCGCAACCCCATCGTCTGCGAGATGCTCTCCGGGTCTTTGAAGGACCGCACTCACCAGCTGCTCCATGTGGACTATGTAAAAAAGAACTGATCCCATCCCCCGGCGCTTTCGGCGCCGGGGGATTCTTATTTTACCTGCGGCCGTCCCGCCGCATCGCTGTAAGGCAAAAGAAACACGGGGATGCCGGCGGAGGCGGGTGCGATGGAAAGCATGGGGTAGAAAAAAGCAAAGCCGTCTTCCGTCAGATAGTAGTTGGCAGGGTTGTAGTAGCGGCGCAGCCCGCGCCGCCAGTCCTCCCGCCAGACACCGGCTCCCGCAGCCTGACGGCGCTGTATCTGGACTTCTGCCGCGGAGAGCAGTGTCTTCCGCAGCCCACCGGAGAAAAAGCTGGCAGATGGCACCGGGTACCCGGCGCCCAGGTCCCAGGTATCTCCCCGCCGCACCAAAAATGTGCCGCCGGGCCCCACCTCCCGGGACTGGGTATAGAGGCTCCACAGGCCGCCCTCGTTATAGGTGACGCGATAGTCCAGTTCCGCGTGGAAATCCGGCAGCGGCCGGCTGCAGGCGAGGGCAGCGGCATATTCCGCCGCGGCCTGGGGCAGCAGTTCCCGCTGACAGTATCGGAAAAAAGCTTGGCACTGCAGCTGGTAGTACCGGCGCACCCGCCGGAAGACCCCGCCGGCAGACGGCACCGGCCGGGGTACCCGGACGGAGGCGTGCAGTACCGCCATGCCGTCCGATACCCACTCCCGCTCCGCAGTCAGCGGCTCCGTCTCCAAATAAGTAAGCTTCTTGTTCATAGGCACGACGCTCCTGTCCTCCAAAATCCCTTTGCCCCAGCCTATGTGACGGGACACCATGTGGTGCGGCTCCGCACTTTAAAGTATAAAAAATTTTGCCTGCCGCCCTATTTACTTTCACGCAGTAGAATGTTAAAATACAGGAAGCCGGCTGATGCCGGCAAAA
Organism: Clostridiales bacterium; assembly: GCA_019418625.1. Lineage (GTDB taxonomy): Bacteria > Bacillota > Clostridia > Oscillospirales > Oscillospiraceae > Oscillibacter. Next base: position 48,499 of record DYBL01000043.1, on the reverse strand, counting down.
TCGTCAGAAGAACAAAGAAAGGGTACGAGATATGGTCAAGATCGGGAAAAAAGAAAAGAACGATCAGCTGTACAAGGCGATTTTGATGCTGAAGGACGAGCAGGAGTGCTATGAATTTTTCCAGGATCTTTGTACGGTTTCCGAGCTGCGGGCCATGGAGCAGCGGTTCGAGGTGGCGTCGCTGCTCAACGACGGGATGATCTATAATGAGATCCTGGAGCGCACCGGGGCGTCCAGCGCCACGATCAGCCGGGTCAACCGCTCCCTCAGCTACGGCACCGGCGCGTATGAAAAGCTGTTTGCCCGGATGAAAGAGAAGAAGCAATGAGCAGCTATGAGGCACTGGCCGCCAGCTATGACGCCCTGATGGCGGATGCATCCTACCGCAAACGGGCCGATTTTTTGGAACGTCTGCTGCGAAAGAGCGCCATCCCCGTCCATTCGGTGCTGGACCTGGCCTGCGGCACCGGCACCATCTCCTGTCTGCTGGCCCAGCGGGGGTATCAGGTCATCGCCACGGACGGATCGGAGGAGATGCTGACCCAGGCGGCGGGGAAGGCTGCGGCGTTGGGTGAGCAGATGCCGCTGTTCCTGCACCAGGATATGACCCGGCTGCGCCTGGCGGAGCCGGTGGACGCGGTGGTCTCCACCCTGGATTCGTTGAACTATCTCACCCGGGAGAAGGATGTGCGTGAGACGTTCCGGCGGGTGTGGCGCTGGCTGCGGCCCGGCGGGCAGTTCCTCTTTGATGTGAACACCCCCTATAAGCTCCGGCGGATGGACGGGCAGATCTATATGGATGAGACGGAGGAGACCTGCTGCGTGTGGCGGACGTTCTTCTCCCAGCGCACCCAGGTGTGCACCTACCAGGTGGATCTGTTCCAGCTGCGGCCGGACGGAGCGTGGGAGCGGACGTTTGAAGAGCACCGGGAGCGGGCCTGGAGCCGGGAACAGCTGCAATCATGGCTGGAAGAGGCCGGGTTTGAGAAGATCACCGTAACGGGGGATCTGACCATGCGTGTGCCCCGGGAGGATGAGGACCGCTGGATCATCCGGGCCGGAAAGCCACTGGCAAAAGAGGAAAAGTGAGGATTTGAATAATGGGAGACAGATTGGTTCGGGCCATCAGCAAGGATGGCTTTGTAAAGGCGGTGGCGGTGTCCACCCGGGATCTGACGGAGCGTGCCCGGCAGATCCATAAGACGCTGCCGGTGGCCACCGCGGCTCTGGGGCGCACCCTGGCGGCCGCGTCCATGATGGGCAATGCCCTCAAGGGCGACGGAGCCAGCGTCACGCTGCAGATCAAGGGCGGCGGGCCCTTGGGCACGGTGCTGGCCGTGTCCGACAACGAGGGCAATGTGCGGGGCACAGTGGACAACCCGGCGGTGGATCTCCCTCTGCGGCCCGACGGCAAGCTGGATGTGGGCGCTGCAGTGGGCAGCGAGGGCACACTGACAGTCATCCGGGACCTGCATATGAAAGAGCCCTATGTGGGCAGCGTGGGCCTTTTGGGCGGCGAGATCGCCGAGGATCTGGCGGCGTACTTTGTGGAGTCGGAGCAGATCCCCACGGCCTGTGGCCTGGGCGTGCTGGTGGACCGTGACCAGAGCGTGCTGGCTGCCGGCGGCTACCTCATCCAGCTGCTGCCCGGTGCCGGGGAGGACGTGATCACCAAGGTGGAGGGCGGCGTCATGGCTGCCGGGTCCGTCACCGGCCTGCTTCAAAAGAACGATGACCCGGAGGCGATTTTGTGCCAGGTGCTCTCAGACTTTGAACTGGAGATCCTGGAGACCAGCCCCATCGAGTACCGCTGCTACTGCAGCCGGGAACGGATGGAGCGGGCGCTCATCAGCTTGGGGCCGGAGCAGCTGCGCAGCTTGATGGAAGAACAGGGCAGCGCAGAGCTTACCTGCCAGTTTTGTGACAATGTTCAGACCTTTACACATGAACAGCTGCAAGGGCTTCTGGATGACATGAAGAAAAAAGAATAAAAATTTCAAAAAAGGGTTGACAGATCGGGCCTCTTTCAGTATAATAACTTTTGCCGTCTGACGAGTGCGGCAATCGGGGAGCATAGCTCAGCTGGTTAGAGCACCTGCCTTACAAGCAGGGGGTCACTGGTTCGAGTCCAGTTGTTCCCACCATATTGATATGGCCCGGTAGTTCAGTTGGTTAGAACGCTAGCCTGTCACGCTAGAGGTCGACGGTTCGAGCCCGTTCCGGGTCGCCATCTCCCACGAGGTGGATTCCATCTCGTGGGTACCCTTTGGGGTTGCAATTCCCCACCCGCGCCGCTTCGGCGCGGAAAAAGATTTGCCCAGATAGCTCAGTTGGTAGAGCAGTGGACTGAAAATCCACGTGTCGCTGGTTCGATTCCGGCTCTGGGCACCACCTGCGGGCATAGCTCATCTGGTAGAGCGCCACCTTGCCAAGGTGGAGGTAGCGAGTTCGAGCCTCGTTGCCCGCTCCAATCCGATGCCCACACGAAAGTGTGGGCATCGGAATCTAAAAAAAGTGTGGACTTTTTTGAAAAGTTCGCATATAATATAGAAAAGATGGTGACATAGCCAAGTGGTAAGGCAAGGGTCTGCAAAACCCTGATTCCCCGGTTCAAATCCGGGTGTCACCTCCAAAAAGAAACACCAGCCAACAGGCTGGTGTTTCTTTTTGGATACCTGGAGATTTTAAAATGCTCGGCGGAAATGAATTCCGCCTGCGCCGAGGTTTTGGCCTGCGGCCAAAACACTCGTACGGCGCAAACGCGCCGCCCCAACCTGCGGGGCCCAGTCTTGTCCGGCATCTATACTTTGCGGACAAGACAAAAGAAACCCCTGTAACCACAAGGCGTTCTTTTCTTATAGTTTAGCTATGGCTTTTCAAAAATCGCAAAATCAAAAGTGTTATTTTTGCTCTGTGACGCTATTTGAACGCGCGTTTTCAACAGAACCGGCATAATACTTTTCTTCAAAAGCTTGCGGTGTCTGATACTTTAGCGTTTAGTGAGGACGATCCTCATTGTAGTATCGGACAAATTGCTCAACACTCTTGCAAAAACTTCGTTCTGAGGTATACTCTCCGCGGTATGCCTCTTCTTTTTTGAATGTGGCAAAAAGGGATTCAGCAACTGCATTGTCATGAGGGCGACCAGCAGCGGAAAAGGACTGTTTAACGCCGTACTTTTGAAGAAGCTTTGTGAAAGCAACAGATGTGTACTGCGTTCCATGATCGCTGTGGGATGTCAGACTTTTGGGGTTGCCGCTTTTTGTGCTGCATTTTCAGCATCGGCTCTTGCTGCTCCTTTTCTCGTTTACTCCGGTCTGCACGACGTGTGAAGTGCAGAACATCGTTTGACCGTATAAAGAAGAAATACCCTTATGTATTTTGGCTTAATATTATTGGTGCTTGCTTTTTCGGAGTACTGTGCTACCTTTGCAAATAGGTCAATTGCTGTATGTGTGTTCACATAGTTTGGCATCTATACTTTACGGACAAGACGAAGGAACACCAGCCATAGGCTGGTGTTCCTTTTGTATACCCGGAGAGTTTTTTCAGGCAGATCCGCCGGATGCTCTTTCCTGCGCCCGGACGTGGATTTCCAGGCGGATGCAGCCGGCACATTGCTTTTTCAATGAAAAAGTCATATAGTTTATTTTGGATATTTTTGCTGTATTTTAATACATGCATTGGAAATGGAGGGCGTTTTTATGGAACAAAAACCATTAAAAGAGCGAGTCCGGGGCGTGCCCCGGCAGGGCGGGATGCTGAAAGCGTCGGCCATACTTCTGATGGCGGGGCCGGTGACCGATCAGCTGCTGGACATGGTGCTGGTGGATTACCACGCCCGGATCACACTTTTTTTAAGCCTGCTGACGATCGTAGGCGGTGTCCTGCTTTTGACTGCCAAGGGCAAAAGAGCGAACTGGATGATCGGCGGAGCTCTGGCGCTGCTGGGTGCTGCTGCGCAGACAAACCAGGTGGTACTGCTGGTGTCTCTGGCAGCCTGGGTGGTTTCGGCGCAGGGCGTATCCTGGAATAAAGTCCCTGGATCTTTGCCGGATCGCTTCCGCATGCCGCTTTTGAATCTGGTGGCCACGGTACTGGCGGTGCTCAGTGCCCTTTTGTGCCTGCAAAGCATCCGCTATCTTCTCATCCGAATGGTTCCTACGGTCTTGGCGGCAGTTGGAGCGATCCTGCTGTGCGGCAATGTGGAGGCGGAGACGTTTATGCCTGCCTCCCGGGAGGAGCGGGCACAGATGTCGCCGGGCGTGCGCTACCGCTCCGTCCCTGCTGCCGGGACCTTGTGTCTGGTGGGCGCGCTGCTGGTGCTGGCGGATGGCCTGATGGACCTTGCCAATCTCTTTATGATGGAGTCGTTTGAGGTGCGTTTGCTGGAGCTGCTCTGGCCGCTGCTGGTGATTGCGGCGGGCGTGCTGCTGGTGCGCGGCGACCGGGACAAGCATGTTCTGCCGGCTTCTGCACTGCTGCTGGCCTGCCAGCTTCGGATGCTGTTCGTACTGCGGCAGGTGGCCATGTACTCCGACAGCGGAATAGGCAGCCGGACGCCCATGGCGGCGCTGCTGTTTGGAGCGGAGCTGATGATGCTGCTGGGCGCTGTGGGCTTTACCTGGAACCGCCCGGTGGGGAAGCGGTCGATGCCGCTGATCAGTGCCATTGCGGCGGCTCTGGCTGGCGCCAACGCAGTCTGGGCGGAAGTGATTGAGCTCGACTTCTTGGTGGAATATTTTCAGATAGGCGGTCAGGGAAACCCGGGCCTTTTTAGAAACCTGATCACGGTGATCCTGCTGCCCCTGGGCCTAATCCTGGTGAACCTGGCCATGGAATGCCGGGAGGCGCCGCCCAAGGTTTGGAAGGTGGACGGCGACAAGTACCGCCGGGGCTTTTCCGGCTTTGTCCACGGCTTTTACAGCGACGTGGGCGGAAAGATCCAGCTGGTGGCCAAGATCTGCGGCCTGATCTATCTGATCCTGGGATTGCTGGGCGTGGCGGTGATGGCACTGAGCATCGTGATTTTGCTGCTGCAGCTGTTCGGATTGATCCCGCCTTATTTCAGCGCCGCATCGCTGCTCCTCAGCGGCCTGATCGCGGTGGTGAGCGCCCTCGTTCTGGCGGCAGGCACCTGGCCGCTGTATGCCTTCGGCCAGATGACCGCGGACGTGCACGCCATCCGCAAGGAGGGCGTGGCCTCTGTGAAAACCGAGGGCGCGGCTGTGCCGGTGCCCGATCACAACGCGGAGCGTACCAACCCCGACGAGCTGCCGGAGCTTTGATGGGAGGGGCACCATGAGTGATCGCTATATCCGGCGCTTTGCGCTGCCGCAGCGGCTGTATACAGACGGCGCGCCGTTGGTGCTGGCGGCCGGCGTACTGCTGGAAGACACCAGGTCGCCCCGGCTGGTGGCTCAGCTGAAATGGAAAAGCGTGGACCCGCGCATGGTCACTGCGCTGACGGTATCGGTCTGCTGCCCGGATGTGGGCGGGGCGGCGACGGTCTTTACATATCAGGATTTGCAGGCGGTCCGCGGACAGGCCTTTGGACAGTACACGGCGGTGGTGCTGCCCTGGAGCGAGGCACAGTGCATGGAGGTCCGATTGGTGTCCGCTTCCTTTGCGGACGGGACCGAGTGGACGGCGGCGGAGGACGCCCGGTGGGAGAGCCTGCCGGCCTTTACCGCTTTGGATGAAGCGGTGGGGGATGCGTCGCTGTTGGCGCTGAGCCGGGGACTTCCCAGCAGCCGGTACGCCTACTGGAGCGGCCAGGGCCTTTGGTACTGCGCCTGCGGCGGCGTGAACCGCGACGCAGAGACAACGTGCCACCGCTGCGGCTGTCAAAAGGAGACTGCCGCGCGTCTGGCCACCGCCGCGGGCCTTGCGGCGGTACGCCAGGCACAGCTGGATGAGGCGGCTCGCCAGGCCCGGGAGCGGGAACGCCGGGCACAAGAGGCCCGGGAGCGGGCACAAGCGCGCCGTGAGGCGGCCCGACAGCGGATGGAGGCGGTCCGTTCCCGGCTCCACACGGAAAAGGCGGCGCCTACCGCTGGGGCGGAAGCTGCTGCCTCCGGTCAGACAGAAAAGCCCGGCGCGGGGAAAAAGCGCGGTAAGATCGCGGCGATCCTTGCTGTGGCGGTGGTGGTCATCGCGGCAGCTGTGGTCCTGCTGCCCAAACTGGGCGGCGGTGGCCTCCCCGGCTTCGGTGCGGAGGAGCTGCATGTGACCGCCCCCGGCGACGGGGAGACGGTGACCTTTACCGTGGAAGAGAACGACGAGGGCGTGTGCATTGTCTCCACGGAGCTGGTGCAAGCCCAGTTCCCGGAGGTGGAGTACATCAACCTGGAGGGGACGCCCAACATGGGCGGAGACATTGATACCTACCTGATCGACAGCTTCCAGATGGCCCAGCTGGTCACCAGCCGGGGCCAGCAGGGCTCCCAGGGGGAGTGGGGCAGCTTCAATGCCAACGATGACCCGGACAGCCCTTTGTGCCTGCTGCTCTTTGACAGCAACACCCACCTGATGGGACACGCCGTTGGCGTGCCGGAAAAGGCGGGCAGCGGGACGTGGCAATTGCAGGTGACGCTCTGCGACTACGATTTCACGGCCCTCTATGAAGAGCAGATGGCTCTGTTCGATGCCCAGCGGGACGAGACCTTTGCAAACTACATCGCTCCGGAGGACATTGAGGACTCCGGTGCCAAATACTTCCTCACCGGCTATAATACCGGCCGGGGTCCCACGCTGCTGCCGGGCGATTCCCAGGCCTATCACCTGTGGGCGGAGTACACCTCTCCGTATGTGGAAAAGCACAGCCGGGAGATGGACCGGCTGCGGGACCGGCTGCCCCGGGACGACCGGTGGCGCTGCTTTTTGCTGCTGGACGGCGACCATCAGCTGCTGGGCTACACCATGATGGACTCCACCGGCAGCGGCGGGCAGGTCAGCGGGGACGGCGATATCACCCCCACCGGCTCCGTGGATCTGATCCTGGAGGAAAAGAGCGACGGAAACTGCGAGATCACGGAGGAGCTGCTGCGCCAGGTGGTGCCGGAGACGTCCTTTTTCAACTTTGAGGGCTATGCGCCGGACCTGGGCGGCGATGTAAAGGCGTATGTGGCTGAAAGTTTCCACATGGCCTGGCTGGTGGCCTCTCAGGGAACACAACAGGGGGGGTATACCTCTGCCACCTGGAATCTTACAGAGGACAATATCTTCACGCTGCTGCTCTACCGGGACCAGACTACTCTGTGCGGCTACTTTATTGGCGCCCCGGAGGACCTGGGCGGCGGGAAATGGCGCATGGAGATCACCCTGTGCGACTACGATTTCACCGACCTTTATGCACAGCAGGCTGTGGGCTACACGGCGGCGCCCCAGATGCCGGAGATCTCCCAGTACGACCTGGACTCCTGCGGCGCGGCCTTTTACATCGAACCGGTTTCCCAGCTCTCCGGCAGCGACGACTTCACCAACCGGGTGCGGCTCCAGAGCCTGTGGAGCCGGGGAACTTCGCCCTACATCAGCCGGTTCTGCGCGCCCATCTCCGATTTGCCCAACAGCGCCCGGCACGCCACAGCGGAGCGGCCCCGGGTCTATCTGCTGCTGGACGACGCCATGCAGTACATGGGCTATGTGACCGTCACAGACGGGGAGCGGGTGAAGGGTATGGACTTTCCCCGCCCCTCCGGCGTCCGCACCAGCGCGTTGCTGGACCTGACGGCAGACGGGGAGTACTGTACCGTGACGCTGGAGCAGGTGCAGCAGGTGGTGCCCCAGGCCCGGTCCATGGAGTTTCGGGGAACCCCTGATCTGGGCGGCGTGGGGGAGTATCTGAAAGTCAGCGACCAGGTGTCCTGGCTGGTGGCCTCTGACGGAGAGCGGTCCATGAATCAGACCTCCGGCCGGTTTTCCGTGCAGGGCGGCCGGGCCCCGTTCCGGGTGCTGCTTTTGTACAGCGACGAGACTACCTTGTGCGGCTATTTCTTCGGCCAGCCCCGCCATCTGGGCGGGGACAGCTGGCGCATGGAGATCACCCTCTGCGACTACGACTTCTCCGGGCTTTATGAGCAGCAGAAAAACGCCTTCTCTCAGGCGTCGCTGCCGGAGTACATTGCCCCGGAGCAGGTGGAGCGCAGCGGCGCGGCCTGGTGCATCGATAACTTCTATTTAAACAACAATGACGACTTCTGCCAGGCGGTGCAGCAATACGGCCTTTGGAGCCGGGAACAGTCCGTGGGGAAGGAGCGGTTCTGCAAATCTGTGGAGGATCTGGATGTGCTGGCGCCGTCGGAGCGCTCCGATGGAAAGACCACCTATGCCTATGTGCTGCTGCTGGATGGGCAGTATGAACCGGTTGGCTACACCATCCTGACCAACTGAAAAAATGCCCGGGCCATCAGGCCCGGGCGTTTTCTATGCATATCAAATCGTACCGTCCTTGGGCGCGTCATGGTCGGATGCATGGTCCTTTCGACGCAGGGAGGGAAGCCGGACGCCCCGCTTTTTCAATCGGCGCACCACCACGATAACAGCCGCGGCCAGGATCACCAGCCACACCCAGCCGTATACCAGCGCCACCAGCAGGTCCTCTGCGGCGGTGAGGAAGCTGCGGCACCCGGAGGTGAATGCGGCGGCCAGCCGCCCGCCCAGCGTGGCGGTGGGCTCTTCCACGTTGGAGAGCTTGCCCACCTCCTGCAAGGAGATATTGACGGTGGCGTAGTCCACCTGGGAGTCATAGTGCTGCAGTGTGCCGGAGAGGCTGTCGATCATCTGCTCCGTCTCGGAGATGGCAGACTCAATGGTGATGATATCCTCCATCTTCTCCGCCTGGGCCAGCAGGCTCTGGAGCCGCTCCAGTTTGATCTGCTGGGTCTCCAGCCGTCCGGCGGTGTCGTAATAGGCCTCGGTCACATCGTCCACATACTCCTGGGTGTAGAGCAGGTGACACAGCTCACCTGCCTGGGTGAGAAAATCCCGGTACTTCTCCACAGGCACCCGCACGGTCAGATCCGCGTAGCGGTAGGAGCTGGAGTGATTGCTGACGGAGGAAGACGACACCCAGCCGCCGCTGCCGTCCACCAGCTCCGTCAGGGAGGAGACGGCCTCGTCAAAGCTGGTGGTCTCCAGCTGCAGCGTGGCGGTATAGATGCGCTTGGAGCCCTGCACCGCGCTGCTCGTTTCCCCGCTGCCCTCTGCGGCGGGCATCATGCTGCCGTTGCCGGTGCCGTAGTCCGCCGCCGCGTCCATGCTGTAGCTTTCCGCCGGAGCTTCTGCCACGGCTGTCTCCTCCGTCATGGAAGCGGCGGACTTGCTGCCGCAGCCACTGAGCAGTCCCACGGCCAGCACCAGAATAAGCCCCCAGACAAAACCCTTCTTTTTCATGGTGAATCCTCCTTTTTATGGTGTGGAAAGACCCTTTCAACAGTAGAGACGGGAATGGCGGAAAATGGTTCCGCCCGTTGGCGGCGCAGACAAACTTTTTTGCTCCCGGTTTAAGGGAGGTGTTGATTTCAAGGAAAATTGAAATTCTCCGCCTTTTGACGGAAGTTAAGTTAGGCAATCAAAGAGAACCTATCCAATTTGGGATAAGGCTTCTTTTTTTAATCAATGCTGATGAATTACGGCCCTCTTAGCTGCGAGTACTGGCACTATTCTATTCCTCTCTGTGTTTCTAAAAAAGTAGAATTAGCCTAGTCTAATTTGGGTTTATTCATTAGAGACACAAAAAGAGGCTCTACCTTGTGCTGGCAGAGCCTCATAAGCTGAGCTTTATTCGTTAACTTTCGCTGGCATTGAATTGTTCGCTGTCTAAGACTGTGACAAATATAAAGTTATCGGAACCTTCCGCTTGAAACACCAGACAGCCATCCTCCACCAGAAAGTAGTTGGTTCGGGGATGTGGTGCATTTTCCTCTGTTATGCACAAAAGATCATCTTCCAATGTCCACGTTCCATTCCCAAGAGAACTGCTGAGTCCACCTTCATAGTATTGAAATGTGCCATCTTTATTTAACGTGATAGTAAACTCGCCGCCAAACCCCTCTTTTTCATAAACATAGACTCCATCAATATCTTCTTGAACAGAGGTTCCGCACCCTGTTATTAGAAAAACAGAGACAAGCATTGGAATTACTGATTTTATACGCCTACTAAGCATCAGTATCACACTTTCACATTTTTGAATGGCTTGGTTTCCCTAATATCGTTTCTTGTCAAGATAAGCATACTTGATATATCTATTGTAAGTCAAGAGATGAGCTGCTATTTAGTGAAACTGACGAACTTCTTTCCATCAACACTTAGATTGTACGGGGATCTTTTTTGGAAGCGGTTGCCTTTTTCCATGGTTCGCAGTACAATGGGAACGCAAATGTTACCTCATAGGGGAATACATCATTTGGAGGAGATCGTCATGACATACAAAGAAGTACTCGATCAGGCCCGCACCTGCATGGGCCCCTACTGCAAATCCTGCCCCACCTGCAACGGTCTGGCCTGCAAGAATACCGTGCCCGGCCCCGGCGCCAAGGGCATCGGCACCGGCTTTATCCGTAACTACCAGAAGTGGCAGGAGCTGTGTGTGAACATGGACACCATCTGCGAAAATAAGCCGGTGGACACCTCCTTCACTCTGTTCGGTCAGAAAGTGGACATCCCTGTGTTTGCGGCCCCCGTGGGCGCCGTCACCAAGCACTACGGCGACAAGTACGATGACCTGCAGTACAACGACATCCTGGTTCCTGCCTGCGCCGAGGCCGGCATCGCTGCCTTCACCGGCGACGGCACCGATCCCGCCGTCATGGAGGGCACGGCCAAGGCCCTCATCAAGACCCACGGCTGCGGCGTGCCTACCATCAAGCCCTGGAACATGGAGACCGTGAAGGAGAAGCTGGATCTGGTCAAGACCGCCGATCCCTTTGCCATCGCCATGGACATCGATGCCGCGGGTCTGCCCTTCCTGCAGAACATGACCCCGCCCGCCGGCAGCAAGACCGTGGAAGAGCTCAAGCAGATCGTCGCCTGGGCGGAGAAGCCCTTCATCCTCAAGGGCATCATGACCGTTGCCGGCGCCAAGAAGGCCCTGGAAGCCGGCGCCAGCGCCATCGTGGTGTCCAACCACGGCGGTCGTGTGCTGGATCAGTGCCCCGCCACCGCCGAGGTGCTGCCCGCCATCGTGGACGCCGTGGGCGACAAGATGACCATCCTGGTGGACGGCGGCATCCGCACCGGTATGGACGTGTTCAAGGCCCTGGCCCTGGGCGCCGACGCGGTGCTCATTGCCCGTCCCTTCGTGAACATGGTCTACGGCGGCGGCGCCGAGGGCGTGAAGATCTATGTGGAAAAGCTCAAGGCTGAGCTGGCGGACACCATGGCCATGTGCGGTGCCCACTGCCTGGCGGACATCAACCGCTCCATGATCTACGGCTACTGAGCATATCTCCAATCAACAAAAAAAGTCCGCCCTGTGCCTTTCGGCACGGGGCGGCTTTTTGCGCAAAAAAGGCGGGGCCGCTCAGGCGGCCCCGCGAAATGGGATCTTACAAAATGGGGGACTGGAGGTTCTCGTCCCGGATGCCGTGCTTTTCCACATACCCGGTGAGCATCAGCGTCAGCGCGCCGTCGCCGGTGACGTTGCAGGCGGTACCGAAGCTGTCCTGCAGGGCGAAGATGGCCAGCATCAATGCGGTGCCGGCGTCGTCAAAGAGCAAAATGCCGGTGATGAGGCCCAGGGAGGCCATGACCGTGCCGCCGGGGACGCCGGGGGCGCCGATGGCGAAGATACCCAGCAGCAGGCAGAAGAGGATCATGGTGCCAATGCTGGGCAGGGCGCCGTAGAGCAGCAGGGAGATGGTCATGACGAAGAAGACCTCCGTCAGCACGGAGCCGCACAGATGGATGTTGGCGAACAGGGGGATGCCGAAGCTGACCATGTCCTCCCGCAGCACCTTGCTCTTACCGGCGCAGCGCAGGGCGACGGCCAGCGTCGCCGCGCTGGACATGGTGCCCACGGCGGTCAGGTAGGCCGGGCCGTAGTGGCGGAGGACTTCCCAGGGGTTCTTGCCGGAATAGGCGCCGGCCAGCAGATACAGCACCGCCAGCCAGATGTAGTGACCGGCCATGACGATGAGGATGATCTGCAAAAAGGCGGGCAGCTGACGGGTGATCATGCCCTCATAGCTGAGGTTGCAGAAGGTGGTGGCAATATAAAAGGGCAGAACAGGGATGATGACCTTGCTGACGATGTCCAGCACGATGGCCTGGAACTCGCCCAAAAGGTCGATGGTACGCTGGGACTTGGTCCAGGTGGCCGCCAGGCCCAGCAGCACGGACAGCGCCAGAGCACTCATGACGCTCATGATCTGGGGAATGTCCAGCTGGAACACGACGTCGGGCAGCTCCTTCAGGCCCGCCACGCTGGTGTCGATGGACAGGTGGGGGATCAGGGCATAGCCCGCGCCCATGCTCATGAAGGCCGCGCAGATGGAGGAGACATAGGCGATGATCACGGCCACGCCCAAAAGACGGGAGGCGTTGGCGCCCAGCTTGGTGATGGAGGGCGCGATGAAGCCGATGATGATCAGCGGCACACAGAAGTTGATGAGCTGGCCCATGATGTACTGCAGCGTGACGACCACTTTCATGACGCTCTCCGAAAAGACGGCACCACACGCCACGCCCACGAAAATTCCCAGGATCAATCGAAACGGTAGACTGCCAAAGAGCTTTTTCATACAAACCTTACCCCTCTCAAATACACATGGTTGCGCGCCCGGCGGCGCGCGGAGTCCGTCCCCTTTTCCCTCCTTCCGTTTTCCCGGCGGCACAGGCCATACCGGGGCTTTCTCCTATCATACTCCCGGCGGGAGATGGAGTCAACGCTCTTTCCGGCAGGGAAATCCTGCCGGCGGCATGGGGAGCGGCCAGCAGGCGGTTTTTAACGGCGGCTGAACAAATGCGCGGCAGGCCCATCGGGCTTGAAAAAGCACAGCAGGGATGATATCATGTCGAACTGTGGAAAAAATGTCTCCGGGCATGCTGCATGGCCAGACGGAAAGGGGGAGATGCCTGGTGAAGAAAGTGGAGGAACTGGACGCGGCGCGGGTATGGTCCATGCTGGCGGTCATCGCCATTCATGTGACCGCTCCCTACATCGGGGCAGACAGTGATTTTTTGCTGGGTGGGATGAACCTGGCGTATATCATGAACCAGGCCGCCCGGTTCGCCGTGCCGCTGTTCGTGCTGCTCTCCGGCGCGTCGCTGGGGCTGGGGAAAGCTCTGCCCGCCGGGCAATTTTACCGGCGGCGGTTGGTGAAGCTGGGCATCCCCTATGTGTGCTGGACGGTGGTCTATACCCTGTGGGAGCACCAGAGCCTGGCGCCCGGTGCCCTGGCCCGCCGCTTTTTACTGGGGCAGGCGGCGCCCCACCTGTATTTTGTGATCATTATCTTCCAGCTCTATCTTCTCTATCCGCTGCTGCGGCGGTGGATGGAGCGGTCGGCGCCGTGGTGCCTGCTGGGGGCGTTTCTTATCACCTATGGGGTGGAAAAGCTGATCGTGCTGCAGCGGGCGGGCTTTTCCGTGATCCCCGGTTTCCTGCGGTCCTATCTGTGGCAGCTGTTCCCCACATGGATTTTCTACTTCGTGCTGGGCATGGCGGCCACCCGGGAAAACCTTGGGCGCCTGCAGCGGTTTGCGGCGCGGCACAGAGCGGTCATTGCCGCGGCGGCGGTGGTGTTCACGGGGCTGTATGTGCTGGAGAGCAAGGCCACCGGGGACATTGAGGCCATCAAGAGCCCGCTGAACGTCCATGTGCCGTTGGTGCTTTTGGCGGTATTTGCCCTGTGGCCGCCGCTGGCAGCCCGGCTGAAGTGGCTGCGGCCCGTAACGGCATTTCTGGCCCGCCACTCCATGACGGTGTACTTCGGCCATGTGCTGATCCTCACCATGCTGCGGGACCGTCCGGAGTTTGTGGGCATGCGGGGCATGCTGCTGCTTTTGGCGGAGGTGACGGCGCTGGTCATACCGCTGGCCTGGTGCGTGGACACAGTGGTGGGCGCGGTGCCCGCCGTGCTGCACCGGCGGGAAAAGGCTGCTGTATCATAAAAAAGAGTCCCGCGGCAGATGCCGCGGGACTCTTTTTATTCTCTGGTAAACACGTGGATGCGAAACTCCGTGCGGACGGTGAGCGTTTCCAGCTGCGAAAGGCGCGCCGTCCCTGCCTGGGGCGTTTTCCAGAAGTAAGGCGTCATCTGGAACAGAGCGTGGATATCCTCCTGAGCGGGGAGGGTGATGACAGCGGAAACCGGCACGATCTCCCGGTAGGCAAAGCCGGGATAGGGCGTCTCCTTTTCCTCATTGGGATAGGGGGTGTCATAGAGTACCTGCTTCATCTCCCAAAGGTGCATGGGGCCGGGCACCACGTAGAAAAAGGCGCCGCCGGGACGAAGCACCCGGGAAAACTCCTCCAGCGCCAGAGGAGAAAAGCAGTTGATCAGCAGATCCACGGACCTGTCCGCCACCGGCAGGTGGTAGGAGGAGGCCACGGCGAACTCGATGTCCTTCTCTGCTTTTGCGGCATAGCGCAGGATGAATTTGGAGATATCGATGCCCGCGGCCCGGGGCTGCTTGCCCGCGGCCCGGAGGGCCCGGTATATGCCGCCGGTGTAGTACCCCTCGCCGCAGCCTGCGTCCAGCACGGCGGGGGAGGGGCCGGTATAGCGCACAGCCAGCTCGCACAGAGCGTCGCGCAAAGGCGCATAGTAGCCCCGCTGCAAAAAGGCCCGGCGGGCTGCCGCCATGCCCTTGTCATCGCCGGGGGCGGCGGAGTGCTTGCGGTTGGGCGGCAGCAGGTGGGTATAGCCTTCCCGGGCGGTATCGAAGCTGTGGCCCTTGCCGCAGCGCAGGGCGCCGCCGGCTCGCTCCAGCGGCGCGCCGCACACGGGGCAGCAGAAAAAGCTCATAGGTCAAGCCCCCTGGTCACGTCGTTGATCCACTTGCGGCTGCGCAGGCGGATGATGCCCCAGGGGCACTTGAAGAAGTTCTCTGCGTACAGACCCAGGCACACGAAGATCATGGGCGCGTCCAGCACCAGAGCGGCCAGAGCGGCCAGGGGCACCGCCGCGCACCACAAAGGCACCAGGTCGATGATGGAGGCCATGGTGGCATCGCCGCCGGCCCGGAGCACACCGGTGATGTTGGAGATATCAAAGGATTTGAGGGGCATGGTCAAAAGGTAGACAATGCACATGGTGGCCGCCGCCTCTGTGGCTGTGGGGGACAGGGAGAACAGGGGGTAGAGATAGGGAATGAACAGCGTGGGCAGCGTCACGGCCAGCACGCCGCCGATGAGGATGCCAAGGCCCAGGGCCACCAGCAGCAGACACCAGCTCAGATCGTATACCTCGTCCTTGGAGGCACCCTCGCCGATGCGCTTTCCGATGATGACGGCGGTGGCGCCGGCCAGACCGAAGCAGGAGACCGTGGAGAACTTGTCGATATTGCCCATGATGGCGTAGGCGGCCAGCGTGTCGGCGCTGATGGCCATGTGGCCCATGATGACGGTCATCATGGTGGTGCCAAGGCCCCAGAACGTCTCATTGATGAGCACGGGCGTTGCGTACTTGACATAGATGCGCACGGTGGCGCGGCCCGGGCAGAACAGGGCACGGGGCATGAGGGGCACCCGGCGGCTGCGGAGGGCATAGACCACCACGATCAGAAATTCCACGATGCGGGAGGTCAGCGTGGCGATGGCGGCGCCGGTGACGCCCAGGGCGGGGGCACCGAAGTTGCCGAAAATGAAGCAGTAGTTCAAGAAGGTGTTCAGCAGCATGGACGTGGCGAACACCAGCATGCCGAACAGGGGATTTTCCGCGCTGCGCTGCATGCTCACATACACGCTGCTGACGGCGTTGAAAATGTAGGAGATGCCCACGATGCGAAGATACGGCGTGCCCTCGGTAATGAGCACGGCGTTGTCCGTCACCATGGACAGCACCGCCTCCGGAAACAAGAACAGCACGGCGGCGGCACAGGCGGCGATGGTGAAGCCTGCGTACATGGCGATGCCCATGCAGCGGTTGATGGCGGGCATGTCCGCCTTGCCCCAGAACTGGCTGACCAGGATGGCCAGGCCGCTCATGAGGCCGAAGATGATGACCTGCACCAAAAAGATGGGGGCGTTGGCGGCGGTGACGGCGGAGAGCTGGGTGTCGCCCAGCAGACCTACCATGAAGGTGTCCACAAAGCCCAGAGAGGTGGTGATGAGGTTTTGCAGGATCAGCGGCAGAGCCAGCAGAAAGAGCCTCTTATAGAAAAGAGGCGGGCGGCGGAGATAACGTAACATGGGTTCCGGTTCCTTTTCTCTATATCAAAATATCAAAACAGATGCGCCCTGCTTACAGCATGGGCATGCGGGTATCGTGATGACGCCGGAGGGCGTCGGCACAGGCATCGATGTCGTCGGTGGTGGTCTCCGGCCCGAAGCTCAATCGGATGACGCTGCCGGCAGTCTTTTTGGGCAGCTTCAGCGCGGCCACTACGTGGCTGGGCTTGCCCTTGTGGCAGGCGGAGCCGGCGGAGATGCAGATGCCCTGGCTGCCCAGGTCATTGACCATGTTCTGGCTGGGCCAGCCCACCATGGAAAGGGAGAGAATGTGGGGGGCGTCTCCCTGCCCGATCAAAAGCACATCCGGCAGCTGGGCCAGCTTCTCCCGGGCATAGTCCCGGATCTCCTCCAAATGGTGGGGATGCTCCTTGAGAAACGATAGCCGCAGCTCCACCGCCTTGGCAAATCCGGCGATCTGGGCCGTGGCCTCCGTACCGGAGCGCGCTCCGCCCTCCTGGCCGCCGCCGGGCAGCAGCGGACGGGGATTGCGGACCCTGGGCCCCATGTACAGCGCGCCGATGCCCTTGGGGCCGCCGATCTTATGGGCGGAGATGGTAACAAAGTCCGCTCCCAAGGACTTGGGGGTGAAGGGGACCTTCAAAAAGCCCTGGACCGCGTCGGTATGCAGCAGCGTCTTTGGATTTTTGGCAGAAAGGCCACGGGCGATCTCGGCAATAGGATACACGCAGCCAAGCTCGTTGTTCACCAGCATGCAGGAGACCAGCGCCGTGTCCGGCCGGACGGCGTCCAGCACGGCCTGGGCGCTGATGCGGCCCGTGCCGGGCTCGGGGGCAACATAGGTCACCTCCCAGCCATCCTGGGCCATCCACCGGCAGCTCTCCAGCACGGCGCTGTGCTCCACGGCGGTAGTGACGATGTGCTTGCCCACCCGGCGGTTTTGCCAGCAGGCGGCATGGATGGCCCAGGCGTCGCCCTCGGTGCCGCAGGAGGTGAAGTACAGCTCTCCCGGCTGGCAGCCCAGTGCCCCGGCCACGACGGAGCGCCAGGACTCCACCCGCCGTTTCATCTCCAGCCCCATGGGATACTGGGCGCTTGGATTGCCGAACTGCGCGCGCAGTACCGTGTACATCTCGTCCGCCACGGCCGCCGGGACAGGTGTGGTGGCGGCGTGATCCAGATAAACCATGCAAAGCGCTCCTTTCATTGGGTCTTGCCCAACGGAGAAAATCAAAGTATAATCAATAAGAAACAGTTTTATCATTATATAGAGAATTCCAGGAAAGTGCAAGGAGATTCCATGAAAGTTGCCTTTTACACCCTTGGGTGCAAGATGAACCAATATGAGACCCAGGCCATGGAGCAGCTGCTGCGCCAGCGGGGCCACCAGGTGGTGGATTTTTCCGGCGAGGCGGACGCCTATGTGGTCAATACCTGCTCCGTCACCGCCGTCAGCGACCAGAAGTCCCGCAAGGTGCTCCACCGGGTGCGCCGGGAGCACCCCGGTGCATTGCTGGCCGTGTGCGGCTGCTATCCCCAGACCCACCAGGAGGACATGGCCGCGCTGGATGTGGACCTGATCTCCGGTACCGGCGACCGGGCGGGCTTTTTGGACCTTTTGGAGGAGGCGGCCCGGGAACGGCGCCTCATCGAATCCATCGACCGCTCCTTTGACCGGCGCACCTTTGAAGTGCTGCCCGCCGGTGGTGGGGAAAACCGCACCCGCGCCATGCTGAAGGTGGAGGATGGGTGCGTGAACTTCTGCTCGTACTGCATCATTCCCTACGCAAGAGGCCCCGTGCGCTCGGCACCGCTGGACGTGGTGGTGGAGCAGGCCCGTGCGCTGGCAGACCAGGGCTACCGGGAGATCGTTATCACCGGCATCGAGATCTCCTCCTGGGGCCAGGACCTCAAGTGCGGCAAGAGCCTCATCGACCTTCTGGAGGCCGTGGCGGCGGCAGTGGGCGATGTGCGGCTGCGGCTGGGCAGCCTGGAGCCCCGCACCGTGACGGAGGAGTTCTGCCGCCGGGCATCCGCCATTCCCACCCTCTGCCCCCAGTTCCACCTGTCCATGCAGAGCGGGTGTGACGCCACCCTCAAGCGCATGAACCGCAAGTACGACACGGCCCGGTATTTGGAGTCCGTGGAGCTTTTGAACCGCCATTTCCACCGCCCCGCCGTCACCACGGACATGATCGTGGGCTTCCCCGGCGAGACGGAGGAGGAGTTTTCCACCACGCTGGACTTTATCCGCAAGTGCGGCTTTGCCCAGATGCACCTGTTCCCCTACTCCATCCGCCCCGGCACCCCGGCGGCCAAGATGGAGCAGGTAAGCGCCCAGGTAAAGGAGGAGCGGGCCCGCCGGGCGGCGGAGGTGGCTGCCCAGATGCACCGGGACTATCTGGAAGGCTGCGTGGGCGAGGTGTATCCGGTGCTCTTTGAGCAGCCCAAGGACGGCCGCTACGCCGGCCATGCCCCCAACTACATGGAGGTATTCGCAGAGGGTGAGGATCTGCACAATGAAGTGCGCTCCGTCCGCATCACCGGCACCGACGGGCGGGTGCTGTTTGGAACCATCGAGGAGTGAGGCCGTTGAAAAGCCATTTTTTTGCCTACATATTCCGCATGCGCTTCATCCAGCGCTGGGCGCTCATGCGCAACACCGCACCGGAAAACGTTCAGGAGCACAGCCACCAGGTGGCGGTGCTGGCCCACGCCCTGGCGGTGATCCGCAATGCGTGCTTCGGCGGCAATGTGGACGCGGGAGCGGTGGCGGTGGCAGCGCTCTATCACGATGCCGGCGAGATATTCACCGGCGACATGCCCACCCCCATCAAGTACATGAATCCCGCCATCCGCACGGCTTACAAGGATGTGGAAGCCGATGCGGCCCGGCGGCTTTTGGACATGGTGCCGCCGGCGCTGCGGGGGGCCTATGCCCCGGTGCTGGAAGAGCGCGACAGCGAGACGGCGGCGCTGGTGAAGGCGGCGGACAAGCTCTCGGCATATATCAAGTGCCTGGAGGAGCTCAAGGCGGGCAACGGGGAGTTCCGCCAGGCGGCGGAGCAGACCCGCGCGGCTCTGGAGAGCTATGGCCTGCCGGAAGTACAGTATTTTATGGACACGTTCCTGGACAGTTTCTCCCTGACACTGGACCAGCTGAAGTGACCGGGGAAGGAGACGGATATGGAATCCCATTTTGAAAAGCTATTGGAGACCCGCGCGGCCCTGGAGTGCGCCCTGGTATATCTGGCGGCTCAGAAGGCCGTGGCGGCGGACGGAGACAAGCTGCGCCAGCCCCTCAGCTACGCCATTGCCCGGGATGTGGACTACCAGCTGGAGCGGGACTTTGACTTTCATCTGGCCGTGGCGGACATCGCCGACAACGAGTACCTGCGCCGGAGCCTCCAGAGCCTGATGGTGCAGATCACCGAGTACTTAAGCCGGAACCGGGCCCTTTTGCCGGAGGTGGACGACCAGTCCGCCAGCCAGCACTGGAACATCATGGTGGCGATCCTTGCCAACGAGCCGGAGCGGGCGGAGCAGGCCATGCGCTCCCACATGCAGTATGTGACCCGGCTCTATACCCGGGAGCTGAACCGGGGACACCTGTGAGAAAAAGCACCGTGCATCTTCCGATGCACGGTGCTTTTTAATGTCAGGCTCAGGCTGCCTTTTTGGGGGAGAGGACGTGGAGCGCCAGTCCCACCGCAAGACCCAGGCAGGCGGGAATGACCCAGCCCATACCCTGGGAGAAGAAGGGCAGCACCCCGGCGGCAGGCTCCAGAATGACCTGGGTGTGGAGCAGTTCCTGGGCACCGGCGGGCAGGGAGCGGAGAAAATCCAGGGCGGCGGCCAGCGCGGTGGGCACCGTCACGGCCACGAACACCCGGCGGTCATAGCGGAACCACCGGCCAAAGAGGCCCAGCAGCGTCAGCGTGATGGTCAGCGGATAGAGGAACATCAGTACCGGCAGGGAGAAGAGGATGATCTGGCTGAGGCCGAAATTGGCCACCACGAAGGAGAACAGGCAGAACACCACCGCATAGGTCTTGTAGCTGAAGGACCGGGGGAACAGCTCTTCAAAGGTGGCGGCGCAGGAGGTGATGAGGCCGATGGCGGTCTTGAGGCAGGCAAACGTCACCGTCACGCCCAGCAGCACGCCGCCGAAGGTGCCAAAGTAGTGGGTGGCGATCCGGTAGAGGGCCTCGCCGCCGTCGACGCAGATGCCGTACACCGCCCGGGACTGGGCGCCCACCACGGCGAGCATCACGTAGATGCCGGCCATGAGCAAGGAACTGAAAAAGCCCGCCTTGACCGTGCAGATGGAGGTGGCGCCGGGGGACTGGACGCCAAGGCGGCGGATGGCGGTGATGAGCACGATGCCGAACGCCAGGGCCGCCGGGGCGTCCATGGTGTTGTAGCCATCCAGAAAGCCCTGGAAGAAGCTGCCCGCCGCATAGGCGCCGGTGGGCTCCGAGGCGCTCACGGCGCTCATGGGCTGGACCAGCGCGGTGACGGTGAGAATGGCGAGGAACAGCAAGAACAGGGGATTGAGGATCTTGCCCACCCAGGTGAGGATGCCGGATGGACGCAGGGAGAAGTACAGCACGATCAAGAAAAACAGCGCCGAGAAGATGCACAGTGCCAGCTGGGTGTGCTCCTGGGGAAGCAGAGGCTGGATGCCCACGGAGAAAGAGACCGTGGCCGTGCGGGGAATGGCGAACAGGGGCCCGATGGTCAGGTACAAAAGGCAGGTGAAAAAGTAGCTGTACTTACGGCCCACCAGAGAGCTCAGCTCAAAAAGACCGTCGCTGCGGGAGGCGCCCAGGGCGGCGATGCCCAAAAGGGGCAGACCTACGCCGGTGAGACAGAAGCCGGCGGCGGCAGCCCATACGGCGGAGCCGGACTGCTGCCCCATGTGGACGGGGAAAATCAGGTTGCCGGCCCCGAAAAACAGGCCGAAGAGCATGGAGGAAAGGAAAAGGTATTCCTTTGCGGTGAGTTTTCTGTCCATGTGGGTCTCCTCTCAAATTTTTCTTTAGTTCAGGCTGTCGCCCTTCTGGGTGAAAAGCCGCTTCACCTGCTCCGCCGTGGCGGGACAGGTGGAAAGCTTGGGATCACGGGAGAGCAGGTCCTCCGCGGCGGCCTGGGCCTGGCGCAGAAGCTGGGTGTCGCAGCCGATGTCGGCCACACGCAGTCCCGGCAGGCCGTGCTGACGCTGGCCGAAGAAGTCGCCGGGGCCCCGCAGCCGCAGGTCCTCCTCTGCGATGCGGAAGCCGTCGTTGGTCTTCGTCATGACCTTGAGCCGCTGGCGGGTCTCCTCGTTTTTGTTGTCCGAGATCAGAATACAGTAGGACTGATGGCTGCCCCGGCCTACCCGGCCCCGCAGCTGATGAAGCTGGCTGAGGCCGAACCGCTCCGCGTTTTCCACCACCATGACCGCGGCGTTGGGCACGTCCACGCCTACCTCAATGACGGTGGTGGACACCAGAATGTCCGCCTCACCGGCGGAAAAAGCCGCCATGACCTTCTCTTTTTCCCTGGGCTTCATCTTTCCGTGGACCACGGCGATGCGAAGATCCGGGAATACCTCCTGGCGGAGCTTCTGGGCATAGGCGGTGACGGCCTTGCGCTCGTCGCCGGGCTCGTCCGCCTCCTCCACCATGGGGCAGACGATGTAGGCCTGCCGTCCCTCGGCCACCTGCTTGCGCAAAAAGGCGTAGATCCGGGCATGGTAGCTGCCGGGGACGGAGAAGGTCTCCACGGCCTTGCGTCCGGGGGGCAGTTGGTCGATAATGGATACGTCCAGGTCTCCGTACAGGATCAGGGCCAGGGTCCTGGGAATGGGGGTGGCGGACATGACCAGTGTGTGGGGATGGGTGCCCTTGGCGGCCAGGGAGGCCCGCTGGGCCACGCCGAAGCGGTGCTGCTCATCCGTGACCACCAGTCCCAGGTCGGAAAACTCCACGCCCTGAGACAAAAGGGCGTGGGTGCCGATCACAAAGCCGATCTCTCCGGCGGCCAGCTGGGCGCCTACGGAGCGCTTGACTTTGGCAGATGTGGAGCCGGTCAGCAGTGCGCAGCGGACGCCCAGTCCCTCCAGCAGGGGGGCCAGGCCCTCGTAGTGCTGCTGGGCCAGGATCTCCGTGGGGGCCATCAGCGCTGCCTGGCGGCCGCCCTTGGCAACGAAATAGGCGCAGGCGGTGGCCACCATGGTCTTACCGGAGCCCACGTCGCCCTGACAGAGCCGGTTCATGGGCCGGCCGGAGCGCATGTCGGCGAGGGCCTCATCCACGCAGCGGCGCTGGGCGTCGGTGAGGGTGAAGGGCAGGGCGGCGTAAAAAGGCGCCATATCCACCGCCGGACAGGGCGGGATCTCCACCACCTCCCGCCGGCTGCGCAGCTGTGCAAGGCCCAGGGAGAAGAGGAACAGATCCTCAAAGGCCAGCCGCCTGCGGGCCAGCTCCAGGGCCTCCGGCGAGGCGGGAAAGTGGATGTTTTCGTAAGCAAAGCCGATGCGGCAGAGCTGATGGGACTGCCGCACGTCGTCCGGCAGGGCGTCGGGCAAAATGGCGGCGCAGGCGTCCAGTCCCTGACGGATGGACCGGGAGAGCATCAGCTGGCTGACGCCGGCGGTCAGCGGATAAATGGGCACGATGCGCCCGGTCTGCTCCCGGCGGCCGATGGGCTCCACCACCGGGGAGGCCATCTGTTTGCGCAGAAGATTCCCCTCGGCCCGGCCGTAAAAAAGATACGTCTCGCCCTGATGGAGGTTGTCCTTGAGCCAGGTCTGGTTGAAGAAGGTCACATCCAGTACGCCGCTTTCGTCCACGGCCCGGACCTTGATGAGGTCCATCCCCTTGCGGATGTGGGACAGCGTGGGCGGCGCGGCCACCATGGCCTCCACGCAGGCGCTCTCCCCTGCCTCCAGGTCGGCGATGCGGCGGACGGCGCTGCGGTCCTCATAGCGCCGGGGAAACCAGGAGATGAGCTCGCCCAGGGTGGTGATGCCCAGTTTTTCAAGGCTTTTGGCCCGGGCCGGGCCCACGCCGTGGATATATTGTACGCTGGTGTCCAGATCCGCCATGGGGGGCCTCCTCTCCTGCGGGAATAGATAACTATTATATAATAAATTTTGTAGAAAGACAACGTGTCTTTTTACGGAGGACAAGCCGGGAGAGAAGAAAAAGATTGTAACGAACGGGGGACCTGCCCGTCTATTGCATGAGGAGGTGAGCGGGTGGAGGAATTTGAGGCGGTGTACCGCCAATACTTTGCGGATGTGTACCGCTATGCATTGGCCCTGAGCCGGGATGCCAATACGGCCGAGGAAGTGACCCAGGAGACGTTTTTCAAGGCGCTGACTGCCATTGACAGTTTCCGGGGACAGTGCCCACTGCGGCTGTGGCTGTGCCGCATCGCCCGCAACCAGTACCTGACGCTGTGCCGGGAGCGGGCCAGATACACGGAGCGTGCCGCGGAGCGGGGAGACGGCGGCATCGAAGAGGGCTTTGCCCGGCAGGAGACAGCCCGGCAGCTGCACCGGCTGCTCCACGACCTGCCGGGCGGCGGTGGAGGAGCATCTGAAAACGTGCCCGGCCTGCCGGGCGGAGCTGGACGCCATGGACGCGCCTTTGCCGGAGGCGGAGCCGCTCGTCTCCGACGAGGCATCGCCGGTGCGGGCCATTTCCCGGGCCTGGAAAAAGGACCGGCGCCGGGCCTGGTGGAAAGGGGCCCTCATCGCGGCGGCGGTGTGCGCGGTGCTGGCGGGGCTGTGGGCGGCGGCTACACAGCTGAATCTGTTCCCGGTGGATCCGGCTAAAATTGAAATTACCGATGTGCGGCAGCTGCGGGACGGACGGATCGTGTACCATTTCTATATTGACGATGACCTTGGGCTGCACCAGATCAATTATGAATATGACGACGAAGGGAATATGTATTGCATCCCGGTCCGGGCATTGATTACGGAAAGAAGATGGGAGGGCAATTCCCCCTCGAATATGGACAGGATTCTGGATCTGGAGTGGGTGTCCGGGAATGCGGAGTTTCGGGGAGCGGCGGAAGTCACCCGCGTTTGGTATGGCCAGGGTGAAGATGCGGTTTTGCTGTGGGAAGAGGGCATGGACCTGCCTGCGGCTTCCGATATTGACGAACAGGTATGCGGCTATTCGGAATCCAGCGCCGCCTACTGGGCGGAGCGCTGCGGAGAAACGGACACTGCTCTGCAGGAATGATCGCATCAAAAGGAGCCCGCCGGCTTTGCCGGCGGGCTCCTTTTGAGTTATATATTAAATCTTTTGATTGATATAGTCTACAAAACGGAAGGTGAGACCGTTTTCCGTGATGGGCTCGCTCTCATGCTCCACTTCCCAGCCGGGGAGCTTGTCCAGGTTGGGGAAGAACGTGTCGGGATCTTCTGCCTGGGCGTCTACCTTGGTCAGATATACCCGCTTGCACCGCTCCAGCAGCGCGGTATAGACGCTGCCGCCGCCGATGACCCAGATCTGATCGGGCGGCGTGTCTCCGGCGGCATCCAGAGCTTCCGCCAGGCTGGACACCACGGCGGCGCCCTCCACGCTGAGGTCCTTCTGCCGGGTGATGACGATGTTTTTCCGCTTGGGCAGGGGACGGCCGCCGGGGAAGGACTCCAGCGTCTTGCGGCCCAGGATCACGGCGCCGCCCATGGTCAGCGAGCGGAAGCGCTTCATGTCCGTTGGCAGGGAATAGAGCAGTCCGCCGTCCCGGCCGATGGCCCAGCTGCGGTCTGCGACAACAATGGCGTTCATGAAAAGACCTCCTCAGATGGCGATGGGGATTTTGTCCTCAAAGGGCGCAGGCGTATAGCCCTCCAGGGAGAAGTGTGCCGGTGTGAAGGCGTAGAAGTCCCGGATGGACGGATCCATAGAAAACCGGGGCGCCGGGGCAGGCGTCTGAGTGAGCATTTTTTCCACGATGGGCACGTGCCGGTCGTAGATGTGGGCGTCGGCGATGACGTGCACCAACTCGCCGGGCACCAGGCCGCTGACCTGGGCGAACATGTGCACCAGCATGGCGTACTGCACCACGTTCCAGTTGTTGGCGGCCAGCATGTCCTGGCTGCGCTGGTTCAAAATGGCGTTGAGCACGTTGCCCGAGACATTGAAGGTCATGGAGTAGGCACAGGGGTAAAGGTGCATCTCGTGGAGGTCCTGGAAGTTATAGAGGTTGGTCATGATGCGGCGGGAGGCGGGATTGTGGGAAAGATCGTAGAGCACCCGGTCCACCTGGTCCATGTCGCCCTCCGGATAGTGGTGCTTGACGGAGAGCTGGTAGCCGTAGGCCTTGCCGATGGAGCCGGTCTCATCCGCCCACTGGTCCCAGATGTGGGCGTCCAGATCGTGGATGTTGTTGGACTTTTTCTGCCAGATCCACAAGAGCTCCTTCAGCGCCGTTTTCCAGTAGGTGCGGCGGATGGTGAGGATGGGGAACTCGGCCTGCAGGTCGTAGCGGTTGACGATGCCAAATTTTTTGACGGTGTGGGCGGGGGTGCCGTCCTCCCACCGGGGACGCACCGGCAATTCCGTATCCCAGACGCCGTGGTCCAGGATGTCCCGGCAGTTTTGGATAAACAGCGTGTCGGCAAGGCTCATGGGCTGAAACCTCCTTGTTTTTTTCATTCCATTTGAGTATAGCAAACTTTCCCATGGGTGTACATAAAAAGTTTTGCGGGGCCGGGGGAAGGTTTTACGAAAGAAACGGCAAAATATTTGTATGGTTTGTGTGAAATCCCGGTTGTGAAACTGCAAAAAGTGCGGTAAGATAAGCCAGTTCCAAAAAGGGGGGAGAGTACCGTGAGCGAATATGGTGAAGTGGGGAAGCGGGGGTATCTCCATGAGGACTTTCGGCTGTTCCATCTGAAGGACACCCGGGCCCAGAAGGTGGACTATCACTACCACGAGTTTGACAAGCTCATTTTGCTGCTGGGCGGCAAGGTCTCGTATGTGGTGGAGGGCGTCACCTACTTCCTCCAGCCCTGGGATGTGCTGCTGGTGCAGCACAATATGATCCATCGGCCCGTGATCGACCCGTCGGAGCCCTATGAGCGGGTGGTGATCTGGCTGGGGAGGGAATGGCTGCGCAGCCGCAGTGATCCCGGAGAGGAGCTGGACACCTGCTTTGAGACGGCCCGGCAGCGGGGCTTCCACCTGCTGCGCTTCGGTGCGGAGCGGCGGCTGCAGTACATGCAGCTTATCCAGCAGCTGGAGCAATCCCTCCACTCCGGGGAGTTCGGTGCCTCCCGCATGGCGGACACACTGTGCCAGCAGCTGCTCATCGCCGTCAACCGGGACATCCTCCGGGACCGCACGGCCCAGGAGCAGCGGGACAGCTACCGGGTGGACCCCAAGATGGACGAGGTGCTGCACTACATTGCCGAGCATCTGACCGAGGCGCTTTCCGTGGACATCCTGGCGGGGAAGTTCTACCTCAGCCGCTACTATCTGATGCACCGGTTCAAGGCGGTCACCGGCTATACGGTGCACCAGTATATCAGCCAGAAGCGGCTGCTGCGGGCGGGGGAACTGATCCGCTCCGGCGTGCCGGTGATGAAGGCGGCGGAGCAGGCGGGGTTTTCCGAATACTCCACGTTCCTGCGGGCCTTCCAGAATACGTTCCACATGAGTCCCCGGGAATTTCGCTGAGAACGGCGAAAGGTTTATTTTTATAATGAGAGAAGCGAGTACATGGAACAAACACAACTGACGGTGGAATTTACGAAGCAGGACCTGCGCCGGCTCATTGTCCCGCTGGTGATCGAGCAGCTTTTGGCCATCACCGTGGGTCTTTGCGACTCGGTGATGGTGTCCCAGGTAGGTGAAGCGGCCATCTCTGCTGTCTCGCTGGTGGATACGGTGAATGTTTTGCTGGTCAACGCCTTTTCCGCCCTGGCTACCGGCGGCGCCGTCATCGCCGGACAGTATCTGGGACGGCGGGAGCAGGCCAAGGCGGGGCATGCAGGCGAGCAGCTGCTGCTGTTCATGACGGAGGTATCCCTGGCCGTCATGGTGCTCTTTTACCTTTGCAAGGGCTTTGTGCTGGGCGTGGTATTCGGCCAGGTGGAGCCGGATGTGGCTGCTTATGCCAACACCTATTACATGATCGTGGAGGCGTCCATCCCGTTTTTGGCCATCTATAACGCCGGGGCGGCGCTGTTCCGGGTCATGGGAAACTCCAAGATCTCCATGTGGGTTTCTCTGGGGATGAACCTGGTGAATGTTACAGGCAATGCCATTTTGATCTTCGGCCTGCACCGGGGCGTGGAAGGCGTGGCCATCCCCACCACGGTGTCCCGGATGGTGGCTGCTGCGGCCATGCTGGTGCTGCTGCGGCGCAAGGACCTGCCCATGCACGTGGAGCGGCTGAGCCTGCGCCATGACCGGTACGTGGTGAAGAACATCCTGCGCTTCGGCGTGCCCAACGGACTGGAGAGCGGCATGTTCCAGCTGGGCAAGATTTTGCTTCTTTCCACCGTGTCCGTATTGGGCACCGCCTCCGTGGCGGCCAACGCCATCGGCAATACGGTGACTACCTTCCAGTGTGTGCCCGGCAACGCTCTGGGGCTTGCCATGGTGACAGTGGTGTCCCGGTGCATGGGCGCGGGCAGCTATACCCAGGCCCGCTACTATACCAAAAAGCTGCTGGCAAAAACGTACCTCTACATGGCGGGCACCATCTCGCTGGTGCTGGTGCTGCTGCCGCTGATCCTGCAGCTGTACAGCGTCTCGCCGGAGGCCACGGACTATGCCCGCACGGTCATCTGGATGCACGGGATCGTGGGCGCGCTGCTGTGGCCGGCGGCGTTCACGCTGCCCCAGGCCCTGCGTGCGGCGGGAGATACCCGGTTCACCCTGGTGGTGTCCAGTGTGTCCATGTGGACCATGCGGGTGGGCTTTGGTATTTTGCTGGGCCGTTACTGGGGCTTCGGCGTGGTGGGCATCTGGATGGCCATGTTCATCGACTGGCTGGTGCGGGTGCTGTTTTTCGTGCCCCGGTTCCGGGGCCACAAGTGGGAGTCCATGGGCCTGCGGGACTAAGCCGCGGCGTACATCCATAGAAAAAGCGTTCCGCTTTGGGCGGAACGCTTTTTTTATTGCTCCGGCTTCACCTGGAAGGAAAGCCGGTATTTTCGGGGCGGCATGCCCACGAATTTGGAAAATTGCAGGTCAAAGTAATTCTGGGTGTCATAGCCGACCATCTCTGCGATGCGGGAGATGGGCAGGTCTGTGGAGATGAGCAGGTTCTGCGCCTCACCGATGCGGCGGCGGAGCAGATACTGCCGGGGCGCGATGCCGCAGGACTCTTTAAAGGCATGGGCCAGATAGTAGGGGCTCACATGGAGTGCCTGGCCGATCTGCTGCAATGTCAGCGGCTCCGTGTAATGCTGGTCGATATACTCCTTGACCCGCAGGCCCAATGCACCCTGCTCGGTCTCGATGCTCTGGCGGTGAGGGGCGGTGCCCGTGAGGTAGAGGATGCGTCCCAGCAGGGACAGCAGCAGATGGTGGCAGAAGGCCTCGCAGCCCGCCGCGTCGGCGGAGAGATAGCGGTACATCATGTCGTAAAGGGTCCACAGGTCGTCGCATTCCGCGCCCACGTGGTAGACGGCGGGGGCGTCGTCGGGAATGATGGCCCCCGGCCGCAAAGACGGCAGGCGCAGCCCCGCAAAGGCCACGCAGCAGCTGTCGATGGCACTGTCGGCGGCGGGGGAGAGCTCATCGTGGACCACGCCGCTGTTGAACAGCAGTAGATCGCCGCTTTGTACGTCGTAGGTCTGCTCTCCGATGAGAAAGCGGCCGTTGCCGCTGCGGATGAGCATGGCCTCTGTAAAATCCGGATGGGCGTGGAGCAGGCGGGGACGGGCTTGGTCAAAGGGGGTGCGGCGGCTGATATAGAGGAGCCTGGGCATATTTTCCGGTGTGAACACCGGCTGGAAATCCCGCTTGACAAAGCACTGTACTTGCAGGTCGGGCATGAGATGTCTCCTTTTCAATGAGAATAGGCGGCCACCGCAAGATTTTATAAAAAGCGGAGGGCCGAGGCGCGGCCGGATCGAACCGGGGCGCAGTTCCCTGGAGT
Source organism: Clostridiales bacterium (assembly GCA_019418625.1). Classification (GTDB taxonomy): domain Bacteria; phylum Bacillota; class Clostridia; order Oscillospirales; family Oscillospiraceae; genus Oscillibacter. Next base: position 19,023 of record DYBL01000043.1, on the reverse strand, counting down.
AAAAAAGAAGCGTAATGTTATTTTACACAAAAAATCTATATATTTTTTGACGAAATAAGCAGGTAAACGATTTTTTGCAAGTTGGCAAGAAGTTCAATGTCTTTGCTCCAGGACTGTGGTATCATACAGACAACATCAAGGAAGAAGGAGGTGCCCGATATGCTGTACGCGATTGTTTCTCTGGTCGTACTGGGTGGCGCCATGGCTGTCAGCAGATAACTGATCTGTTGTCAGCCTAAAAAGCTGAATGATCCAAGGAGGCTCTCATGAAGAGAGCCTCCTTTTTATTTTTACCGGGCGGCCAGGCGCATAATGGCCTCCATCTCGTCGGGGCCGATCTTCACGAAGCCGCCGAAGGGGAAACCATTGGGCTTTTCGGCCCGGTGGGCCACCATGGCGGGGATATCCTTGGGGTCGGCGCCGATCTCGGCAAAGGTGGTGGGCATGTCCAAAGAGCGGAAGAAGGCCCGCAGCCGCTCCACACCCTCCCGGGCAGTGCGCTCGGGGCATGCAAAGTCCATCTCGCAGCCAAACACGCGCTGGGCGAACTGGGCAAAGCGCATGGGGTTGTGGGGCAGGACGTACTCCATCCACGCGGGCATCACCACCGCAAGGCCGGCGCCGTGGGCGCAGTCATAGAAAGCGGAGAGCTCGTGCTCCATCTGGTGGCTGGCCCAGTCCTGGTCCCGGCCCACGCCGCAGGAGTTGTTGTGGGCCAGCATGCCCGTCCACATGAGGTCTGCCCGGGCGGCGTAGTCGTCGGGATTGGCAATGGCACGGGGCGCGGCGTCCACCACGGTGCGCATGAGGGCCTCGCACAGGCGGTCCGTCAGGGCCACGTCGGCGGTGTTGGTGAAGTAGCGCTCACAGATGTGGGCCAGCATGTCCACGGCGCCGCTGGCAGTCTGATAGGCGGGCAGGGAGCAGGTGTAGCGGGGGTTGAGGATGGAGAACTTGGGGCGGATGGCGTCACTCTTGGGGCAGCCCCATTTGAGGTTGCCCGCCTCCTGGGTGATGACGCAGCTGTCGCTGCCCTCACTGCCGGCAGCGGAGATGGTCAGCACCGTACCAACGGGGAGGGAGGTGGTGATGGGAGCCTTGCCGGTGAAGAAATCCCAGAAGTCCCCGTCGTAGCCCACGCCCATGCCGATGGCCTTGGCGGTGTCGATGACGCTGCCGCCGCCCAGGGCCAGCAGGAAGTCCACGCCCTCCTTGCGGCAAAGCTCGATGCCCTCATACACCTTGCCGCTGCGGGGGTTGGCCTGGATGCCGGACAGCTCCACATAAGGCAGCTCTGCCTGGGCCAGGGAGGCGGTGACGGCGTCATAGGCGCCGTTTTTCTTCACGGATCCGCCGCCGTAGACCAGCAGCACCTTGGTGCCGCCGAAGCGGCGCACCAGCGCGCCGGTGTTTTTCTCCTCCCCGTCACCGAAGGCAAAGAGGGTGGGAGCATAAAAGGTAAAGTTATTCATGGATGTACTTCCTTTCCTAAAAAATCAAAGCTGAAAAATGAGACTCAATAGCCCCGCGTCCGGTCCACCAGATGGGCCAGGGGCTCTCCTGCGGCATAGCGGGCCAGATCTTCGCAGAACATGTCCACTGCTTTGTCGCAGGTGTAGCCCAGGGACATGTTGCCGGCCACATGGGGCGTGAGGACCAGATTCTTGGCGTCCCACAGGGGGTGGTCCTGGGGCAGGGGCTCGGGCACCATCACGTCCAGGGCGGCGCCGGCGATGCGCTCGGTGTTCAGCGCCTCGATGAGGGCGTCCTGGTCGATGGCGCTGCCGCGGCCCACGTTGATGACGAAGGCGTCCCGGGGCAGAAGCTCCAGCCGCGCCCGGGAGAGGATACCCACCGTCTCCGGCGTGGAGGGCAGGGACATGACCAGCACATGGGCGTCGGGCAGTACCGTGTCCAGGTCGGAGATGGGCACCACCCGGTCATAGACCCCGTCCGGGCAGCGGCCGGAGCGGTTCACACCGGTGATGGAGGCGGCGCCCAGGGCGCGGAGCTTGCGGGCAAAGGTGGTACCGATGTCTCCGGTACCCAGCAGGGTAAAGTGGCTGCCCCGGATGGAGCGCACGGAAAGCTGGTTGGACCAGCCCCGGCGCTGCATTACCTGGGCATACTCCGGCATCCGCCGCATGAGCATGATCGTCACCATGATCAGATGCTCGGAGATGGTGACGCCGTAGGCGCCGGCGGAGTTGGTGAGCAGGCAGTCCGGATTGGCGAAGATGCCGTCATTTTTGCAGTAGGGGTCCGCACCGGCAAAGGAGCAGCAGTACCACTGGAGCGAGGCAGGGGCTGCCCGGAGAAGCTCGGGGGAGTGGGCGAAGAGCACCTCGCAGTTTTGCACGCAGGCGCGGGCCTCATCGAACTGGTCCAGGGTGAAAAAGTGGGGCGTGAAGCCGGCGGCCTGGGCCGCGGCACAGATGGTCTGCTTGTGGGCATCCGTCAGGAATTCCAGGTAAATACAAATATCACGGGACATAGGGAGCCCTCCTTATAAATAAATGTTGCATCTTGCGTTGTTTACGAGATTGCTGCTCCGTCTGCATTTTGAGCAGCAGCCATGTGGGCGCATACCTGCTCCGCTGCGCGCATGCCGTCGGCCGCGGCGGAGAGGATGCCTCCGGCGTATCCGGCGCCCTCGCCGCAGGGGTACAGGCCCCGCAGGGCGGACTGATAGGTCTCATCCCGGGGGATGCGGACAGGGGAGGAGGAGCGGCTTTCCACGGCGGTGAGCACGGCGTCGGGGTCGTCGTAGCCCCGGAGCTTCCGTCCCAGCACCGGCAGCGCCTGGGCCAGGGTATCCGCCACAAAGGGAGGCAGGCACTGGTGCAGATCCGTCCAGGTGACGCCGGGGCGGTAGCTGGGCTTCACCCGGCCGGGGCCCTTGGAGGGACGGCCAGCCAGGAAGTCCTCCACACGCTGGGCAGGCGCCCGATAATCGCCGCCGCCCAGGGAGAAGGCGGCCTGCTCCAGCTTTCGCTGGAACACTACGCCGGCCAGGGGATCGTCCCCGCCGAAATCCTCCGGCGTCACGTTCACCAAAAAGCCGCCGTTGATGTTCTCCTTGTCCCGGGCAAAGGCACTCATGCCGTTGGTGACTACCCGGCCCTCTTCCGAGGCGGCGGCCACTACTTCGCCGCCGGGACAGACACAGAAGGAAAAGGCGGAACGGCCGTTTTCCAGGTGGCAGGAGAGCTTGTAGCTGGCGGCGGGGAGACTGGGATGTCCGGCGTAGCGCTTATACTGGGCGGCGTCGCAGTCGCTTTGCCGGTGCTCGATGCGCACGCCCACGGCAAAGGGCTTGGCCTCCATGGGAACGCCCAAGTCCCGCAGCATGAAAAACGTGTCCCGGGCGGAGTGGCCGGGACAGAGGACCAGACGGCGGCAGGGCAGCGTTTCGGTGCCGGCGGGGGACTCCACGGTGATGGCGGACACGGCGCCATGCTCCGTCCGGATGCCGGTCAGGCGGTGCTCGAAGCGGATATCCGCCCCCAGGGACAAAAGCTCCTGCCTTAGGCCCATCAGGGCGATGTGGAGATAATCGGTGCCCACATGGGGCTTGGCGTCGATGAGAATGTCCTCCGGCGCGCCGCACGCTACCAGTGTCTCCAGAATGAAGCGGTGGCGCACGTCCCGGGTGCCGGTGTTGAGCTTGCCGTCAGAAAAGGCGCCGGCACCGCCCTCGCCGAACTGTACGTTGGAGCGCAGGTCCAGCGCGCCGGTGCGCCAGAACCGCTCCACGTCCTCTTTGCGCTGCTCTACGCTGCGGCCACGCTCCAGCAATACGGGCCGCAGGCCCGCCCGGGCCAGTACCAGCGCGGCGAACAGCCCCGCCGGTCCCGCACCTACCACCACAGGAGGGATTTCGGGCGCAGACTGGGGCGCGGGCAGCGTATAGGGAGTCTGGCGCTCGATCCGGGAGACCTTCTTGCTGTGGCAGCGCTTCATGACGCCCGGCTCGTCCCGCACAGAGGCGATCACCGTATAGACCAGGCGCACATCCTCCCGGGCGTCCACACTGCGCCGGATGACGCGAAGGTCCTTCAGCTCCTTTTCCCGCACCTTTAAAACGCGGGCGGCCTCCCTGGTCAGCACGTCCATGCCGTCCCCCGGGGCGAGTTTGATGTTTTCGATTTTCAGCATGGCGTACTTCCCTTTCCACCAAAAATTTCATCCAGAATATCATACCACAGTTCCCGGCGGCGGCAAACACCTTTTTCACCTGCAGGGCTGCGCGTTCAAAGTTCCTTTAAAATGTTTTCAGGCAGTTTTAAGCTTGCCGCCCTATACTCAAGCCAGACAAACGGAAAGAGAGAATTTAAAAACTGTGCAAACTCTCTTCACAGATCGGACATGATTTCCTGTTATTCTCAGTTCTATTCCAGGAGAAAACGGGATACATAATAGGAGGAATCGATTATGTATAACGATGAGAAGAATCTGTACCATTACACCTACCGCAAGGACGGCAGCGAGCAGCCGGGAGAAAACCTGGTGAATCCGCAGAGCGTCCCTGGCAGTGACAACGAGCATCGTGAAAGCGTGCAGGAGATGAAACCGGTGAAAAAGAATCGCCTTGGAATAAAGATCGCGGCACTGTGCCTTTGCTGCGCGCTGCTGGGCGGCGCTGTGGGCGGCGGAGTGGCCTGGGCGGCCAGCGGCAGTTCCACCAGCATCAACGTATCCAGCCGGCCTGCCACGGAGGTGGCCATCAAGACGGTGGACGGCAAGACAGAGATGACCGACGCGGAGGTCTACGCCGCCAATGTCAACAGCGTGGTGTCCATCAACACCACTGCCACAGCCGGCACCAACTTCTTCGGCCAGCCGGTCCAGACGGCCTCTGCCGGCTCCGGATTTGTGCTCACCGCCGACGGTTATATCGTCACCAACTACCATGTGGTGGAGGACGCGGACACCGTGACGGTCACCATGTACAACGGCGACGAGTACGACGCCAAGTACGTGGGCGGCGACGAGGACTACGATATCGCCGTCATCAAGGTGGAGGCGCAGGATCTCCAGCCTGTCACCGTGGGTGACAGCGACACGCTGAACGTGGGCGACCATGTGCTGGCGGTAGGCAATCCTCTGGGTGAGCTGACCTTCTCCATGTCCGGCGGCATGGTCTCCAGCGTGAACCGGGCCATCAATGTCTCCGGCACCCCCTTCAACATGATCCAGACGGATGCCTCCATCAACCCCGGCAACTCCGGCGGCCCGCTGTTCAACAGCTACGGCGAAGTGGTGGGCATCGTGTCTGCCAAGTACTCCAGCGCCTCCAATGAAGAGTCCGTGGAGGGCCTTGGCTTCGCCATCCCCATCAACGACGTGATCGCCATGATCCAGGACATCATGACCAACGGCTATGTGACCAACAAGCCCTACCTGGGCATCACCGGCGGCTCCATGACCGAGCAGATGGCCGCACAGTTCCGCTATGACATTGACTCCGGCGTGTTCGTCTACTCTGTGGAAGAGGGCGGCGCCGCCGATAAGGCGGGATTTAAGATGGGTGACGTCATCATCAAGGTGGGCGACACGGACATCACGTCCATGGAGGATCTGAACGTGGTGAAAAAACAGTATTCTGCCGGCGATACCGCCACCTTCACCATCTATCGTGACGGCCAGGAGATGACCATGGAGGTCACCTGGGACGCGGTGCCTGCGCAGGATCAGACTGATACCGGCGCGCAGGTCCAGGAAAATGCCGACAACAGCCAAAATGGCGGCATGGACTCCTACGACGACCTGTTCAACTATTTCTTCGGCGGTCGGTATAACTGACCAAAGACATCTTCCTATCCGCTGACGGCGGTCTCGCGGCAGCAGCTGCGGAAATGCAAAACCGCCTGTGCGACGGTGGGACGGGAAGTTTCAAAATATGACAAGGCACATCTGTAACCAGATGTGCCTTGTTTTCGTCTATACTATGTGTTATCATGCTGCATCAAATATACAAAATGCATTGGGACGGTGTACAGATGAAGCACCGCTTTGCGAATTTTTCCGGGGGAGATCCATGTTCCCCCGGGAATACTGAGAAAAAAGACGGGGGAGGAGATCAACGTGCGATCGATGGGGAAGTGGGCGGCGGCTCTGGCGCTGGTGCTGATGATGAACCTGATGATCCCGGCGCGGGCGGGCGCGGCCAAGCTGGTGGCCATCACCTTTGACGACGGGCCCAACAAGACCTGGACGCCCAAAGTGGTGGAGGCGCTGGACCGCCGGGGCGTCAAGGGGACGTTTTTCATGGTAGGCGGCTGGGTCGGGACCAAGGAGGAGCTGGTGCAGCAGATGGCCCGGTCAGGACATCAGATTGCAAATCACACCTGGGAGCATCTGGATCTGCGGGAGCTGAGCGGAGAGGATGTGAAAAGTCAGGTGGAAAAGAGCCGGGAAAAGCTGGCGGAAGTCACGGGACAGGAAAATTTTCTGGTGCGCACACCGTTCGGCGTCCGTACCGAGGCGGTGCGGTCCCGGCTCAACGCGCCGCTGATCCTGTGGAGCCAGGACCCGGCCAAGGGCAAACAGGTATCCGGGGAGAAGATGGCCCGTTCGGTCATCAGCACCATCCGGGACGGGGATATCATCCTGCTGCATGACAGCACGGAGGCCAATTTGGACGCAGCCTGCCGCATCATTGACGCCCTCCAGCCCAAGGGATACGATTTTGTGACGGTGGATGAGCTGTTCCGGCTGCGGGGCGTGACGCCGCAAAACGGCCAGATCTATAAAAGCGTGCCGCCTCAGACGGATCCCCAGGCTTACGACGAGGGCCGTCTGAAAGAGCACTGGGCCTTTTCTTCTATCTGCGTGATGGAAGAAACGGGCATCATGACCGGGGATGGCAATGGCTGGCACCCCAACCGGTATCTGACCCGGGCCGCCGCCGCGGAGATTTTGTGGCGGGCAGCGGGCTGCCCTACGCCTGCGTCATCCTCCGCTTTCCGGGATATTTCCCGGGAGGCCTGGTACGCGGAGGCTGTGGATTGGGCGGCGGAGACCGGCGTTGCAAAGGGGACGGGGCGGGGACTGTATTCCCCCTCTGCGCTGGTGAGCCGTCAGCAGTTCTATGTGATGCTGGACCGGCTGATCCAATCGGAAAAGGCCGTCCGGACCGAAAAATGCGAGCGGTGCTACGAGGACAGCTTCCGCATCAGCAGCTGGGCGAGCGCCGCCGTGAAGGAGATCGGCGCCATGGGCTTTTCCTCCGCCAATGACCGGGAGGTGTTCCGTCCCGGCGATCCGGCCACCCGGGCGGAGGCGGCGGAGCTTCTGGCCTGGTATCTGACGCTGGCATAGAAAAAGGAGACCTCCGCGCCGAAAACGGTGCGGAGGTTTTTCGTACGGGAACCGTTACGCCTCTTCCGGCTCCGGCAGGCGGAAGATCGCCTCCACCGGGGCACCCAGCAGCCTGCCAAGGCGCATGGCCAGGCCCAGCGTGGGATCGTACTTGTCGTTTTCGATGGCGTTGATGGTCTGGCGGGTGACGCCCAGGGCCCGGGCCAGGTCCTCCTGGGTCAGTCCTGCCGCCTTGCGCAGGGCGCGAATGTTGTTTTCCATCACAAAGCCAGCTCCAATATGCTCCCCAGCAGCCAGAGGGACACTAGTCCCCAGACGACGAGGATGGCAATGGTTTTCCACAGGGTGCCCTCGGCTTCCTCGTCCCCTGCCTTGGCCCGGCAGATCAGGATCACGGCGTCATGAACGCCCTCCTGCGTGATCAGGAGCAAAAGCGGCAGGTTGATGCGGCCGGTTATTTCCTGCCATCCGAGACCGGATATCCAGCCCCAAAGTGCCGTCCCTGCGCACCAGAGAAACAAAACGGCCTCGCTGTACCGGTAGGCCCACCGGGTGGCCGTCCGCTCGATGTGCAGCTCCATTTCGTCCATCTTTTTCATAGAGACAGCTCCTGAAAATGTCAAAATTTTTTTACATTTTCAATCTATATCCGCATGATGCAAATGTCAAGAATGTTTTACATTTTCTTTTCCTTGCACTTTGCTGTGGAAAATGATACAATACAGAGTCGAAAATACGGCAAAGGAGATTTGCTTTTTATGAAATTAGGTATCGTGGGACTGCCCAACGTGGGAAAATCCACCCTGTTCAACGCCATCACCAACGCCGGCGCCGAGAGCGCCAACTACCCCTTCTGCACCATTGACCCCAATGTGGGTATGGTGGCAGTGCCCGACGAGCGGCTGGACAAGCTGGCCGAGATGTACGAGCCGGACAAAAAGACCCCTGCCGTCATCGAGTTCGTGGATATTGCGGGTCTGGTGAAGGGCGCCAGCCAGGGCGCGGGCCTGGGCAACAAGTTCCTGGCCAATATCCGGGAGACGGACGCCATCGTCCATGTGGTGCGCTGCTTCGATGATGAGAACATCATGCACGTTGTGGCCGACGCGGGCACCAACGTGCCCGTGGACCCCAAGGGCGACATCGAGACCATCGACCTGGAGCTCATCATGGCGGACCTGGAAATGGTGAACCGCCGGATCGACCGGGCCACCAAGGCCGCCAAGGGCGACAAGAAGTTCCTCCACGAGGTGGAGGTGTTCAAGGGCCTGGCCGAGCACCTGAACAACGGCAAGTCCGCCCGTACCTACGAGTGCTCTCCGGAGGACATGGCCCTCATCGCAACCTCCGATCTTCTGAGCCTCAAGCCCATCATCTACGCCGCCAACACCGACGAGGAGGGCTTTGCCCATCTGGACGCCAACCCCTATTTCCAGCAGGTCAAGGCTATCGCCGATGCCGAGGGCGCCCAGGTGCTGCCCATCTGCGCCAAGCTGGAGCAGGACATCGCCGAGCTGGAGGGCGAGGAAAAGCAGATGTTCCTGGAGGAGCTGGGCGTGGAAGAGTCCGGCCTGGACCGGCTCATCAAGTGCTCCTACGCCCTGCTGGGCCTCATCTCCTTCCTGACCTACGGCAAGGATGAGTGCCGCGCCTGGACCATCAAGAAGGGCACCAAGGCACCCCAGGCCGCCGGCAAGATCCACACCGACATCGAGCGGGGCTTCATCCGCGCGGAGGTCATCGCCTTTGAGGACATGATGCGCTGCGGCAGCGTGAACGCCGCCCGGGAGAAGGGCCTGCTGCGCAGCGAGGGCAAGGAATACGTGGTGCAGGACGGCGACATGATCTACTTCCGCTTCAACGTCTGATCCGCATCCGAACGAAATGAAAAGAAGCATCCCCCAAGGCTCATGCCTTGGGGGATGCTTTTGTTTACTCGTGGATCTTCAGCTCCAGCACGTCGGGCCGGGCATAGTGGCCGCAGCCGTCGAATTCCATGCGGCTGGCGGGCACCTGCTCCATGTCCAGATCGGCGTAGATGATGGCCTCCTTGTCCCACACGGGCTCGGTCACATAGTGGCCGTAGGGGTCCACCACGCAGCTGCCGCCCCGGCAGACGATGTCATTCAGCCGGGCGATCTCCTCGGGACAGTGCAGATCCTTGGGATACATGTCCCGGGTGAAGTACATGTCGCAGTTGATGAAGAAGCAGTGGCCCTCGATGGCGATGTGACGGATGGTGGCCTGCCACTCCTCGTTGTCGTTGGTGTTGGGGGAGAGGTAGAGGGTCACGCCCTTTTCGTACAGGGCCACCCGGGCCAGGGGCATATAGCTCTCCCAGCAGATCATGCTGCCCATGGGCCCCCAGGGCGTCTGGGCCATGGGGAAGTAATCCCGGTTGGCGTCGCCCCACACCACCCGCTCGGCGCCGGTGGGCTTGAGCTTGCGGTGGACGGTGACCAGCTCACCCTCGGGGGAGAACACCAGGTTGGTGTTGTACAGCGTGGCGGACAGGGCGTCCCGCTCGCTGACACCGATGCTCACCCAGGCGTTTGCGGCCTTGGCCGCCTGGCCCAGGCGCTCCGTCTCCGGACCGGGCACCAGGATGGAGTTGTCGTAGTAGACCTTCCAGTCCTTGCGGCCGTCGGCGTTGCGGCTGCCGACGGTGAAGCCGAAGGTCATGCCGTAGGGATAGCCGGGGATGAACAGCTCGGGGAAGACGATCAGCTCGGCGCCATTGCCGGCGGCCTCGGCGATCAGGCCCAGGGCCTTGTCCGTACAGGCGTCCTTGCAGAACATAACGGGGGCGGCCTGCACCACCGCGATCTTGCACACGGGTTTCATGTCTTTCATGGAGGGGCTCCTTTCTTTCGCCCGTCGCCCGGGCGCGGTGTGATTTGATGCCGGACAGTTCCGGCGGATGTTCAATCCTATCCTACCTGATTCGGCCTGCCTGCGCAAGAGGGGCGTGCAGGCTTTTCCAGGAAAAGAGGAAAATAAAAATTATGAAAGATTTGATTCTATATTGACTTTCATAAAATTAAAGTTTATATTCATTTTATGAAAGGCGGTGAGGAGATGACCTCCATACCGGAGTGGATGGAGGGCCTGGAGGACGAGGACCTGGCCTTCATCAAAAAATTTGTGCTTGCATCGGGCTCCCTCAAGGAGGTGGCGTCGGTCTACGGGGTCAGCTATCCCACGGTGCGGCTGCGGCTGGACCGGCTCATCCAGAAGATCCAGCTGGCGGAGTCGGCGGAGCCGGACGGGTACGTGGCGCTCATCAAGCGCCTGGCGGTGGACGACAAGCTGGATGTGGAGACGGCGAAGCTCCTGATCGGGGCCTATCGAAAGACAAAGGAGGCAACGTAAGATGGCGATTGCGGCGAGAACGACGATCGTACTGGCAGTGGTCATGCTGGTATTTGTGGTGGGCGGTATTTTTCTGGAGATCTTCCTGGCCCGGAGAAAGGCCAAGTGGCCAGGGCTGGTGCTGCCTGGATTGACGTTTTTGTATACCCTGGTCATGGCCCTGAATATCACGTCCGTGGGCCATGGCGCCCACTGGGGGCCCTTGCTGGGCACGCTGGTGCTGGGAAACATCCCCACGGTCATCCTGCTGGCAGTTTACTTTGCCTGCCGGGAAAAGCAGGGACGGGACAGGGAACAGGACAAAATGCGCATTGAGGATCTTTGAATCCCGCTATTTTCAAAAAGAGGCGCTTCCGTCGGAAGCGCCTCTTTTTTATTTACCAGACTGCCACCTGGCCGTCGCTGCGGGGCTCACTGGCGCCGCACAGGACGCCCTCGTCGTTGCGCCAGATGATCTCGCCGCGGCCGAAGCCGATGGGGTCGGCCTTGACCACGATGTCGTGGCCGGCCCGCTGGAGGGCCTGGGCCAGATCATTGGGGAAGGACTGCTCCACCTCGATGGTGTTGCCGCCCACCCACTGCCAGCGGGGATGGTCCAGCGCCGCCTGGGGGTTCATGCCGTATTCCACGGTGTTGAGCACCACCTGCAGATGGCCCTGGGGCTGCATGAAGCCGCCCATGACGCCGAAGGGGCCGATGGGCTTGCCGTCCTTGCAGAGGAAGCCGGGGATGATGGTGTGGTAGGGCCGCTTGCCGGGTGCCACGCAGTTGTCGCTGGCGGGGTCCATGGAGAAGTTGTTGCCCCGGTTCTGCATGGCGATGCCCGTGCCCGGCACCACCACGCCGGAGCCGAAGCCCATGTAGTTGGACTGGATGTAGGAGATCATGTTGCCCTCGCCGTCGGCGGCGCACATATACACCGTGCCGCCCCGGATGGGGTCGCCGGGCTCAGGCAGCCGGGCGCGGTCGCCGATGCAGGCGCGCCGCTGGGCGGCGTATTCGTCGCTGAGAAGACGCTCCACGGGCACGGTCATGTAGTCGGGATCGGCCACATAGCGGCGGGCGTCCGCGAAGGCCAGCTTCATGGCCTCCAGCTGCAGGTGGGTGCTGCGGAAGGAATCCACGGGGCCCAGGTCCAGCTCCTTGAGGATGTTCAATGCCATGAGGGTGGAGATGCCGTGGCCGTTGGGCGGGATCTCACAGACGTCGTAGCCCTTGTAGTTGACGGAGATGGGCTCCACCCACTGGGGCTGGTAGGCCGCCAGGTCCTCCTTGCGCAGGAAGCTGTCGAACTGGCGGAAGTAGGAATCGATCTTGTCGGCCAGGGCGCCCCGGTAGAAGCTCTCTGCGTTGGTGGCGCCGATCTCCCGCAGCGTAGCGGCGTGGTCCTTCAAAACCAGCACGTCGCCGGGGCCCAGACACTTGCCGCCGGGCAGGAAGGTATCGAACCAGCCCTGGACGCTCTTGTCCGTCTCAATGGCCTTGCGGAACTTTGCAAGGTTTCTGGGCCAGCCGCTGCCCACGGCGGGCTGGAGCACATAGCCCTCCTCGGCGTACCGGGCGGCAGGCTCCACCACCTGAGAAAGGGGCAGGCGGCCGAAGCGCTTGGAAAGGGCGGCCCAGCCGGCGGGGGTGCCGGGCACGGTGACGGGCAGCATGCCCAGCACGGGCATTTCCTTGAAGCCCCGGGACTGGAGCGCCTCCAGCGTCATGGCGGCGGGAGCCGGGCCGCTGGCGTTGAGGCCGTAGAGCTTGTCCTTCACCCACACCAGGGCGAAGGCGTCGGAGCCGATGCCGTTGGCGGTGGGCTCCACCACCGTCAGCGCGGCGGCGGTGGCGATCATGGCGTCGATGGCGTTGCCGCCCTGCTTGAGAATTTCCAGACCCGCCTGGGCGGCCAGGGGGTTGGCGGTGGCCACCATGCCCCGCCGGCCGTAGACCACGCTGCGGCGGGATGCATAGGGGTAGGACATGGCGTCAAAGGAGAAATTCATGAAAGCTGCGCTCCTTTCTCACAGGATGGAGGCGAAGATGCCTGCCACGATGATGGAGAGGGTGGTGACGGAGGCAAGGCCGGCCACCACGAAGCGGGGCATGATCTTGCCCAGGATGTACTCCTTCTCCTCCTCGTTCTCGGCCAGAGCCAGAGCCACCTCGTTGGAGATGAGGAAGGTGGAGGGGAAGCCCAGCATCTGGCACATGGCAATGCCGAAGGACAGGCTCCGGGAGCCCATGATCTTCCAGCAGGGCAGCACGCACATGATGACGAGGGAGGCCACGATGGTGGCGGCGAAGATGACCACCACATAGAACGCCAACGTGGCGATGTCGCCCACGGAGATGTTGGCCAGGGCGGGGATGATGGCGGCGAAGACCACCATGGTGATGAGGCCGGAGGCCTTGCCCTTGTCCAGCACCTTTTCGGGGATCAGGCCCGTCTCACACAGCACCACGGACAGCACCAGGGCGATGATGGAGTAGTTGATGGGGGTGATGGTGCCCAGCCACACGGAGATGAAGCCACCGAACACGGTGATGAAGATGCAGGTGTTGGAGGTGTAGAAGCGGTCGTGCTTCTGGCAGAACTTCACCTTCTGCTTGCCGTCCTTGGGAGCAGGCGCGGCGGAGAGGGTAATGCCCTGGGCCTTCTTCTCCCGGTACTCGGCCAGCAGGTGACGGGCCTCGATGAGGCCGCAGCGGGAGACGATGGGCGTGCCCACGAACTTCTGCACGGCGAACACCACGGCGGGCAGCATGGCGGCCAGGGTCAGGCCCTTGGCCACGGCCGCGTCGGTCATGATCTGGGTGGCCACCAGAGCGCCGTTGATGACGGGGATGCTCACCAGGGCGGCGTCCCGGCCGATCAGGGGGATCACCAGCAGGATGCCGATGACGGCGGCAGCCATGCCGATGACGGAGGTGACCACGGTGCGCCACTCATCCAGCAGCTGACGCAGGTTGATCATGGTGCCCATGTGGAACACCAGCATGGGGGTGGCCCAGCTGGCGGCGGCGGTCAGACCGGCCTGGTCGATGATGTCGGCGGGGACGATCTTGAAGAGGAACAGCAGCAAAAAGCTGATCAATACCACAAAAATGGATGAGAGCTTTGCCTTGGTCCAGATACCAAGCCAGTCACCGATGACGAACAAACCCAGCACAATGGAAAAATAAAGCATATACCCAAGCATAGATTTCCCTCCCGTATTTGTTTTTTCGATAATGGGTTATCGTTGATAATAAAATGCCGGAGGGAAAAAATCCAATAGTCCCTGCTCATAATTGATAAAAAAAACGAATCGTTTTTAAAATGAGTGTGTTATAATGAGGGAAAATCCCTGAGGAGCGGACAAAATGGAGCTGTATCAATTAAGGTATTTTGCCAAGGCGGCGGAGATGGAGCATATGACCCGGGCGGCCCGGGAACTGAACTTGTCGGAGCCGGCCCTCAGCCGGGCCATCCGGCAGCTGGAGGAGGAACTGGGCACCAAGCTCTTTGAGCGGCGGGGCCGCAGCATTGTGCTGACGGAGAGCGGGACGCTGCTCCAGACCCGGGCCGGGGAGGTGCTCAAGCATGTGGGAGACATCCGCGCGGAGCTGCGGGGCGTCCAGCAGGAGCGCCAGCCGGTGCGGCTGGTGGCCCGTGCGGCGGCCAGCTTTCTGCCGGACCTTCTGGCGCGGTTTTATGAGCGCAACCCAGGAGTTGCCGTCAGCGTGGTGCAAAACGACAACAATGTGATCCGCAACCAGGAGTATGACCTGATGATCGGCTCCACGCTGATCCATCCGCCCAAGTACTCCAGCGTGGAGCTGGTGGAGGACCCGTTCCGGGTGTGGCTGCCCCGGGAGCACCCCCTGGCCGCCAAGGAGGCGGTGCGCCTGGGGGACCTGACGGGACAGCCCATGATCGGCCTTGCGCCCAACCGATTCATCAGCGTCATCTTGCAGCAGGTGCTGGAGGAGTTTAACGTACGGGTGCGCCGCCCCGTTTACAGTGACGACCCCCTCATGATCCGCAACCTGGTGGAGCGCGGGATGGGGTTTGCCATCGTGCCGGTCTATACCCTGCAGGCGCAGGATAAGACCGGCATCCGGGAGCTGCCCATTGCGGAGAGCGTGCCGTGCCTGCGGCTGGTGCTGTCCTGGAAGAAGGACGCCTACCACCCCGAGCCGGTGCGGCAGCTGCGGCGCTTCATTGTGGAGTACTTCCGGGCGCTGCCCCGGGAATAAAAAATGCCCCGGACCACACGCCGCAAGGCGGATGGTCCGGGGCAAAATCATTAGTCCCGGGCGCGGGGGAGGTTCCAGCGGTAGTGGGCGGAGAGAAAGCGGATGAGCACCACCACGCCTGCGCCGGCGAGGATGGCGGCCACCTCGCCCGCCGGGCGCCACAGCCCGGCGCACACCAGCGCCCCGGCCAGGGAGGCGCAGGCGTAGATGTGCTTGACGAAGATGTAAGGCATGTCTCCGGCCATCACGTCCCGGATGACGCCGCCGCCCACGCCGGTGACCACGCCCACGAACACCAGCAAAAAGAGCGTGGGCTCCGCCGTGGAGCGCCAGGCGATGCGGATGCCCACCACGGTGAAGATCCCGAGTCCCAGAGAGTCCAGGATCAGCATGGACAGGTCATAGAGCCGCTGGTCCCACATGAGAAGATGCCGGATGCGGGGCAGAAACAGCACCAGGGAGGTCACCAGCGCCACGGAGGCATAGATGGGGTTTAAGAAGGTGGCCGGCGGGGTGTTGCCCAGTATCACGTCCCGGATGACGCCGCCGCCCACGGCGGTGGTCAGACCCAGGATGCACACGCCGAACAGGTCCATGCCCTTTTTCAGGGCGGTGATGGCGCCGGAGGCGGCAAAGGCCATGGTGCCCGCCAGCTCCAGAATCAGGATGAATGTCTCCACAGCGCACCTCTCACACATGCCCCTGGCGCACCATCTCCATAAAGGCGCTGGCGGCTGCCGTGGGGGCCACGTCCCGCAGCGTGCACATGTCCACGCTGCGCTTGGGGATCTCAAAATCGGTTTTCAGGAGGCGGATGTCTCCGCTCTCCAGGGCGTCCTGGACAAATTCCAGCGTGACGCCCGCCACGCCCAGGCCGATCTTGGCCAGAGACACCAGCAGCTGCCGGGAAGAAAGCTCGATCTCCGGCGTAAGGGACACGCCGCTTTTGAGGAATTCCTGTTCCAGAAACACCCGGCTGCTGGCCTTGCGCTCCAGCAGGATCAGCGGGAAAGCGGCGATCTCCTGGCGGGTATAGCGGTGGCCGAAGTCGCAGGGGTAGCCGCTGCCGGCCACAAAGGCCGTATGGGTGGCGAAGCAGGGCCAGCACTCCAGGGCGTTATCCGACGGGGAGGAGGCAAAGGCGATGTCCACCGCGCCGGATTTGAGCAGACTGAGCACCTTGGCGCTGCGGCCGCTGACGATCTTGAGCCGGATGCCCGGGTGCTGGCGGTGGAAGGCGTCCAGGTAAGTGGTGAGGAAAAAACTGGTGACTGTATCGCTGGCGCCGATGACCAGCGTGCCCAGCAGCAGCTGCTGGGCCTGGGAGAGCTTGTCCTCTCCGGTGGCGATGAGTCCCAGGGCGCTGCGGACGTACTGGTAGAGCATCTGGCCCTCTCCGGTCAGGGTGACGCCCCGGGGACTGCGGGCAAAAAGACGGGCCTGCAGGGCGTTTTCCAGCTGCTTGACCGATTGACTTACCGCGGACTGGGAAATATAGAGATTCTTGGCGGCCACGGAGATGTTGCCGGTCTCGGCAACCTCCTTGAACACGCGATACAGCTCCAGCTTGACTGCCATGGGGGCTCCTCCTGAAATCAGTGTTGCTTATTGCACGCTCCCCATTATAAGCAAGCGGCGGACGAAAGGCAACGGGGTGCAAAAATTTTTCAGAAGCCTTTGCGAAAAGAATATGGATTTGCTATACTGATACCCAATTAGTGAAAAGGAGCATGGTTATGCGCTACGACAATATCATTTGGGACTTCGACGGGACGCTGTTCGACACTTACCCGCCCATGTGCCGGGATCTGCAGTCGGTGATGGCGGCGCTGGGCGTCCTGCTGCCCCTGGAGGATCTGCTGGCGCATTTCACCCGTTCCCGCGGGGAGGTGCTGGACTACTGCGCCGCCGAGGCCGGCATGGACGCCGAGGCGGTGGACCGGGTGTACCGGGACTGGGTGGCCCAGCACGGCCAGCCCAAGGCGCTGCCCTTTCCCCATGTGGAGGAGATGCTGCGCCGGTTCCAGGCGGCGGGGGGACGGAATTTCGTCTTCACCCACCGCAGCGGCTCCGTCCATGACTATCTGGCGGGCGCGGGACTGACAGGATACTTCCGGGACGTGGTGTCCGCCGGTACCCGGTTTGAGCGTAAGCCCAGCCCTGCGGGAAACCTCTATCTGCTCTCCACCCACGGCCTGGACCCCGCCCGCACACTGGCGGTAGGCGACCGGGAGCTGGACATGCTGGCGGCGAAGGCTGCGGGCGTCGACGGCTGCCGGTTCACGCCGGAGGGAGAGACGGACGAAGGCAGCTGCGCCCGCTGGCACATCCGCTCGTTTGCGGCGCTGGCGGAGATCCTGGAGCTGCCGGAAGAGGAGGCGCGCTGATGGAATATCACATTCTGGCAGTGGGCGACGTGGTGATGGAGCCGGGCCTGAGGCACCTGGAGCGGCACCTGCGCCCCCTGAAGAAGCTGAAAAATATCGCCTTTACCGTGGTCAACGGTGAAAACGCCGCCGGCGTGGGACTGACGGAGGAGCAGGCCTGGCGCATCTATGACGCCGGCGCCGACGTGGTGACCCTGGGCAACCACGCCTTTGGAAAAAGCCAGATCGGCACGCTTCTGGACGACGTCCCCTGGCTGCTGCGTCCCGCCAACTACGCCGCCCGGACGCCGGGCCGGGGCTGCGGTGTCTACGACCTGGGGGCGGTGCAGATCCGGGTGATGAACCTCATCGGCCGGTGCGACCTTGCCTGGGGAGCGGACAACCCCTTCACCGCCGCCGACGATCTTTTGGAAAAGGAAAAGGCCACGTTCACCCTGGTGGACTTCCATGCGGAGGCCACCAGCGAAAAGCTGGCCATGGGCTACTATCTGGACGGGCGGGTGAGCGCCCTGTGGGGCACCCACACCCATGTGCCCACTGCCGACGAGCGGGTATACCCCAAGGGGACCGGCTATATCACGGACCTTGGCATGACCGGGGCGGTGGAATCCGTGCTGGGCATCCGGCCCGAGCAGTCGGTGGAGGGCTTTCTGGGCGGACTGCCGGGCCGTTACCAGGCGCCCCAGGGACCCTGCAAGCTCCAGGGAGCCATTTTCACGCTGGACAGTGCCACGGGCCTTTGCACCGCCGTGGAGCGGGTGGACGTGCGCTGAGTCAAATATAGATCCGAACGAACAGGAGAGAGGCATATGTCGATCGAAAAAGTCAGAACGTATTTTCGCCCTCTGGGCATGGAAGAGCGCATCCGGGAGTTTTCCGTCTCCTCCGCCACGGTGGAGCTGGCGGCAGTGGCCGTTGGCGTGGAGGGCGCCCGCATCGCCAAGAGCCTGAGCTTCAAGGTGGACGACCAGCCCATCATCATCGTGGTGGCGGGAGACGCCAAGGTGGACAACAGCCGCTACAAGGCCTATTTCCACACCAAGGCCAAAATGCTCACCTTTGAGGAGGCCCATGACCGCATCGGCCACGATGTGGGCGGCGTGTGCCCCTTTGCCCTGCCGGAGGACGTGAAGGTGTATCTGGACGTCTCCCTCAAGCGGTTTGAGACGGTGTTCCCCGCCGCCGGCAGCGACAACAGCGCCATTGAGCTCACCTGTGAGGAGCTGGAGAAGTGCGCGTCCAACTTTGTGGAGTGGGTGGACGTGTGCAAGGGCTGGCGGCCGGAAGAGCAGCAGGCGTAAGATATGTTCCAGTTTCTGCACGGGGCCGACTTCCATCTGGACAGCCCCTTTTCCGCCCTTCCGCCGGAGCTGGCGGCCCAGCGGCGCCGGGAGAGCCGGGCCATGCTGGGGCGCATGGCGGACTATGTGAACGCCCGGGGCATCCGCCTGGTGCTGCTGGCCGGCGATCTGCTGGACTCCGGCAGCATCTACCGGGATACCGCCGAGCAGCTGGCCGCGGAGCTGGGGCGCATGGAGGCGCTGGTGTGCATCGCCCCGGGAAACCATGATTTTTACGTGCCCGGCGGACTGTGGGATACGGTGGCCTGGCCGGAGAACGTCCACATTTTCCGGGCGGGACAGATGGAGGCGGTGGAGATCCCGGCGCTGGGGGCCGTGGTGCACGGGCTGTCTCTTATACACATCTGACG
>DYBL01000042.1 GCA_019418625.1 Clostridiales bacterium | reverse complement strand
GCCGAGTCCTCGTCCCCGATGTTCAGCGATACGATGGCTGCCCGCTCCGCCGCGGAAAAGTCCCCGTATACCCGCACGCCGGGCAGGTCCCGCACGGCCTCGTAAAACCGCCGGGCCAGGGATTGCTCGTGATGCCGGATGGTATCCGCCCCGGTCTTCTCCAGAAACTCCAGCGCGGCGCCCAGGCCAGCAAGGCCGTGGCTATTCAGGGTGCCCGCCTCCAGCCGGGTGGGGTATTCCTCCGGCTGGGTCTCGGAAAAGCTCTGGACCCCGGTGCCGCCCACCAGCAGCGGCCTAAGCTCTATCCCCGGGCCCACGCACAGTCCGCCGGTGCCCTGGGGCCCCATGAGCCCCTTGTGACCCGTAAAGCACACCACATCGATGTGCATCTGTTCCATGGAGATGGGGAACACGCCTGCGGTCTGGGACGCATCCAGGATGAATAAAAGCCCATGGCGGCGGGCAAACTCTCCCACGAATGCAATATCCGTCACATCGCCGGTGAGGTTGGAGGCGTGTGTACACACCACTGCCTTGGTCTCCGGCCGCAGCAGCCGCTCAAAGTCTCCGTAGTCCAGCTGTCCGTTCCGGTCCGCCCGGACAAAGTCCACCGCCGCCCCCTGAGCCCGCAGACGATAGAGGGGACGCAGCACGGAGTTATGCTCACGGTCCGTGGAGATCACATGGTCTCCCGGCCCCAGGGCGCCGGCAATGGCGATGTTCAGCGCTGCCGTAGAGTTGGGCGTGAATGCCACCCGTTCCGGCTGTCCGCCGAACAACGCAGCCGCCTGGCAGCGGACGCCATACACCGTCCGTGCGGCGGCCAGGGCCTCCGGGTGGGTGCCCCGCCCGCTGTTGCCGCATGCATCCAGGGCCGCCAGGATCGCCTCTGCCACGCCGGGGGGCTTGGGCCGGGACGTAGCCGCCTGGTCCAGGTAGATCATGGCCGGACGACCTTTCCCGCCCCGGCCAGCTTCTCAGCGATGGCATACATATTGGTGACAGAGCCCACGGCCAGTTTCTCCGTCAGGCCATAGTAATTGAGACAGGTGCCGCAGGTGAGGATCTCCACGCCCCGCGCCTCCAGGGCCCGCAGGTCCTCCAAAGAGTCGGAGCCCTCCACCGTGAGACGGGCGCCGCCGTTATAAAAGAGCACCGTCTCGGGCAGTTGGGGCAGCTGGCCCAGGGCAAACAAAAAGCCCTTCATGAGCGTTTTGCCCAGCTCGTCGCTGCCTTGGCCCATGACATCCGTTCCCACGGCCACCACCACGCCGCCGGACTGGACCGCCGGGGCACAGTCGGCGCACTGGATCTCCTCCACCGGCGCGTCCCCCATGGGCTCCGTGACGGTCATGGTCACAGCAAAGAGCTTCTCTCCCCGCTGCTCCGCCACAGAGGCCAGGTGGTGGCCCGCGGCGCATCGCTGCAGATTCTGCACGGCGATCTCATTGTCCACCAGTACCTCCAAGGTTCCCGGCTCGCGCATGGCCCGCAGGGCCTGGGTGGCCTTGACCACCGGAATGGGGCACTGCTCCCCTACCGCATTTACCAAAATATCTGCCATGGTTCTCCCTCTTTCCCGCTTGAAGCGTATTCTTTCATTTCATTGTAATGCCCCCTCCCCTCAAAAACAAGGGTTATTTTTTCAAAAGAATATCCCTTTCCGGCGCATTGCCGCCCCTCCTGGAGAAAATTTCTTGACAGCGCCCGGCGCGCAACATAAAATAAGGCATATTCGCGCCCGGGGACGGGCGTCTTACAGAAGAAGCGAGGTCCTGCACATGAAAACACCTTTTGTCACCAAGGCGCAGCTGGATGCCATCACGGCCCGCTATCCTACGCCTTTCCATATTTACGACGAAGCCGGTATCCGGGAAAACGCCCGGCGGCTGAAAGCGGCCTTTGCCTGGAATCCCGGATTCCGGGAATACTTCGCCGTAAAGGCCACTCCCACCCCCGCCATCCTCAAGCTGCTGCACGAGGAGGGCTGCGGCTGTGACTGTTCCTCCCTGACGGAGCTGATGCTCGCTCAGCGCTGCGGCGTCACCGGCGAGGAGATCATGTTCTCCTCCAACAACACCTCCGACGCCGAGTTCCATCTGGCCCGGGAGCTGGGCGCCATCATCAATCTGGACGATCTGACGCTGGTGGACGCACTGGCCGGCGCCGTGGACCGCATCCCGGAGAAGATCTGCTGCCGCTTCAATCCCGGCGGCGTATTCACCCTGGCTCAGACCCGGGAGGGCTTCCAGGTGATGGACAACCCCGGCGACGCCAAGTACGGCATGACCCGCGCCCAGATCGCCCAGGCCTTCACCCGCCTCTCTGCCATGGGCGTACGGGAATTCGGCATCCACGCCTTCCTGGCCTCCAACACGCTTTCCAACGAATACTATCCCGCCCTGGCCCGGATCCTGTTCCGTCTGGCGGTGGAGCTGCGGGACGAGACCGGCGTGCGCATCTCCTTTATCAATCTCTCCGGCGGCGTGGGCGTACCCTACCGGCCCGAGCAGCCGGAAAACGACATTGCCGCCATCGGCGAGGGCGTGCGGGAGGCCTACGAGGAGATCCTTGCTCCCGCGGGCATGGACGATGTGGCTCTTTATACAGAGCTGGGCCGGTTCATGCTGGCCCCCTACGGCCATCTTGTCACCCGGGCCGTGCGGGAAAAGCATATCTACAAGGAGTACATCGGTGTGGACGCCTGCGCCTGCGACCTGATGCGCCCGGCCATGTACGGAGCCTATCACCATATCACCGTCATGGGCAAGGAGGACGCCCCCTGCGACCACAAATACGACGTGGTGGGCAGTCTTTGCGAAAACAACGACAAGTTCGCCGTGGACCGGATGCTACCCAAGATCGACATGGGGGACCTGCTGGTCATCCACGACACCGGCGCCCACGGCCACTCCATGGGCTATAACTACAACGGCAAGCTCCGCTCGGCAGAGCTGCTGCTGCGGCAGGACGGCTCTGTGGACCTGATCCGCCGGGCAGAGACCCCGGACGACTACTTCGCCACCCTGGTCTGGTAATAAAGAAAGCAGAGGACTTTCGTCCTCTGCTTTTTCTTTGACCAGGCTCACTTTTCGGGCACGATCTCGATCCAGTACCCATCCGGATCGGAGATGAAGTAGATGCCCATGGCGGGGTTTTCATAGCACACGCAGCCCATGGCCTTGTGCTTTTCGTGGGCGGCGTCATAGTCCGGTGTGGTAAGGGCCAGATGGAACTCGCACTCGCCCAGATCATATTTCTGGGGGTGGTCCCGCAGGGCCGTCAGCTCCAGACGGAAGCCGGTTTTGCCGTCCCCCAGGAACACGATGGTAAAGCTGCCGTCCTCCGCCACAGTGCGGCGCACCTCCGTCAGGCCCAGGGCCTCACGGTAGAAAGCCAGGGACTTGTCCAGGTCGGAAACATTGAAATTAAAATGATTGAATGAAAACATGCGATCACCTCCTGGTCAGTATAGCATCTCCGCTCCCGGCACCGCAAGATATTTTCTGCTCTCCAACATGTGCATTTGCTGACATTCACAATTTGGCGGAAAAAGTATGTGGAATTTTCTGCGGTTTTCTGTTTGACGTAAACGTTTTGCCGTGATACACTTTCCATAGTTAGAACGAGCTAACTTTTAGGAGGAGTTTCTATGACCTTGGATCTGCTGCCTCTGGGTCAGGAGGCTGTCATCACCGCCGTGGGCGGCGCGGGGGCGCTGCGGCTGCGGCTTTTGGATATGGGGCTGATCCCCAAGACCACTGTGCGGGTGGAAAAGGTGGCTCCCCTGGGCGACCCCATTGAGCTGCGAGTGCGAGGGTATTCCCTGTCACTGCGCAAGGAGGACGCCCGCAACATCGAGGTGGAGGTGAAGGCCCCATGATCTTCGCCCTGGCCGGCAACCAAAACTGCGGCAAGACCACCCTTTTTAACCAGCTCACCGGCTCCAACCAGCACGTGGGCAACTTCCCCGGCGTCACCGTGGACCAGAAGTCCGGCGTCATCCGCGGGCAGAAGGACTGCACGGTGGTGGATCTGCCGGGCATCTACTCCATCCGTCCCTACACGCCGGAGGAGATCGTCACCCGGGACTTTATTTTGAATCAGAAGCCCGACGGCATCATCAACATCGTGGACGCCACCAACATCGAGCGCAACCTCTATCTGACGCTGCAGCTCATGGAGATGCAGATCCCCATGGTGCTGGCGCTGAACATGATGGACGAGGTGTCCAGCGGCGGCGGCACCATCGACATCCACGGCATGTCCAAGGCGCTGGGCATCCCCGTGGTGCCCATTTCCGCCGCCAAGAACGAGGGCGTGGACGAGCTGGTGAAGATCGCCGTGCTGACGGCGAAAAAGCGGGTCTACCCCGCCGTGTACGACTTCTGCTCTCCCGGTCCCGTCCACCGCTGCATCCACGCGGTGGTCCACCAGATCGAGGACCATGCCCAGGCGGCGGGACTGCCTGTGCGCTTTGCCGCCACCAAGCTCATCGAGGGGGACGAGGACATCCAGTCCCGTCTGGACCTGGACCAGAACGAGCTGGAGCTCATCGAGCACAGCGTTCAGGAGATGGAGACGGAGCACGGCATGGACCGCAACGCCGCCCTGGCGGACATGCGCTACGACTTCATCGAGGGCGTGTGCCGCAAAACGGTGGTCAAGTGCCACGCCTCCCGGGAGCGGGAGCGCAGCGAGGCCATCGACCGCATCGTCACCAATAAGTATCTGGCACTGCCGCTGTTCTTCGGCATCATGCTCTCCATCTTCTACCTGACCTTCAACGTCATCGGTTCGTTTCTCTCGGATCTGCTGGCGGCCGGAATCGACCGTCTCACCGCCGCCGTGGACGCAGGGCTCACCGCCTACGGGCTCAACCCGGTGGTGCAGAGCCTGGTGGTGGACGGCGTGTTTGCCGGCGTGGGCAGCGTACTGAGCTTTTTGCCCATCATCGTGGTGCTTTTCTTCTTCCTCTCCATTCTGGAGGACACCGGCTACATGGCCCGTGTGGCCTTCGTCATGGACCAGCTGCTGCGCAAGATCGGCCTGTCCGGCCGGAGCATCGTGCCGCTGCTGGTGGGCTTTGGCTGCTCCGTGCCCGCCATCATGGCCACCCGTACCCTGGCCTCCGAGCGGGACCGGCGCATGACCATCCTGCTGACGCCTTTCATGAGCTGCTCGGCCAAGATCCCCATTTACAGCGTGTTTGCCGCCGCCTTCTTCCCCGGCCACGCGGCGCTGGTCATGCTGGCGCTGTACCTGACCGGCATCCTGGTGGGCATCATCGCGGCCAAGGTACTGGGCGCCACCGCCTTCCGTGGCAACCCCGTGCCCTTCGTCATGGAGCTGCCCAACTACCGCTTCCCCTCCGCCAAGAGTGTATGGCAGCTTTGCTGGGACAAGGCCAAGGACTTTTTGACCCGGGCTTTCACCATCATCTTCGTGGCTACCATCATCGTCTGGTTCCTCCAGACTTTCGACACCCGCATGAACCTGGTGGCTGACAGCTCCGACAGCCTGCTGGCCACTGTGGGTGCGGTGCTGGCTCCCGTGTTTGCCCCGCTGGGCTTCGGCGACTGGCGGGTCTCCACCGCCCTTCTCACCGGCTTTATCGCCAAGGAGTCCGTCATCTCCACCCTGGGCATCCTCACCGGCGCCGGCACAGATGTGTCCGTGGCCGCTCTGGGCAGTCTCTTCTCTACGGTCACCGCCGTGAGCTTTTTGGTATTCACGCTGCTCTATACTCCCTGCGTGGCGGCCATTTCCGCCGTCAAGCGGGAACTGCGCTCCGGCTGGAAGGCCGCGGGCGTTGCCCTGGGACAGTGTGTGATCGCCTGGATCGCGGCCTTCGTGGTCTACCACGTGATCCTCTTGTTTTTGTAAAGGAGGCACTCCATGGAACTTGTGATCCTCGCCGGACTTGGCGTATGGCTGGTGCTGGCTCTGCGTGCCTCTTTCCGCTCCAAGGGCGGATGCGGAGGCTGCTGCGAGCACTGCAGCGGCTGTGCCCACCAGAAAAAGTAAAAAAAGGACGCGGAATGATCCGCGTCCTTTTTTTATTTCACCGCGCTCTGGCGCACCCGCTCCAGTGCCTTGTCCACCGCCGGGATCTTCATGACGATCACCGTCAAAATGCCCTCGGCCAGCAGATAGCTGTAATTGTAGATGATGGGATAGAGGGCCCTGAGGGACTGGGGGAAGTTTTCCGGCATGTAGTCCATCCAGTAGAGGTAGCCGCCCAGGGAGTGGAATGCGCCCCGGGCCAGCACCGCCACGATGTAGCCCCACAGAAGACCGTTTTTCCGGTTGCGGAAGAAGCCCGCCAGGCCCAGCGCCGCAAAGGCGAACACATAGTCACAGCACACCTGGAACACGCTGAGCACGTAAGGCTCCTGCAAAAATTGCAGCATGCCGTAGGCAAAGCCTACCAATACGCCGGTCCTGACCCCGTACCAGTTGGCCACCAGCACGATAAAGAGCATGCTCATAAGCGTGACGGAGCCGCCATAGGGCATCTGGGGCACCGGCTTGATGTACGAAGTCACAAATCCCAGTGCCAGGGCCATGGCGCAGTAGGCCAGCTGCTTGGCCCCCAGTCCCCGCTTTCCCGACGCACGTCCTGCCAGGGCAAATGCCGCCAGCAGACACACCACCATGATGGCGATGCTCACCCCATATCCGGCGGCGGTAAGACCGCCCTCTTCATTGACCAGCCAATTGAGCATTTCATTTCCTCCTTGTTTTCCGATCATGAGTCGGTTCCCGCCGGCCACAAAAAAACGCCCTCCCGGCTCGGGAGGGCGTTTTCACATCATGGAATCCCATATCGTGACGGCTCCCTACGGCGGCATTATCCGCATCAGGTACACGGGTCGAAGCTAAAAGCTCCCTCTCAGCCTGTTTTACAAGCTCCCCAGCTCACAATCTATTTGTTTGGCAGCGTCAGGATATCATGTTTTTTCCCTGTTTTCAACCCCTTACAGCCACTTTTTTCTTCTGAAGTACCACACGAGCCCCACGGCGATGGCC
Organism: Clostridiales bacterium; assembly: GCA_019418625.1. Taxonomy (GTDB): domain Bacteria; phylum Bacillota; class Clostridia; order Oscillospirales; family Oscillospiraceae; genus Oscillibacter. Next base: position 28,646 of record DYBL01000042.1, on the reverse strand, counting down.
AATCCCACTACGGCCACGGCAGGATAACCGTAGCGCCAGCGAAGCTCCGGCATACCCACAAAGTTCATGCCGTACCAGCCCGCCAGCAGCGTCAGCGGGAGGAACACCACCGTCACCAGGGTAAAGAGCTTCATCAGGTCGTTTTGCTGGATGGCCAGCTGGGACTGATACGCCTCCCGCAGCTGAGTGACAGCCTCCCGCAGGTTCTGTATGCTGCCCAAAAAACGCTCTGTCCGGTTGCCCAGGTTGGAAAAGCGGCGGACGGCCTGCCGGTCCAGAAGGCCATTGTCGTTGACGGCCAGCTGATCGAAAATGGCATCCAGCTGCTCATAGTACCGCTTGAGCCGCAGCAGCTCCCGCCGCCAGGCCACGATCTGCTCCAGGCACTCGCCTGTCAGTTTTCCCTCCAGCAGCCGGGTCTCCCCGTCGCTGATGCGGTCCTCCATCTGATCCAGATGGTCCATGTCCCCCCGGAGCAGCCGGAGGAAAAAGCCGTAGAGCAGGCGCTGATGGTCCGCCGCTTCCTCCTCCAGCTCCGCCACGATGTTCCGTGCCCGGGTGAGGGCCGCGTCATCCTCACAGAAGATGAACAGGTCCTCCCGGTCCAGGTACAGCAGCATCTGGGCGCTTTTCGTCCGTTCACTATGGACATCGTACCAGTCGAACGCCAGCAGGTCGAAGCTCTCAAATCCCTCGAAGGCCTCCGTCTGACCGTCCCCGATGTGCTCCAGCACCCGGCGGTCCATATAGGGGGCCGCCTGTTCGATCTGGCTGATGGGCAGCACCATCCGCATACGTGTTTCCTTCCTTTCTCTGCCGCTTATCTTCCTACATGCAGTGCCTCATAACGGGTCTTGCTGCTCCACAGGGCCACCAGGTACCACACGATGCCAACCAAAGCCACCACCAGGCCCAGGATGCCAAGCACAACGGCTCCCAGTCCCAGCATGGCAACGGCGTTGGCCAGCAGGGCCAGCGCCTCCCCCGCGGCCAGAGCGATCCACGCCCCGCGCACGCCGGCCGCGCCCAGGTCTGCGCCGCGGGCGCGCTCCATATCCTCCACGGCCCGGCTCACGCCCCAGGCGATGTACAAAGACACCAGGGTAGAGAGCAAGCCCAGCAGCATACTCACCGGCCCGGAGGAGGTGATGGCCAGCAGATCCCCCACCCAGAGGATGGCCGTGTAGACTGCCATGCCCACGGCAAAGGGCCGCAGGGCGCCAAAGAGTTCGCTCTCACCGGACAGGGCCTCCATGCTCCGCACCAGGATCCAGTATCCCACGAACGTGGGCAGCAGATTCACCACATGACCGTTGAAGGTCAGGTTAAAATTCAAAAACACAAAGAAAAATCCCCAGAAGATCCCGCTCATGGCGCCTCCTCCTGTTCCTTGATCTTGTCCGCATACTGCTTCCCATAGCGGAGCACCAGAATGCCCGCCGCGATCTTCAGCCCTGCGTACAGCACGGGGATCAGCAGCAGCGTCCCCATGCCGATCCCAACTCCAGCAACACTCATCATCTCCGCCTCCTTACCACATCATAAAATTCAGTACGCCCAGGCCCATCAGCAGCAGGACCACAAGGTCCAGCACGCCCCAGCCGATGAGCACCCAGCCCAGCAGGTATCCCTTCGTCTTGGCCAGATAGCCAAGACGCTCCAGAACGTCCCGTCCGCTGTCTCTGCGGGGTGCGGACGCAGTGGATCGGGCCGCCTGCGGCTCCTCCTCCGCGCCCTGGCGCAGCAGGTAGTCTGTGGTGACGCCGAACAGATCCGCCAGGGCCACCACCTTGTCTGTCTCCGGCATGGTCTCGTCCCGCTCCCAGCGGGAGACCGCCTGGCGGCTCACATCCAGCCGCTCGGCAAGCGCGTCCTGGCTCATGCCAGCCTTTTGCCGCAGCTTCTGCAATTTCTCTCCAAATGTCATAGGCACGCTCCTTATCGTTTTGTATGCCCATCTTATCAAAATCCCGGATTTATCGCCAGCAACCGGCTATGGAATCTGCGCAACCACAGGTTGCGCTTCCCTGTCTGCCGCGTTTCGCGCTCTTTTGGAGGGTATTTTTTTATTATACCACAAGCCTGTCCCGGCGAAAAGCGGTTTGCCTCCGGCAAGCGCCTTGGGAAAAAGAAAAAAGCGGCCCACAGGCCGCTTATACCATTTCTTTATTCCGCTGGCCGGACCAGGAGCGCACCCTCCACCAGCCGCAGCGCCTCTTTGGGCGGCGCGCCCCGGCGGATCTCCTGCAGCAGCGCCGTATATACCAAACGGCGGCTGCCGGCCAGGGCCACGGCGTGATCCAGCTCGTCCCCCACAAAGCCAGCCAGCTCCAGCTGGCGGATCTGCCCTGTCACATCCACACTTCCACCGCCTTTCCCTTTTAGGATACGCCCTTTTTCGGAAAAAGCGCCATCATATTTTCGTTAAATTCCCGTAAATTCCGGCGTGACCACCGGCAGATCCACGATCTGGAGCCCCCGGCTCATGGCGTACAGGATCGTATATTGGGTGCCGCCGGGCGTACCGTCAAAGGCGGCGATCAGCAGCGAGGCGTGATCGACCATGTAGCGGTCCCGCCGCTGCATGCACGAGGACGTGTACCGCTGAGACACCAGCGTTTCGTAGTCGCACGCCTCTACCAGCCGCCGGTACCGCGCCCGCTGGTCCGCCGGCCAGGCATCCGCCTGGGTGGGGCAGGGGATCGCCGCCTCCACTGTCACATCCGGATGGGCTTCCCGCAGTGCCAGCACGCACTCGCAAAAATACAGGTCGCAGCCCATGGCCATGCCGCACAGGAAATGGCGGTATCCCTCGGCGTAGGCCGCCTCCACCGCGTCGGCCATCCGGCGCTTGAGATCCAGACAGCGCAGATCCTCCTCCCGGTAGCCCCAGGGCAGCTTGGCGGGCCGGTGTCCGGTAAAGCAGCAGGCAGATTGCCTTCCCCGCATGGCGTCCCCTCCTCCCTCTTACAGAGTTCTCCGCACCAGTATAGAACATACGTTCCTGGTTGTAAAGTATCGTTTCCAAAAAAGGAATTTTTTCAGCGATTTTGAAAAATCCACACTCGTTTTTCATTTAGGGGTTGCATTTTGGTCCTGTACGCCGTATACTATCAGCAGAAAACAACTGAATCCTTTGTCTTCAGGGCGGGGTGTGATTCCCCACTGGCGGTATAGTCCGCGACCGGCTGCTCCTGCGGCCGCTGACCCGGTGCAACTCCGGGACCAACAGTTACAGTCTGGATGGAAGAAGATGATTGCGGCAAAGCCGCGCATTTGTGCGCTTCTTTGTTGCTTGTTCACCTTGGAGAAGTCAAAGCATCCAGGGTGTTTTCAAGCAAACAAAAGGAGTGCTTTTATTATGTCCGAACCCAATGTGAATGTACTGCCCGTCTCCCGGTCCCGGATGAACCTGCGGACCCTTTCCTCTCTGGGCATGCTGACTGCCGTGGCCTATGTGGTGATGTATCTGAGCAAGATGCTGCCCCAGGTGTCCGGCTTTTTGCAGATGGATCTGAAGGATACGGTCATCTGCATCGGCGGCTTTATCTTCGGGCCCGTGGCCTCCGCCGTCATCTCGCTGGTGGTGGCCCTGGTGGAGATGTTCTCCGTCAGCGACACCGGTCCCATCGGCATGGTTATGAACGTGCTGGCCACCTGCTCTTTCTGCTGCACCGCCGCTTTCGTCTATAAGAAGATGCACACCAAGAAGGGTGCCGTGCTGGGTCTGTTTTTGGGCGTGGCGGCGCTGACCGTAGTGATGCTGCTTTGGAACTACCTCATCACCCCCCTGTACATGGGCGTGGAGCGGGATGTCGTCAAGGATATGCTGGTGCCCATCATCCTGCCGTTCAACCTGGTCAAGGGCGGATTGAATATGGCGCTGATCCTGGTGCTCTACAAGCCCGTGGTCACCGCCCTGCGGCAGGCCAGACTGGTGCCCGAGTCCCAGGCCGTGTTCCAGAAGACCGGCAAGGTCAGCACGGGTTTTGCCCTGTTCTCCTTTGCCCTGCTGGCCACCTTCGTGGTGCTGGCCCTGGTGCTCATGGGTATCCTGTAAACAAGTCCATACCTTATCGGGGAGGGACGGCGCGTCCGGCGCGCAGTCCCTCCCCCTTTTCTTTCACGAACAGATGTGCTATGATAATCCGGAAAGGGGGTGCGCCATGGACCGCGTGATCTTACACTGTGACCTAAACTGTTTTTATGCCTCGGTGGAGCTTCTCAGCCACCCGGACCTAAGGGACATCCCCACCGCCGTCTGCGGCGATCCCACCTCCCGCCACGGCATCATCCTGGCCAAAAACGAGCCGGCCAAGCGCTGCGGTGTCCAGACAGCGGAGACCATCTGGCAGGCCCGGAAAAAGTGCCCCGGCCTGGTGCTGCTGCCCCCCCACCATGCTTTGTACCGGGAATACTCCCGGCGGGTCAATGCCATATATGAGCAATATACCGATCTGGTGGAGCCCTTCGGCATCGATGAGAGCTGGCTGGACGTGACCGGCTCGCTGCACCTGTTCGGCGGGGATGCCCGCGCTCTGGCCGACACGCTGCGGGCGCGGATGAAGCAGGAGCTGGGGCTGACGCTCTCGGTGGGCGTGAGCTTCAACAAGGTATTTGCCAAGCTGGGCAGCGACTATAAAAAGCCCGACGCCACCACCGTCATTTCCCGGGAAAACTGGCGTGAGATCGTCTGGCCGCTGCCGGTGGGCGACCTTCTGTATGTGGGCGCTGCCGCCCGGCGGCTGCTGCACCAGTACGGCGTGGACACCATCGGTCAGCTGGCCGCCTGCCGGCCGGAGATGCTGGAGACCCTCATGGGCAAAATGGGCGTGCAGCTTTATGAGTACGCCAACGGCCTGGACCACGACGCCGTCCGCTCCCGGTACGAGGCGGAGCCGGTGAAGTCCGTGGGCAACGGCACCACCTTCCCCCAAAACCTCACCACCCGCACCCAGGTGCAAAGCGGCATCGCCGTGCTGGCCGACTCCGTGGCTACCCGTCTGCGCCGCTGCGGGCTCTATGCCGGCGGCATCCAGGTGACGGTGCGGGACCCGGAATTTCACGACCGCTCCCGGCAAAAGCAGCTCTCCTCCCCCACCCGATTGATCCGGGAGCTCACCGCCGAGGCCATGGCCCTGGCCGAGACCCTCTGGCATCCCCCTGCCCCCGTCCGGGCCCTGACCGTCACCGCCATCCATCTGGTGGGCGAGGAGGACGCCTATGAACAAGTGGATCTGTTTGGCGTGTCATCCGGCCCCAAAAAGGAAAAGCAGGAGCGGCTGGAAGCCGCCATGGACCGCATCCGCGGAAAATACGGTACGGACGCCATCACCTTCGGCGCCGCCCATCCCGAAAAAGAGGAGGACCCCCTTCCATGACCAAGCAAGACCAAAAACGCGCCCTGCGCCAGACCATGCGCCGCCTGGAATCCCAGCTTTCTCCCCGCTATAAGGTCCAGAGCAGCCAAAAGATCTGCGCGCACCTTCTCGCCATGCCGGAGTATCAGGCATCGTCTACGATTTTTTGCTTTGTGGGCACCGCCCACGAGATCGACACCCGCCCCATCCTGACCCACGCCCTGGAATCCGGCAAGCGAGTCTGCGTGCCCCTTTGCACCGCTCCGGGCATCATGGAGCTGCGGGAGATCGCTTCTCTCACTGACCTGTCTCCCGGCGCCTACGGTATCCCGGAGCCGGACGCGGCTCGGTGCCCCGCCGTGGACACGGATGAGGTGGACTTTGCCGTGCTCCCGTGCCTTTGCTGCAACCACCAGGGACACCGGCTGGGACAGGGCGGCGGATACTACGACCGCTTCCTCTCCCACTACCGGGGCGGCTCGGTGCTGCTGTGCCGGGAAAAGCTGCTGCGCCAGGAGATCCCCCTGGAGCCTCACGACTACCCCGTTCCCTGGGTATTGACGGAAACCTGCCTCTATGAGGACGGCATGCCGGAACGGCTGGGGTAATGGCTGCCATAAGGAGTTCCTGCTTGCCAAGCGGGGAAAAATCTCTTACAATGTTCCTATGAAGATCGTTTCCGGCGAATCTCAAACTATGTAAGGAGGAGCTTCCAATGATTCAGCAAACCATGGACTTCATCTCCCAGTTCGACCCTGAGGTCGGCGCCTCCATCCGGGAGGAATTTGCCCGGCAGCGCCGCAACATCGAGCTGATCGCCTCTGAGAACATCGTCAGTCCCGCCGTCATGCTGGCCATGGGCACGTGCCTTACCAACAAGTACGCCGAGGGCTATCCCGGCAAGCGCTATTACGGCGGCTGCTACGCCGTGGACATCACCGAGGATATTGCCCGCAAGCGGGCCTGCCAGCTCTTCGGCTGCAACTTCGCCAACGTCCAGCCCCACTCCGGCGCCAACGCCAACCTGGCCGTGTTCTTCGCCCTGGCCCAGCCCGGTGACACCATTCTGGGCATGAATCTGGCCCATGGCGGCCACCTGAGCCACGGCAGCCCCGTGAACATCTCCGGCAAATACTTCAACGTGGTGCCCTACGGCCTGGACGACGAAACGGAAACCATCGATTACGACAAGCTGCTGGAAACCGCCAAGGCCTGCCGTCCCAAGATCATCATCGCAGGCGCCAGCGCCTATCCCCGCTTCATCGACTTCGCCCGCTTCCGCCAGGTGGCAGACGAGGTAGGCGCCTATCTGATGGTGGACATGGCCCACATCGCAGGCCTCGTGGCCGCCGGCGTCCATCCCTCCCCCATCCCCCATGCCCATGTGGTCACCTCCACCACCCATAAGACCCTCCGGGGTCCCCGGGGCGGACTGATCCTGTGCAACGACGAGGAGATCTACAAGAAGATCAACTCCGCCGTGTTCCCCGGCACCCAGGGCGGCCCTCTGGAGCACATCATCGCTGCCAAGGCCGTGTGCTTCGGCGAGGCCCTCAAGCCGGAATTCAAGGCCTACGGGGAGCAGATCGTGAAAAATGCCGCCGTATTGGCCGATGAGCTCCAGAAGCAGGGCTTCCGCCTGGTCTCCGGCGGTACGGACAACCACCTGTGCCTGGTGGATACCCGCAATTTCCACATCACCGGCAAGGAGTTCGAGCACCGTCTGGACGAGGTCCAGATCACCGTCAACAAAAACGCCATCCCCAACGACCCCGAAAAGCCCTTCGTCACCAGCGGCATCCGGGTGGGCACCCCCGCCGTTACCTCCCGGGGCTTCAAGGAGCCGGAGATGGTGCGCATCGCCCAGTGGATGCGCCAAGTGGCCGAGGACTTCGATGGCTGCGCGGCACAGGTCAAGGAAGAGGTCAACGCCCTGTGCGCCCAGTTCCCCATCTACGACTGAACTCCCACACGATCCGGGAAGACCCGTAAATACTGCAAAAACGCCTCCGGCCGTTGGCCGGAGGCGTTTTTCACATCTCAAAGCAAATGCTGCCTTTATTCTGTTTTGCCCGGTACAGCGCCGCGTCCGCCCGGTCCAGCAGCTGGGCCGGCGGCTCCTTTTTGCGGAACTCCGCCACACCGATGCTGACGGACACCGCCTTGTGGGACTGGTTGACCTCCGTACGGACAAAGCACTCCTGAATGGCCCGGCAGGCTGCGCGCACACGCTCCTGGTCGCAGCCGCAGAAAATGACACAGAACTCATCGCCGCCGAAGCGGAAGGGCACCATCTGCTCGCCGGAGAGGTCCAGCAGCACCTGGCCCAGGCTTTTGAGGTAGCGGTCGCCCTGGCTGTGGCCGTAAGTATCATTGAGGTTCTTGAAATCGTCCATATCCAGCATGGCCAGGAAAAAGCGCATCTCCTCCCGCTCCTCCTCCATGCGCTGGAACATCTGACGGAGCGCCTGACGGTTCCATACCCGCGTCAGCTGGTCGGTCATGGACTCCTCCTGGTAGCGCTGACGCTCCCGCTCCAGATGGATCGCCGCGTCGTTTTTCTCCTTTTCCGCCAGGATCATCACCGTGCAGATCCCGTAAAAAATCAGCAGCAGCACCAGGGAAAGGCCGAAATTCACAGTGGAATCCGTGCTCTGCAGAACACTGGGTCTGGCCGGGTCCCAGAAGATAAACAGGTCCGAAACGATCTTTTCCAACAAGCAGGCCGCAGCCACCGCCCGGGTCAGCTTCTGGTCTCCATAGATCACCGTCGCCAGCATGGGAATGATGAATACCGCAAACACAGCGGGAAATACCGAGTGCACGGTATACACCACGAAAGCCATGGCCGCCATCAAAAGCGAAACCGTATAGGCCTTTTTGCGATTGGTCATGCCGCTGTGCAGCGCCTGCCTGGCGCTCAGCCACAGGCCTGCATCGATCACCAGGGGCACCAGCACATACTTTGTAAAATACACGCCCGCGCTGGCAAAGTCCACCTGCAGCGCCCGCAGCGCAAAATACATGAACACTTCCGCCGCGACGGTAAAAACCATCAAAAACAGCATCAGCTGACACTGCATCTTCAGCCATTTCTCGTCGATCCGGCGATATTCTTCCCGAATAGCCGCCTCCTGGCTTTTATTCCCAAATTTTACATCCAACGGCTATTCCCCTCTTTCCATCCAATATCTGCCATTATAGCAGATTTTTCTCTTTGTGTCACCAATGCTCTCCTCTTATTCCCCTTGCGCGTCGATTTTTTCCTTCAGCTCATTCAGATAGACCCACCGCTCCGTCTTTTCCTCCAGCTGCGCTTCCAGTGCCTGCTGGCGCTCCTGGATCTCCTGCAGCTTCACATAATCACTGCCGCAATCCGCCTGCTCCGCCTCACATTGGCGGATGGCCTCCTCCAGCCGGGCAAGGTCTTCATCGATGGTCTCATATTCCCGCTGCTCCTTGAAGGAGAATTTCAGCTTCCGCTCCCGCCGGCGCTCCTGGGCGGGACGGGGACGAACGGCCTGAGGCACCGCCTCTGCCTGCTCCTCCCGGCGCTTTTGCTGCCAGTCCGACCAGTTGCCCGTATAGCGCAGCACCTGTCCGTCCCGCACTTCAAAGATGGATTCCGCCAGCTTGTCCAGCAAAAAGCGATCGTGGGACACCGTCACCACCGGGCCGGGGAAGCCCTGGAGATAGTCCTCCAGAATGGACAGCGTGGTCACATCCAGATCGTTGGTAGGCTCGTCCAAAAGCAGCACATTGGGCGCCGCCATCAGCACGGAGAGCAGGTACAGCCGCCGGCGCTCGCCGCCGGAAAGGCGCCCGATGGGCACCGACTGCAAATCCCCCGGGAATAAAAACCGCTCCATCATCTGATTGGCGGAGAACGTCCCCTCGTCGGTCTTTACCTCATCGGCGATGTCGTGGATGAAATCGTACACCCGCTGATCAAGATCCAGCTCCCGCCCCTCCTGGGAAAAGTGGCCGATCTTCACCGTGGCGCCGATCTCCACCGTGCCGCTGTCCGGGGCCAGTTCCCCGGCGATCAGCCGCAGCAGCGTGGACTTGCCCGCGCCGTTGTGTCCCACGATGCCGATGCGGTCACTCCGCAGCAGATTATAGGAAAAGTGGTCGATCAAGGTCTTTCCTTCGTAGCCCTTGGTCACGTCATGGAGCTCGATGATCTTGCGGCCCAGACGGCTGGAGGCCGCCGCCAGCTGCACGGTGTCGTCCGTCTGGGGAGCCTCCTGGTTCAGCAGGGCCTCGTAGCGGTCGATCCGCTCCTTGGACTTGGTGGTGCGGGCCTTGCAGCCCCGCATGATCCACTCCCGTTCCACCCGCAAAATGGACTGGCGCTTGCGCTCGCTGGCCTCCGCCATCTCCATGCGCTGTGCCTTGAGCTCCAGGTACTTTTCGTAGTTGGCCTCGTAGTGGTAGAGCTTGCCCCGGTCCAGCTCCGTGATGTGGTTGACCACCCGCTGGAGGAAATAGCGGTCGTGCGTCACCATGACGAGACCGCCCCGGAACCGGCGCAGCCAGTCCTCCAGCCAGGCCACCATCTCGCTGTCCAGGTGGTTGGTGGGCTCGTCCAGCACCAGCACGTCCGCCGGATTCAGCAGCGCCGCCGCCAAAGCCACCCGCTTACGCTGTCCGCCGGAGAGGGTGCCCACCTTCTGGTCAAAATCCGGGATGCCCAGCAGATTCAGCATCCGCTTGGCCTCATATTCGTTCAGCTCCCGGAACTGGTCGCCGTGATGGAGAAACACCTGCTCCAGCACGGTGGCCTCGTCCTCCATGGCCGGATTCTGGGCCAGAAAGCTCACCTGGACATTGGGATTTTTCGTCACGCCTCCTCCGTCCGGCTCCGCAATGCCTGCCAGGACCTTCAAAAACGTGGACTTGCCGGTGCCGTTGATGCCGATGACACCGGTTTTATCTCCTTCATTCAAATAAAAATTTACATCGTCCAGCAGCTGCCGGCTGCCGAAATTGATGGAAAGATGCTCCGCGGATAACAGCATGGAGTGCCTCCTCTGATTGGATTGCATAGATGGTGTCATTTTATCACATTCCAGACGATTTTGCTATGCAAAGTTCTGATGATGTGTTATTGTGGAAAAAGAAAGGGGGCGCTCCCTTGGAAATCATCACCCGCACCATCCTGCCCCAGGAGGACGGCACCACTGTCCGTCACATTTTAAAGGCCGGACTGCACTTTTCCACCCACGCCGTGGCCCGGCTGACCCGGACCGAGAACGGCATCTTGCTCAATGGCTGCCACGCCCGCACGGTGGACATCGTCCACACCGGGGACATATTGACCGTGGAGACCGGCGACCACCGGCCCCCCAATGTACTGCCCACGCCGGGCGACTGGCCTCTTCCCGTGGTCTGGGAGGACGGGCACCTGCTGGTAGTGAACAAGCCCGCCGGCATGACGGCCCACGCCTCCAACTTCCTGCCGGATACCCCCACCGTGGCCGGGGCTCTGGCCTACACCCGGGGCCGGGACTTCATTTTCCACTCCGTCAACCGGCTGGACAAGGGCACCACCGGCCTCATGGTAGTGGCCAAGAGCGGCTATGTCCATGACCTGCTGCGCCGCCAGCTCCACACGGAGCGGTTCTACCGGGAGTACCGGGGCATCTGCATCGGCTGTCCCCAGCCCCCCGCGGGCACCATCGACGCCCCCATCGGCCGGGACCCGGACTCCGCCATCCGCCGCATGATCCGGCCTGACGGCGCTGCCGCCGTGTCGCACTACCAGGTGCTCTCCAGCCATAACGGACTGAGCCTTTTGAAGCTGGTGCCCCAGACCGGGCGCACCCACCAGCTGCGGCTGCACATGGCCTCCATCGGCCATCCCCTGGCCGGAGACTGGCTCTACGGCACGGAGGACACCGTCCTCATTCCCCGCCCGGCCCTCCACGCCTGTGCCCTGCGCCTGGTGCATCCGGTAACAGGTGAGCTTTTGTCACTGACCGCCCCGCTGCCGGAGGATATGGCCCGGCTGGTGGGCGAATATAACGAACATAGGGAGGAATCTTCACCATGCTGACCTGGAACGTGACCTACCGCACCAAGCCCGGAAAACGGGAGGAATTCTTCAAGGCCCTGACGGAGCTGGGTATCCGGGAAAACTCCATCCACGAGGCGGGCAACCGGAAATATGACTACTTCTTTGACGCCCAGGACCCGGACGTACTGCTGCTGGTGGAGAGCTGGGACAGCCCGGAGCTCCAGCAGCTCCACTGCCAGACGGAGCGCTTTGCCCGGCTGCAGGCGCTGAAGGCGGAGCTGTGCGAGTCCGTCACCATCGACAAATTCGACCACTGATCCCCGGCCGGGCGCCAGCAGGTGCCCGGCTGCATTTATGAATGCCTATTTGTTATTAATTTTACTTATGATGCTATGGTAAAAAAATAAGGGCTGGTTTTTCCCGGCCCACTTCCCATTTCCAGACGGGCGTGGTATAGTTTTATCGTTGTGAAGTAATACCTTTCCATATGGAACACATCTAGGAGGAGGCCGTCATGAAGATCCTGTCTGATATCGAAATTGCCCAGTCCTGCACGCCCCAGCCCATCACCGCCATCGCCCGCACCGCCGGGGTGGACGAGCAGTATCTGGAACTCTACGGAAACTACAAGGCCAAGGTAGACTACCGCCTTTTGCGGGAGGTGGAGCGGCCGGAGGGCAAGCTGGTGCTGGTGACCGCCATCAACCCCACCCCCGCCGGTGAGGGCAAGACCACCACCACCGTGGGCCTTGCGGACGGCCTGCGCCGCCTGGGTCAGAACGCCATGGTGGCGCTGCGGGAGCCCTCCATGGGCCCCGTGTTCGGCGTCAAGGGCGGTGCCGCCGGCGGCGGCTGGGCCCAGGTGATCCCCATGGAGGACATCAACCTCCACTTCACCGGAGATTTCCACGCCATCGGTGCCGCCAACAACCTGCTGGCCGCCATGCTGGACAACCACATCCAGCAGGGCAACGCTCTGGGGATCGACCCCAAGCGCATCACCTGGCGCCGCTGCGTGGATATGAACGACCGGCAGCTGCGGAATATCGTGGACGGCCTGGGCGGCCGGGTGAACGGCTGCCCCCGGGAGGACGGCTTCGACATCACCGTGGCCAGTGAGATCATGGCCGTGCTGTGCCTTTCCAGCGACCTGATGGATCTGAAAGCCCGCCTGGCCCGGATCATCGTGGGCTATGCCTACGATGGCCGTCCCATCACCGCCCACGACCTCAAGGCCGAGGGCGCCATGGCTGCGCTGCTCAAGGACGCCCTCAAGCCCAACCTGGTGCAGACCCTGGAGGGCACTCCCGCTTTCATCCACGGCGGCCCCTTCGCCAACATCGCCCACGGCTGCAACTCCGTCATGGCCACCCGCATGGCCATGCGCCTTGCCGACTACGCCATCACCGAGGCCGGCTTCGGCGCCGACCTGGGCGCGGAGAAATTCCTGGACATCAAGTGCCGCTTTGCAGGCCTCACTCCCTCCGCCGTAGTGGTGGTAGCCACCGTGCGGGCACTGAAAAACCACGGCGGCGTGCCCAAGGCGGAGCTGAACACGGAGAACCTGGAGGCGCTCGAACGGGGCCTTCCCAACCTGCTGCGGCATGTGGAGAACATCACGAAGGTCTATGGTCTTCCCTGCGTGGTGGCCATCAACGCCTTCCCCACCGACACCGAGGCGGAGCTGAAGCTGGTGGAGGACCGCTGCCGGGCTCTCGGCGTGAACGTGGCCCTCAGTGAGGTTTGGGCCAAGGGCGGCGAGGGCGGCATGGCCCTGGCCCGGGAGGTCATGCGCCTTTGTGAGACCCCCGGCGACTTCCACTACGCCTACGAGCTGGACGGCACCATCGAAGATAAGCTCACCGCCATCGCCCGCCGCATCTACCGGGCCGACGGCGTGGTGCTGACCCCCGCCGCCCGCAAGCAGGCCGCCGAACTGACGGCCCTGGGCTTCGACCATCTGCCCGTGTGCATGGCCAAGACCCAGTACTCCTTCTCTGACGACGCCTCGCTGCTGGGTGCCCCCGACGGCTTCACCATCACCGTGCGGAATCTGAAAGTATCCGCCGGCGCCGGGTTCCTGGTGGCCCTCACCGGCGACATCATGACCATGCCGGGCCTTCCCAAGGTGCCCGCCGCCGAGAAGATCGACGTGGACGAAAACGGCAAGATCAGCGGCCTGTTCTGATTTTTCTCCTGGATACAAAAAAGCCTGTCCCCATGGGGACAGGCTTTTTTTGATCGTTTAAGCAGCGGGCTTATCCCATCTGCTTGTCCACATCGGCTTTGAGGGTCCGCAGGGCCTGGATGAGGAAAATGGAGTCCATGCCGCAGGCCACGCAGTCAAAGCCCCGCCGGAAGAAAGCGGCAGACGCGGCGGCATCCCCGGCGTAGATCATGGTGCACTTGCCGTGCTTTTTGCAGGCCGCCAGAACACGGTCGATGGCCGCCTGCAAGTCCGGGTCGTCCATCCGGGCGGGCTTGCCCAGGGCCACCGACAGATCGTAGGGCCCCACAAAAATACCATCCACGCCCTCCATGGCGGCGATCTCCTCGATATGCTCCAGCGCGCCCAGGGTCTCACATTGGGGAATGAGCATGGTCTCACGATTGCAGTGGTCAAAGTACTGCTGCGTGTCCGCGCACTCCGGGTCGAAGCCGTAGCCCCCCGAGAGGGTGGGCGCAAAGCCCCGGCGGCCCAGGGGGTAGTACTTGGCATACTCCACCAGGCGCCGCACCTCGTCCACCGTCTGCACGTCGGGCACCACAAGGCCCCGGGCGCCCACATCCAGCATTTTCAGGACCGACGGCCGGGTCACGTCCTTCACCCGCACCAAGGGCGTGCAGTTCCGGGCGGACAGAGCCGTGATGGCCGTCAGGGCGCTTTCCACGTCGGCGGGACCGTGCTCCGTGTCCACGATGGCAAAGTCCATGCCGGCGATGCCGATGCACTGGGCCGCGGCGATGCCGCCCAGCTCATAAAAGGTACCCAAGGCGTGTCCGCCCTGCAAAAGCTTTTCCCGCAGCAGATTTTTCATGCCTTCGCCTCCTTGTTCTTCCCGTCCCGCACATGGTTCCCGCTCCAGATCCGATAGGGCTCGCTGCCCCGGGCCTCAAGCTTTTCCGTCAGCCATGCCCGGATGGCCTCCACGCCCTCCTCCGTCCAGGGGAAGGTCTCCGTCTCCACGTCCTGAGCCAGCTCAAAGCTGATATTCTCATACACCCACACCTGGATGGTTCCGTCGTTCATCCAGCCGGTGCGCTGAAAGCGGTAGCGAAAGGTGCCGATGCTGCCGGGATACACCGACGCCTTGGTAAAAAACTGCAGATTCAAAAAGTCAAACTTCCCCTCCACGGGGCATCCCTCCTCTGTTCCTCCAGCATACCAGATTCCGCCGCCGCGCGCAACCGCTCAGGGCAGGTTGGCCCGCAGGGTCTCCAGGTTCCCCTCCATCAGGGAAAGGTAGGTGGCGCCGCTGTCCATCTCCTCCTGGGAGACATTGTGGCAGGTGTGGAACATAGCGGTTTTCGTTCCGGTGGCCTCGGCAATGCTGTCCGCCACCAGATGGTTGGAAAATTCGATATACCACACGGTGGAGATGTGCTCATCGCGCACCTTGTCCGTCAAAAAGGCAATGGTGGCGGCGGAGGGCTCCGTCTGGGTGCTGCAGCCGGGGAACGCGGCGTAGTAGTCCAGATCGTACTCCTCGGCAAAGTAGCGCAGGGGGAAGCGGTCGCCAAAGACGATGGTCCGGCTGGGCAGGGAGTCGAAAAAGTCCCGGAACTGCCCATCCAGCACTTCGATCTGCCCGGCGTACTCCTCGCCCCGGGTGCGGAAAGTCTCCGCATGCTCCGGATCCAGCTCACCCATGGTCCCGGCAATGTCCCGGACGATCTGAGCGGCGTTCCGGGGAGAGGTCCACACATGCTCGTCATACTCCTTGACCTGGCCCAGCTCCTCCTCATGGTCATGGCCGTGCTTCTCTTCCTCCATGCCCTCTACGGTCTCCTCCTCCAGAAGTTCCACGCAGTCCATGAGCTTAAGGGTGCGGCCGGTGGGCTCCGCCGCCGAGAGGATGGTATCCACCCAGGCGTCAGACGCACCGCCCAGATACAAAAAGAGGTCACACTCCTGCACCGCCAGAATGTCCGCCGGCGTTGGCTCATAGGAATGGCTCTCCGTGCCCGGCGGCAGCAGCAGCGTCACCTCTGCGTCCTCACCGCCGCAGGTGCGGGCAAAATCGTAAGCAGGGAACACCGTCGCCACGATTTTCAAAGGCTGTTCTCCATCCTCCGCCTGTTGGGCGGTCTCCTTGGCACCGCAGCCGGTCAGCAGGGCGCACAGCAATATCAAGCAGAATCCCTTTTTCAGCAAGTGTAGCTCCTCCTAATTTGAGAATCGTTTTCAGTTGCACAATATACCACAGGGAGGGGGAAAAAGCAAGCGGCTCTTTTCACAAAAAAGACACCGCCCCGGAGGGGCGGCGTCTTTCGTGCTTATGAAATCTCAGATTCCTCCGGCTCATCGTCCGTCATGCGGGAGTTGGGTCCGTCCCGCAGTGCAGGCGAGTGCATCTCGTGGGTGGAGTGAGGCGTGCTCTCTTTCCGGCTGGTCCGCCAGAAGGAGGTATCGATGGGGGCGCTGTCCTCAAACAGGTCGTAATAGTCCTCATCCCGCAGCGTGGGCCGCCGGTGCTTCCAGATGGCCGTGATGGTGGGATAGAGAACGATGGCGATCAATCCGCCGGAAAAGCCGTTGTTGTAGAGGTTCAGTCCCGCCACCGGGCCGCCGGTCTGCAGCACCAGAGCCGAGTGGATAAAGCCCGCCAGAATACCGAAGGGCCATCCGAAGTGTCCGGCAATAGGCGCCAGCGTGGTGCCGAACAGCCCTGCCAGCTGCAAGGAGGGATAGTTGGGCGAATAGTGCATCCCGTATGCGCCCAGAGACACGCCCGCCATGACCGGGATGATGTTGAACGGGTGCTTTCCAAAGGCGGAAAAGCCCATGATGGTGAAGATGCCGCCGATGGTGGGGCCGTTGAGGTCGCCGCCGATCAGCAGGACGAACAGCACGCCCAGAATGCCGTTGCAGCCGATATTTACCATGACCGGCCCGGCGCCGAACATACGCAGGTAGTCGCTGGGGGCCCGGCCCGTGGTGGAGATCAGCCGCCGGTAGCCGGCCCACACCGCCCAGGGCGGAACAGGCGTTGCGAAAAAGCCCAGCAGGATCAGCGCCATGCACAAAATGCCCAGCACGATGGAAAACTTCTCGTTGTAGCCCTGGGCCCAGTACAGCACGGAGTCCGGCTTATCGCCGAAAGCCGTCAGCACGGGCACCACCATCATGGCGAACAAGCCGCAGGCAAAGCCCATGTTATAAAGGTTCATGCCGTTTTGGATCTTATAAGTATAGGCCGACAGCGACGGCAGGATGAACCCGATGATGATGCCCGTCAGGATGCCCAGCGGCAAACTGGCGTGGATGCTGCCCAGAGCCATGTAGCTCACCAGCGGCGCAAGCGACGTGGCCAGCAGCGACACGGAGGCATACTTGGAAAAAGGCTCCCGCTGATACTTGGCGTAAAGCCAGGTACCCAGAATGATGGGCCAAATATTGAACACGTTTTTGCCGAACAGGGAAAAGCCCGCCATGAGGCCCATCTCCACAATGGTAAAGCCGTTATAGGGATCGCCGGAAAACCGGATGATACAGATGGAGATGATGGTCACCAATCCCGCGTTGATGAGCGCGGCGCCGGGACCTGCAATATAGACATAGTCGGTAATGAGCAGATCCTGCATGGTGACGATATGGTAGAGGCCCGTGGGGATCTCCGCCGGGTCCTGCAGAAACAGCCCCAGCACCATCAGTCCGATGGAAAAGGCAATGGTAGCCGGGAAAATCATTTGGTTTCGCTTTTGCAAAGAGGCTCCTCCCTCCAGGAAATATCTATGGCTGATTATCTGTTTTTATTATACATGGGCCGCGGAATTTGGGCAACAGTCAATTGCGCCCTTTTCAGGAAAGTTCTCGCCTGCTTTCGCAATGAGAAATTTTACCGGCAAAAAAGCGGCATATTCCCGCCGGTTCGAGTCAAACTATGCTCGCGATACCCAGTGATTCGCACAGTTTGTTATGATGAAAAGGAGAAACGATTATGTCTAGCAAGAACAGCAATAAGATCAACGTTCCCGAGGCCCGTTCCGCTATGGACAAGTTCAAGATGGAGGCTGCTGCCGAGGTCGGCGTCAACCTGAAGGAGGGCTACAACGGCCACCTGACCTCCCGTGAGGCCGGTTCCGTGGGCGGTCAGATGGTCAAGAAGATGATCGAGTCCTACGAGAAGTCCCTGTAAGCAAACGCTGCAAGCGCTCCCCTGCAAAAACACCGCCCAGGCAAACGCCCGGGCGGTGTTTTTCTGATCCTATGATTCCTTGCTCAGCTGGCCCATCCGCAGCGCCGTGGCCATGGAAAGGCGCTTGCACACGCCGCTGTCAAAGGAGATAGTGGCAATGTCCCCGGTACGCCCCAGGATGGTCCCGGGACCAAACTGCCGGTGGCGCACCCGCGCGCCGTCCACATAGCCCTGGTCCGGCTGCGCCGCTCTCCTGCTGCCAGCTGCCGGAATGGCCGCCGTTTTCGCAGCCGGCGGCTTCTTCTCCGGGAACAGCTCCCGGGAAAAGGCGGAGCGCAGGTCCTCTTTGCGGAACGTGATGACCGAAAGCGATTCCCTGGCCCGGGTCATGCCCACATAGAAAAGCCGCCGCTCCTCCTCATAGGCATCCTTTTCCTCCTGGGACGCGGCCTTGTCCGGCAGGGCCTTGGGGAAGATCCCGTCCGCCACGTCCATCAAAATGACCCGATCATACTCCAAACCCTTGCTGGAATGGATGGTGGAGAGGATCAGAGGGCTGTCCTCTCCGCTGCCGCCGGCGCGCACCACCGCCTCCAGCTCCACCAGCCGCTCCAGCAGCGCACGGGGATCGGCGGCCTGCTCTCCCAGCGCCTCCAGAAGCTCCGCCTTTCCCGCGTCCATGCCCCGCTCCTCCAGATAGGCGCCGTAGCCCATAAAGTGGATGATGCGGTAAACGGCCTTGTCCGCCCGCTCTGTCCGCAAATTTTCAAAGTGGGTCCCCAGGGCCTTGCACTGTTTCCTGGTCCACGACGATACCGACTCCAGGCCCGCGATATAGCCCAGGATCGTCTCCCCCTCCCGGCTGCACTGCTGCACCGCCTCCCGGGCCGCCAAACGGCTGATCCCTGCGCCCAGCTTATAGTAGAAGCGCAGAAACAGCTCTCTGTCCCAGGGGTCGTCCGCAAAGCGGAACATGTCGCAGATATCCCGCACCACCCGGTTGGTAAAGAAGCTCCCCTCCACCTGGCGGCAGCGATAGGGCGTGCCGGACCGGTCCAAAAGATCGATCAGCGGCAGGGCGCTGTCGTTGTCCCGGTAGAGCACCGCGGTCTCGCGATCGCAGGTGCAGGCCAGCGTTTCCAGATAGCGGTACTGCTTTTGCCGGTTATAGACCTGGATCTCCCGCACCGGTTCCCCGGCGGGGCGGGTGGGCACCATGTGCTTTGGCTTTCGGTTTTCATTTTTTTGAATGAAGCGGTCCGCCGCCTCCACGATGCGGGCGTTGGAGCGGTAGTTCCGCTCCAGATACAGGATCTGTGCCCCGGGATAGAGCCGGTCAAAGCCGGTGAGGGCCTGGGGAAAGGCCGCCCGGAAGCCGTAGATGCTCTGGTCCTCGTCGCCCACCATGAAGATGTTTTTGCTCCGGGAGGCCAGAAGATGCACGATCCGGTGTTGGATCTTGGAAGTATCCTGGGCTTCGTCCACACAGAAATATTGATACCGCTCCTGGATCTCCCGGAGAAGCGCCGGGTAGCGGCGCAGGATCTCCAGGGCGTAGACCATCTGGTCATCGTAGTCCATGCATCGCCGTTCCCGGAGCGATGCACAGTAGGAGCGGTAAAAAGGAGGGAAATCCACGCCCTCCACCGAGACCTCCGAGAGCTGCTCCTCCCCCAGCATCTGGTTTTTCACATAGGTAATTGCCGCGCCCAGGGCCTTGACCGTGCCCTCCGGGGCGAATTCCCCCGCCCTCCGGCGGTACAGCTCCCCCAGCAGCGCACTCTTCTGCCCGCCGTCCTCCATCAGACGGAAGGCCGTGCGGCCCATGGTCCGCTCATAGAGCCGGATGATCCGGCTGCACACGCCGTTGATGGTGCGGAATTCCAGCCCCTCCGCCGCCCCGGCGCCGAACAGGGCGGCAAAGCGCCGCCGCATATCCCCGGCCGCCGCCACCGTGTAGGTCATGGTGAGGATCTTTTCCGCCGGGATGCCCAGAGCAAAGCGCATATAGCCGATGCGGCTGACCAGCACCGTGGTCTTGCCGCTGCCGGGCACCGCCAAAAGAAGCACCGGCCCCTCCACCGCCTGCACGGCTGCCGTCTGCTGGGGGTCCAGCCGCAGGGCGTATTTCCTTTCAAATTCCGCAAACTCCATGCTTCGCTCCATCCAGCCAAAGGCGCCGCCCGGACCATCGTCCCGGCAGCGCCTCTCACTTCTCTTTTTCCTGCTGAGACCGGACCAGGTCCGCCAGCGTATATTGGTTCACATACTGCTGCACCGCCGCGTAAAGGCCTGTCCAGAAGTCCAGCGTGGCGCAGGTATCGCACCGGGCGCAGCAGTTTTCTCCGCCCTCCAGGCAGGCCACCGGCGCCAGGTCTCCCTCCGTCAGCCGCAGGATATCCCCCAGAGGATACTCCTCCGGCGCGCGGGTCAGGCGGTAGCCCCCCTGGGCGCCCCGGCTGCTGTGGAGCAGGCCCGCCCGGCTCAGGATGCCGGCGATCTGCTCCAGGTACTTCACGGAAATGCCCTGTCGGGCGGCGGCGTCCTTCAGCGAGACCCACCCATCCTGTCCATGCACGGCGATGTCCGTCATCAGCCGCAGGGCATAGCGCCCCTTTGTGGAAATCCGCATACCGTCCCCCCTTTTTTAATTCCTATTTTGCCATAGGAAATAGGGGAATGCAAGGGTTTTGCGCGCATAGCCTCCACATCTTTGCGGCAGACTAGGGGCAAACGCTCAAAACGCTAGGAGGAATCCCATGTCTCGCATCCATCGTGTTATGGCGGCAGCCGCCGCACTGTGCGCCTGCGGGGCGCTGTTTATTTTCGTCTATTCCCTCCGGGCCGGCATGCTGCCTGCTGCCGCCGACGCGGCCATCCCCGCCAGCGCCGACAACTGGGGCCTGGCCTTCCCTGAGGAGGGCAAGACCCCCGTGGGCAACGCCACCGCCGAGGACCTGGCCCAATACAACGCCTACTTTCTGGGGGACACCGGCAAAAAGGTCATTTACCTGACCTTTGACTGCGGCTATGAAAACGGCTATACCGCCTCCATCCTGGACACGCTGAAAAAGCACAACGCCCCCGCCGCCTTTTTCGTAGTGGGCAACATGGTGGAGACAGCGCCGGAGCTGGTATGCCGCATGGCCGAGGAGGGCCACATCGTGGGAAACCACACCTACCACCATCCTGACATGTCTGCCATCGCCGACCAGGAGTCCTTCCGCAAGGAGCTGGAGTCTTTGGAGGAGCTCTATAAAACCACCACCGGAAAGACCATGTCCCGGTTCTACCGCCCGCCTCAGGGCAAATACAGTGAGGAAAACCTCCGCCAGGCCCACGCCCTGGGCTACACCACCGTATTCTGGAGCCTTGCCTATGTGGACTGGTACGTGGACGACCAGCCCACAGCGGAGCAGGCTTACAGCAAGCTGCTGCCCCGCATCCACGACGGCGCCATCGTGCTGCTCCACTCCACCTCCCGCACCAACGCGGAGATCCTGGACGACCTATTGACCCGCTGGGAGGAGATGGGCTTTACGTTCGCCTCTTTGGAAGAGCTTCCCCAGCTGCAGACCACCTGAACAAAAAAGCCGCCCGGCCAAAGGCCGGACGGCTTTTCCTTTACAGGTCGCTGCCCTGCTCCACATCATGGAGGGCAAAGGCCTGGTGCACCGCGTTCAAGACCCGCTTTTTGTCTCCGCTCCAAAGAGGGGCCAGCAGGTCCCGCTTGGCGCCGTCCCCGGTGAGCCGGTGGATCACCACATGGCGGGGCGTGCTGCGCACGCAGGCTTCCAGCGCGTCGATGTATTCCTCCAGTGTCAATATGGGCACCTCCCCCGCCGCCCAGCGCTGCGCAAGATCCGTGCCCCGCAGCACATGGAGCAGGGGGAATTTCCCCCCGTCCGCCCCGGACACGCCGATATAGCGGGCAGTCTGGGCCATCATCTCCCGGCTCTCCCCGGGCAGCCCCAGGATCTGATGGACCACCACGGTAATGCCCGCCGCTTTCAGCTGCGCCACCGCCCGGTCGTACACCGGCAGATCGTAGCCCCGGCGGACATAGGCAGCGGAGGCGGGATGGATGGTCTGAAGTCCCAGCTCCACCCAGACCGGCTTTTGCCGCCCCAGCGCTTCCAGCAGTGCCAGGACCTCCGGCCCCAGGCAGTCCGGCCGGGTGGCGATGGACAGCGCCGCTACCTCGTCGGGCGCCATAGCCTCGGTGTACAATGCCCGCAGACGCTCCACAGGGCCGTAGGTATTGGTAAAGGACTGAAAGTAAGCGATATATTTGGCGTCCGGCCCGGCTTTGCCCGCCACCCGGGCCTTGGCCGCTTCGATCTGCGCCCGCACCGGCCCTGCCTCCGCAAAGGCCCCCGCGCCGTCGCAGAAGATGCAGCCCCGGCTGCCCAGCGTCCCGTCTCGATTGGGGCAGGTGCAGCCGGAGGACAGTGCCAGCTTGTAGACCTTCGTTCCGTACCGGCGGCGCAGCGCATCATTGAGACTGTTCCAGTACAAGTCTTATTCTCCCGGAGTAAAGGTACGCAGCGTATGGCCCTCAAAATCCCGCCAGGCAAAGTGTCCGTCTTCCAGCGTCATGTAGCCCGGGGCGCTATCCTCTTTGGGCATGGACACGGAGCCGGGATTCAGATACCAGATCCCGTCGATCTGGCGGCAGGCGGGCACATGGGTATGGCCGCACAGCAGCACATCCCCGGTCCGCAGGGGCGGCAGGCAGTCCGGGCCGTACTTGTGGCCATGGGTGGCATAGACCAGACGATTTCCCAGATCCAGCAGGGCGTACTCCGCCAGCACCGGGAATTCCAGCACCATCTGGTCCACCTCCGCGTCGCAGTTGCCCCGCACGCACAGGAGCTTGTCCCGGCAGCCGTTGAGCATGGCCGTCACCTGCTTGGGATCATACTCCCGGGGCAGGTCATTGCGGGGGCCGTGGTAGAGGATATCCCCCAGCAGCACCAGACGGTCCGCTCCCTCCTGCCCAAATGCCTCCAGCAGCTTTTTGCAGTAATACGCCGAGCCGTGCACGTCCGACGCGATCATCCATTTCATATGTGATCCTCCCGTTTTCACGCTGCGGCAGCTATTTCCCGCCGCAGCCGCATTTTTTTCATTATACGGCCCCATGCAGCCTTGCGCAAGCGCAGACGCTTTAGTTTCATATTATTGGATTTTTGGCAAATTGTTTCTTTTTTTGTATCTTTTGCAACTTACATTCCCCCTTATGAAACCGCCGCGTATTTTCAGGAAATCAATGCTTCTGCATCTTTTGCAGGTAAGCCGCTTCATCATCGGTTCTCTTTCCTTTCCGCATCGCGCCAGCACGATCCTTTTCCTACGGTTCGGTGTCCCAGATGTTTATTTAATATGATTATACCATGGTGCCGGGTTCTTTGCCATTCTGATCTAACAGAACAAGTGCAGCACGGTGAAACCACAGCGCACAAAAAGTGATGCCGGGCACCATCGAAATCGACCGTGCCCGGCATCGTTGATTTTCCTATTTCCCTGCGGGCCGCTTCTCCTCGTGCAGCCGCCTGGCAGGTACGCAGGTTATTTTGCGTCACATGGCGGCGTTGATGGCGGCGATGGCGCCGTCGGCCACAGCAGTGGCCACCTGCCGGACCTGCTTGACCCGGATATCACCGGCAGCGTAGACACCGGGGATCTCCGTCTCCATCTTGTCATTGGTGGGGATGTAGCCGTCCTCCAGGGTCAGCTCCGTGTAGAGCTGCGTGTTGGGGACCACACCCGCGTAGACGAAGATGCCGCAGCCCGGATCCTCCACCGTCTCGATGCTCCCGTCATGCTCGCTGGCGATCTCCAGACGCTCCACCTGATCGGTGCCGTACACCGCATGGAGGCGGCTTCCAAGGCGCAGCGTGATATTGGGGGCGGAGGCCACCTTCTGCCGGAACTCCGCGATGCAGCCCAGCTGATCTTCAAAGTGGATGATGGTCAGGTGCTTGGCAAAGCCTGCCAGATACAGCGCCTCTTTCACCGCGCCGTCGGCGCCGCCCACTACGTAGACGTTCTTTCCGGTGTAGGCCGCGGCGTCCCGGGCGGCGTTCATGCCCATGCCCTTGCCTGCCAGCTCCGCCTCGCCGGAGATGCCCAGCTTGCGGGGCGTACCGCCGTTTGCCAGGATGATGCGCCGGGCCTCGTAGGTCCCCTTGTCCGTGCTGACGGTCTTGACCTCGCCGTGAAGCGTTACGCCGGTCACGTTGGCATAGGCGATCTCCACACCGGCGTTCAGCGCCTGCTCTTTCATGCGCTTTGCGAACGTCTCACCGGTCTCCTGGGTCTGCAGGGCCGTATAATGGGTCACCGTAGACACCTTGCCGATGATACCGCCCACCTGGCCTTTTTCCAGCACCAGTGCCCGCTTGCCCCGGCTGACTGCATAGATACCCGCGCTGATACCGGCAGGGCCTGCTCCGATGATAATGACGTCATACATGATCGATCCGCTTCCTTTCTGTATTTCCCGGCATCCGGCCTGTGGCCGCTGCCTTTTCCCTTGCTTCGACTTGATTATAGCGCAGAGTTGCGATAAAATAAAATCAAGAATTGTTATCCGACTATAACTTCAGATAATAGGTGATGCATATGCTGGACCCACGCTGGGAGACATTCCTTGTCCTGTGTGAAACCATGAATTACACCCGGGCCGCCGAGCGGCTGTGCCTGACGCAGCCGGCAGTGACCCACCACATCCACTACCTGGAAGACTACTACGGCTGCCGCCTCTTTTCCTATGAGGGAAAGGTCCTGCGTCTGACGGAGGCCGGTGTGCGCCTCCGGGAGCTGACCCGCTCCATGGCCTACAACAGCCGAAAGATCGAAGCAGTCATGTCCGCCTCCGCGCCGCTTTGCCTGCGGGTAGGCGCCTCCAAAACCATTGGAGACTACCTCATCGCCCCCAGGATCGAGCGGTTTCTGCGGTCCCAGCCGGATGCCTCGTTCTCTCTGCTGGTAGACAACACCCAGGTACTGCTTCAGGCCCTGGAGGCCGGGGAGCTGGATTTTGTGCTGGTGGAGGGCTTTTTTGACCGGGAGCGCTACGAAGCGCAGCTTTACCGGCAGGAATCGTTTTTCGGCGTCTGCCCCCCGGACCACCGCCTGGCCGGGCGCTCCGTGCCGCTGGATGAGCTGGCCGGGGAGCGGCTCATCATCCGGGAGGCCGGCTCCGGCACCCGGGCCATCTTTGAGGCAGCGCTGCAGCGGCGAAACTATACCCTCCAAAGCTTTGAGAGCCTGGTGACCATCAGCGACTTTTCCACCATCAAATCTCTGGTGGCCGACGGCCTGGGCATCTCGTTCCTCTATGCCCCGGTGGTAGAGCGGGAGCTGCAGCAGGGCACCCTGGCCCGCTTCGACCTGGCCGGACTGCCCATGGAGGGCGCGTTCTGGTTCGTCTGCCTGAAAGATAATCTTTTTGCCAAGTCCTGGGCAGACTGGATGCAGTGAGTGTACCGCCCGTAAAAACAGAGAGCCGGATGCATCCATTTGGAATGTATCCGGCTCCCTTGCCGTATAGATGGACTTTCACGCCAGGATAGTCCCTTCTGGGAACGCAGCCCGGAATACCCTGCGGACCAACGGTCCTGCCACCAAGAACTGGACTGGCAGTGCCATGACGAAATTGCGGGGAATATTCCAAAGCCAGGCAACCGGAATCCCGCTCCAGTCGCCCGTGTGGAAGGCCCCCTCGCACGCGCCGTAAAGTGACATGATAAGGACCATGCACACCACCATGCCACCGGAAATACACAGGATCTTTTTCAGCGGCAGATCCTGGGGCCTGATGAGATAGCGGAACGCCACCCCCTTGGCAATGCGGGAAGCTGCAAACCAGTTACAGCACATGCCAAATGTGTAGGCAATGGGAAATCCAATCCATGCGGCTACAATAACCTCCAGATTTAGCGTGCCATACTGCAGTGCTACGTTATAAATGCTCATCCAAAGCACCATCACA
Organism: Clostridiales bacterium; assembly: GCA_019418625.1. Lineage (GTDB taxonomy): Bacteria > Bacillota > Clostridia > Oscillospirales > Oscillospiraceae > Oscillibacter. Next base: position 2,909 of record DYBL01000042.1, on the reverse strand, counting down.
AAGCACATCATCACCGTGTAGATCAGACTCTCTCGTTTGTTTTGCGGCATATTTCCATTCCTTTCCCGTCTGCGGCTTCTGTCCGCAGAGACAATGGTAATCATATCATAGGAAAACCGCCCCTCGTAATTGTGACACCCCCCGAATGGTCTTCCATATTTTTCCTTGTTTTTTGTGTATTCAGCTCATTCTCCGGCCTTTCAGTGACCGCCGGTGCGTCTATAACGGTCCACTTCACCCTCAGCATGTGAAAGCATACGTGTAAATTCACTCATAACATATATACTTTATATATGCTTTTCCGCGATACAAGCAAATATTTTACAAAATCAACTGCTCTGCGAAATCACCGCAAACCCTTGCGGCACAAAGGAAAAAGCCCGGAGCCTTGCAACTGCAAGGCTCCGGGCTTTGGTGGAGGTGGGGGGAGTTGAACCGGGGTCCGAAAACGCTATACCCGTTGAAATTCCTATATCATCGCCGCTAAAAGTGAAATCATGTGTGAAATTACACTCTTGCCGCCATCTTGATAAGCAGCGCCCGGACGCTCCGCTCCGTATACTCCAGGGCCTTCCAGCGGTCGGGGCTGTCGATGATTCCGGCAGCCACCAGGGCGTCCACCGCCTGCTCCAATTCGACGTCCACAGCGGGCTCCTGGGGCGTCTCAGCCACCCAGGGGATGCCCAGGTAATCCGTGATGCCCCGGGCCTCCGCCTCGGCTACTGTGGCCCGCCAGGCGCTGTCTTTCAGGTTCGCCACATCCTCCTGGTTCGTGTGGAAGGCGTGCTCGATGAGCACCGCCGGAGCCACCGTGTGCTTGAGGACGTACAGGGACGGGTCATACACGATCGGGCTTGAGCGCACCGCTGTCCCCGTCTCCCGGACCCGGGCCAGGATCGCCTGGGCCGCCTGCTCCCGCTCGCCGCCGGCGCCGTAGACATATGCGCTCCAACCTCGTGCGCTGGACCAGCCGCTGCCGCCGGCCGCGTTGGAGTGAAGCGAGACGAACAGGTCCAGGCCCTTGATATCGTTCGCGATGGCGCACCGTTCCGCAAGGGTCACCGCCGCCTCGTCCGGCCGAGTCTCCACCACCGTCACGCCGCAGCGGCGCAGGTGGGCACCGATCCGCTTGGCCATGTCCAGGCAGAACTCGTGCTCGTAGTAGCTACTATCCGGGCTCTTATTGGCCAAATTGCCCGCGTCATGGCCCGCGTCCAGCACCACGGTCTTGCCGGCGCCGTCGGTGTCAGAATCGGACACCGACGCTTTGTGCACCACAATGTAAAACGGCATCACCCGGCCCGGATCGCAGGCAAAGCCGGAGCCGTCCTTATTCTGGTAGCACACGCTGCCGCCTCCGTCCAGCATGACGGCCGAGTTCCAGCCGGCAGCGGTCAGCACGTCCCGCAGCTCCTCCGGCGTGTAGGCCACCTCCGTGGCGATGTAAGCAAATCTGCCCTCCTTGGCCCCGATGGCCTGCCGGGGCCGGCTGCCGCCCATGTCCGCGCCATAGTTAAGATCATCCACCGGCACGCCGTCCACGATCAGATGGACGCACTCGATATAGTTGCTCCGGCTGCTGGGCAGCTTGGTCATAGCGTAGTCCTGGGCGTCGTTGCTCCAGGCCATGCCGTAAGTGGTATAGTCCGGGGCGCAGTAGGTGACGCCGTCCGAGCGCAGATGACAGCAGGCCTGATAGGAGGACAGATAGATCGGCCCGCCCAGGGCGAATGTTCCGCCGGTCTCCGCGAGGATCTTGTCCATATCCCGCTGCGGGTATTTCTTTGTGTTGTGGTAGATCTGGATGCGCCGGATCTTGTCCAGCGCGATGGTTTCCGCAAATTGCATATGATACCTCCCAATGAAAGGGCGGCAGGCAGGATCACCCCCGCCTGCCGCCTGAAATCATGCCTTCGTTGCCGGCTCGCTCTCACCGGACACCAGCGTGCCGGAGAGCAGCTCCGCAGGCTCTCCCGCCGCCTTCCGCTCCGCCTGGGTGCCGAAGTAGAAGGCGATGACCACAGTGAACACAGTCAGAAACTGGTCCGTAGTCACCTGGCCCCGCACGGCAAGATACGCAAACACCACCGTCAGGATCACCGTCACGATGGACTTGACCGCCAGCAGGTTCGCCAGCCGCTTTTTCACCAGCTCCATCTCAGCCAACCTGCACCTTCACGGCGCTGACGCAGTAGCCCAGCTCATCGTAGGTGAACTCGTAACCGTTATGGCGCACGGTCTTGCCCGCCAGCTCCATCTTGCGGCTCAGATCAGGCACACCCTTTGCCCGCTCGGGCTGGGGCTGCTCCACATGGCCCTCCTCCATTTCCGCCTCGGTCCAGCCAGTGGTCATGTTCTTGTTCTCTTCCATTTTTATGTACTCCTTTCAAATTCCGGTCATGCCGGTTGATCACTTGTGATATTCCTCCAGGTCCGCGATCCGGTGATTGACGACCTTGATCTGCTCTTCCAGTACGGGGACCCGCTGAGCAAAGTTGTTGTGCTCCCGCACCTCCCGAGTCAGCTCCGCGATCTTCTCGTCGGCCACTGCCTGGTGCTTGTTGTTGGAGACGATGACGCCCAGCAGCGTCAGTCCCCCGGAGATCAGCGCCACGATGATGCTCTCTGTCACATCCTCACCACCCCATGTGATAGTGCGGCCGCTGGCCGCCTGTAACGGCCCATCTGAGCCAGTCATAGGCCGGGATAAAGGCCAGGCACAGCACCCACCAAAGGGCCGCAAACTGTGGGCAGATCTGGCCCAGGAAGTTGCCTGGTAGACAGGAGTAATCCCACACCCCCAGGCCCAGACACACGTTGAGCACCAGTCCCGCCGCCAGCTCCGCCGCTGTCACCAGGGCCGCGCAGGCCGCCGCCTGGAGCCACAGGGGAACTTCCCAGGGCAGCTG
>DYBL01000041.1 GCA_019418625.1 Clostridiales bacterium | reverse complement strand
CCCTTGGGTGCGAGCGCCGGAAGGGGAGGGAGGGGGGCTTTTTGGAAATAGGCATCCAGCCACTGTTTGGCTGCCAGCAGCGGCGCAGACTCCCGCTGCTGGGTCTGTCCTTGATCCAGTGTCGCCGCAAAGTATTTCTGGCCCTCGATCCAAAGGCCCGTCAGTGCGCCGTCCTCCGCAGCCAAATAAATGGTTCCGACCGGGGAGGCATACTGAGTCAAATCTGTCATGGTGCTTTTTTCGCTCCTTTCTGTTTTGGCACCGCCGGGTCCCGAAGCTCCGGCAGAGCACCGCAGGCAATGGCCCAAAGATACAGGCTGGCTGTGGTCCCATACGGAGAGTAACGTCTGCAATACCGGTCAAACGCCGCGCGGTCAATGACTTTACGCCCATAGAGCATCCGCATCCCACGCAGGATCGCCAGATCTCCGTAACTGACGATATCCGGCCGCCCCATGCAGAAGATCATCAGCATCTCCGCAGTCCACGGGCCAATGCCTCGCAGAGAACAAAGAGACGCCTTGACATCCTCATCGTCCATGGAATAGAGCTTCTCAAGATCAAAAGCGCCGGAACGGACCTTTTCCGCAAAATCCAGAATGTACTCTGCTTTCCGATAGGTCATACCAAGACTTTGCAGCTGTTCCCGGCCCAGGGAGAGGATCGTCTCTGCGGTGACCGTGCCTGGTGCCTGCTGGAGGAGCCGCTCCCAAACCGTCCTCTGCGCCGCCATGGATACCTGCTGGCCGATGATATGATGGATAACAGAGGCAAACAGATCCGGGTCCATCTCGCGGCTGACATGGCCGATGCGCTCAATGGCCGCTCCCAGCTTTCGGTCTTTGGCGCATAAGTGGGTCACTTCCTTCACCCCGTAGGGAAATTCCAACACTGCCACCGCCTTCCGTTTTGCCCTCATTATACACAAACATATGTACGAACACAATCCCCTTTCCAAAAAAGACTCATGCGGGCACCTTGCAAGAACTCCGTCATCGTGATACCATAGAAAAAACAACTCAGAACCGGGAAGGGGAATCCATATGCTGCTGGCCATTGATGTAGGCAACTCCAACACCTCTGTCGGCCTTTTTGACCGGGAGAAAAAACTGCAGTTCCTGGCCGCGCTGGATACAGACAGCCGCAAAACGGCGGATCAGATCAGCATCGACCTGATGAATCTGTTCGCACTGTACCATTTCAGTTTTACCGACGTCACCGGCGCTATTTTGTGCAGTGTGGTTCCGCCACTGAATTTCATGATGGAAAAAGCGCTCACCCGGCTGCTGGGCAAGCCGCCGATGGTAGTGGGTCCGGGTGTAAAAACCGGACTGAACATCCGCCTGGCCGTCCAGAGCCAGGTAGGTGCAGATATCGTGGCGGATGCTGTCTCCGCGCTGGAAAAGTTTCATCCGCCCATTATTACCATCGACATGGGCACTGCCACCACCATTGGCGTCATCGGCCAGGGGCGCAGCTACGAAGGCGGTCTGCTGCTGCCGGGCGTCAACGTCTCCCTGGAAGCCCTCAGCCGCCGGGCCGCCCAGCTTCCTGCCATCTCTTTGCAGCATCCAAAGACGCTGATCGGCAAGACTACGGAAGACTGCATGCGCTCCGGCATCGTCTATGGCACCGCCGGTATGCTGGACGGGATCATCGACCGCATCCGTGCGGAATTTCCCGGTAAGGAAGTGACCGTGGTGGCGACCGGCGGCAACGCGCCGGTCATCGTCAAGTACTGCCGCAACCATATCATCTACGACAAGTATCTTTTAATGGATGGACTGTGGGCCATCTACCAAAAGAACAAATAAGTAGCCAACGAAAAGGCGCCGAAGCGGAAATTCCGCTTCGGCGCTTTCAAACAATTTGGAAAAATTACTTCGCCAGGACCTTCTTCAGCTTGGTAAAGCGGGGCAGGGAATCCTGCTTGGGCAGCTTGGGTTCGCCCTGAATCAGGGGCAGCACATAGTCGATGAAGGGCTTCTCCACGCCGTTATGGGCAGCGTTGATCCACTCCAGAGGAACCTTCTTTTCGGTATTGGCCACCTCGGTCAGGCCCAGCAGCTTGGTCTTGCAGACATACTGGCCGTCCTCATAGGTACGCTCGAATCCCACCATCTTGTCGGTGATGCCGGCAACCGCGTTCTCCACGGCAGCCTTGCCGGACATATAGGACTCCTCGATATCAGTCTCAGAAGCCAGGTGCGCACCGCAGCGCTGCAGCAGGCTCAGCTCGATGCCGCGCACCTTTGCGCCGGTCTTCTCCTTGACCACCTGAGCCAGCATGGCAGCCAGGCCACCCAGCTGGGCATGGCCGAAGCCGTCGGTGGCAGAGGTCTTGGCCTCGGAGACGAAAGAGCCGTCGGCGTAGTGGATGCCCTCGGAGACAGCCACCATGCAGTTGCCCTTCTCCTTATAAATGCGGTCCACATCGGCCAGGAACTGGTCCATATCAAAGTCCACCTCAGGCAGATACACCAGATCGGGGCCAGCGCCGTAAGCGGTAGCCAGAGCAGCGGCACCGGCCAGCCAGCCGGCGTGACGACCCATGATCTCAATGATGCAGACCATGCCGGTATCGTACACGCGGGCGTCCTGATAGACTTCCATGCAGCTGGTGGCGATATACTTGGCGGCGGAAGCAAAGCCAGGGCAGTGGTCCGTGCCGAAGAGGTCGTTGTCGATGGTCTTGGGCACGCCCATCACGCGGCACTCATAGCCGACCTTCTGCATATACTTGGAGATCTTGTTGCAGGTATCCATGGAGTCGTTGCCGCCATTGTAGAAGAAATAGCGGACATCATACTTCTTGAAGATCTCCAAAATGCGCTTGTAATCGGTATCGTCCACGTCGGGATCGGCCATCTTATAGCGGCAGGAACCCAGCGCGGAGGAGGGGGTATACTTCAAAAGCTCCAGCTCGGCAGGGTCCTCCTGGCCCATGTCGAACAGGCGGTCGTTCAAAACGCCCTTGATGCCGTGCTCCGCGCCCAGAACGCGGGTGATATTGGGGTTTTTCAGCGCGGTGTCGATCACGCCGTATACACTGGCGTTGATGACGGAAGTGGGGCCGCCGGACTGGCCGACGATGCATGCGCCTTTCAGTTCACTCATGAGAAAAGCCTCCTCAGAATAATGTACAAATATCATATCATCGAAAAAAAGAATTGTAAATACTTGCATTTTAATTTTTCTGTGATATTATCATAGAAGAAAATCGTTTTCGTCCTTTTGAATCGTTCAATCTGACAATCTGTTAACAACCGGCCACATTTGGCCGGGCGGCGGGCGAAGGGGCGGGACAAATTGATGAGGAGTGATCATTTATGGCATTGGTTACCACTACCGAAATGTTCAAGAAAGCATATGACGGCGGCTACGCCATCGGCGCTTTCAACGTCAACAACATGGAGATCGTCCAGGGTATCACCGAGGCTGCCCGCGATCTGAAGGCTCCCCTGATCCTGCAGGTGTCCAAGGGCGCCCGCGCTTACGCCAACCACACCTATCTTGTCAAGCTGGTGGAAGCCGCTGTGATCGAGTGCCCCGAGATCCCCATTGCTCTGCATCTGGACCACGGCCCCGACTTCGAGACCTGCAAGAGCTGCATCGACGGCGGCTTCACCTCCGTCATGATCGACGCTTCCTCCAAGCCCTTTGCCGAGAACATCGAGATCACCAAGAAGGTCGTGGAGTATGCCCATGACCACGGCGTGGTGGTCGAGGCTGAGCTGGGCGCTCTGGCCGGCATCGAGGACGATGTGAAGGTTTCTGCCGAGGAGTCCCACTACACCCATCCCGAAGAGGTAGAGGAGTTCGTCGCCAAGACCGGCTGCGACTCTCTGGCCATTGCCATCGGCACCAGCCACGGCGCCTATAAGTTCACCGCCGCTCAGTGCACCCGCAACGAAAAGGGTGAGCTGGTACCCCCGCCCCTGCGCTTCGATATCCTGGACGAGGTCGTCAAGCGCCTGCCCGGCTTCCCCATCGTGCTGCACGGCTCTTCCTCCGTACCTCAGGACTTCGTGCGCATGGTCAATGAGAACGGCGGCCGGATGCCCGACGCTGTCGGTATCCCCGAGGAGCAGCTGCGTAAGGCTGCCCGCAGCGCCGTGTGCAAGATCAACATCGACTCCGACCTGCGCCTGGCCATGACCGGCACCATCCGCAAGTTCATGGTGGACCATCCCGACAAGTTCGATCCCCGCGAGTACCTCAAGCCCGCCCGTGCCGCCATCAAGGAGCTGGTTGCACACAAGATCGTCGACGTTCTGGGCTGCGACGGCAAGGCCTGATCTCTCATTTGATCCTTTAATAAAGAAGAGACGCTTCGGCGTCTCTTCTTTTTATGCCGTCACCTCCCGTCTGTGTACAGCATACGCTGGAAAAAAGGGGAGGGGAGACTATGCGACTTGTACAGGATTATGACCGTGCCGCCGTGATACGCTACGCCCGGCAGTGGGCACTGAAACGAAATCCAGCCTATTACGATTATGAAAAGCTGGGAGGAGACTGTACCAATTTTGCATCCCAGTGTGTCTACGCCGGAAGCAGGCTCATGAACTATACGCCTGATCTGGGGTGGTATTATATCGATGCCAACCGAAAAGCCCCGGCCTGGACCGGCGTGGGATACTTTTGGAATTTCATGACCCGCAGCAAGGAATCCCCGGGCCCTGTGGGCGTGCCCTGTCAGGCAGAGGCCCTGCTGCCCGGCGACCTGGTCCAGCTTTCCTTTGACGGGGCCAGTTTTCAGCATACACCGGTGATCCTCTCCGTAGGTACTCCCGCCGGGCCGGACAACATTTTAGTCGCCGCACACACCTATGATACCTTTGGCCGCGCACTGGCCTCCTATTCCTTCCAAAAGCTTCGCTATCTCCATATTCTGGGAACCATGCGTCCTTGAGTTCATGATTTGTTCATGAATTCAGGGTGAAATTGGATTATGATGGGCGCAACCAAGCAAAGGAGGTTCGCCCATGAAAAAGCTGCTTTCCCTCGCGCTTTCCGCATCGCTGCTGGCTGCAGCCGCAGCCCCCGCCGGCGCTGTTTATCAGGATATTCCCTCCGGCAGCGCCCTGGCCGGTGAAGTACAAAAGGCTGTGGACTACGGTCTGATGAACGGATACAGCGCAGAGAATTTCGGATATGCCGACCCTATGACCCGTGCCCAGTTTGTCACGGTACTGGACCGGATGCTGCTGCCGCAGGGAAATGACGAAACGCTGATCGGCCACATCACGCCGGCCATGCAGGTGGACTACCAAACCGTCAAGGCCTACTACGACTCCATCGATGCGGCAGCAGAACATGACTGGGTGGATACTGATCAGCCCTTCCGGCCTTCAGACCCCATCACCCGCGGGGAAATGGCGGAGATCCTGGTCCGGGCCCTGGGACTGAAGGGCGCCGCCAAACTGGCTGAATCCGCGTCTACGCTTCCCTTTACCGACGTGACAGAGGGGAGGGGATATATTGCCGTGGCTTATGCCATCGGCATGACCAAGGGAACGTCTGACACCACGTTCTCTCCCGATGCCACCGCCACCCGCGCCCAGGCGGCTGCCATGCTGGTGCGGATCTACGAAAAACTGGGCCGGGAGCCCGACTGGATGCACGGCTTTTATGCCATCTCCTCCTATAGTCAGCTCAGCTATGCCCAGGATATGGACGCCGTGAGCGCAGGCTGGAGCCACATGGTTTGGGACGGGACCTCCGCTTCGCTGGAGACCACCACTGCAAACGGAAATACATACTATATCCCGGACGGCTACGAAAGCGTCACCAACTCTCTGGACGCAAGCGGCACCCCTTTGAATCTGAACGTATTCATGGAGGGGAGCAGCCTGCGGGAGATGCTCTCTTTCGAAACAGGACGGCAGGAGGCTGCGGAAGCGATCATTCAGGAAGTCACCGCTGCTTATGCCGCCATTGGCAAGAATCCCTATGCAGGCGTTACCATTGATTTTGAAGGTCTGCGGGCAGCAGACCGGGATAACTTCACCGACTTTCTGCGTCAGCTGTCCGATTTGCTGGATCAAGTACAGGAACGGGAGCTTTCCTTGTATGTATGCGTCCAGCCCGCCCTGGCCACCGGCAGTTATTATGACGGTTACGACTACCGTGCCATTGGAGATCTTGCAGACCAGGTCATTTTGATGGCCTATGACTACGATGCCCGTGATTTGTCCGGATACGAGGGGACAACGTATCATCAAACCGCATGTCCCGCTCCCATTGACCAGGTATTCTACTCCTTGATGGCCATCACTGACGCGGATTCCGGCGTACAGGACCGTTCCAAAGTCGTTTTGGGATTCAGCTGTAAGAACGTGGCCTGGCAGATTGACGAGAGCGGCAAGCTCGTCTCCGGCACTCCGGTCTATCCTTCCAATGAGACCGTATCCAAACGGCTCCAGCAGTCCGACACCGTTCTTGGCTGGTCTGATGCCTACCAACATTCCTATGCCATTTACACTACGGAGGACGGCAGCCGTTACTTCCTGTGGTATCAAAATGCAGATACGCTGCAAAAAGCCATGGAAGCTGCTGCGCTGTTGGATGTATCTGCTGTCTCTGTATGGCGGCTTGGTGCCATGCCTATGTACCCTGCATGGAACTGGAGCTGTCTGCTGTAAACGACAAAAAGCACCGCCTGCGGGCGGTGCTTTTTTGCTGTTTACAAATTCTTTAGAAAAATTAAGAATCTAAATTTACCTCCCAACCGTCAAAAATATAGCAAGTCCCATCTGCAAACAGGGAGGTACCTCATGGAGTTTCAAATGCACACCACGTATGACCGCCCCGCAATGACCGTCATGGCGCGGGCTGTACGGAAAACGGTCAACCGAAAACGCACCCGGCTCATCCATATCTGGATTTATGCAGTCCTGCTGCTTGGCATTTTTTGCGCCATTCCTTTGGACGGTACACTGACCTCCTCCAATATCATCTGTGCCCTTGTAGCCGTCTTCATGCTGGCAACAAGGGTTCTGGAGGATTACATAGACGGGTGGGTCGCATACCGCTATGTTCTGCCTGGTACTGAACAGGTAGACGCAACGTTCACGCCGGAGCGCTACTGTACCAAATCAGAGATCAGCACTACAAAATGGAGCTACGAAACCATTGCAGCGGTGGCAGAGTCTCCCAGGTACTTTATCTTTATTTTGAGTCAGAAATATGCCCAGATTTACGATAAAACTACCATGACTGGCGGAAACTGCGAACAATTCCGGGCACTTTTGGAGACTGCCACCGGAAAACCGATCCTGACTATGAAATAATAAACCCCTTTCCTGGAACCAAATCCAGTAGGAAAGGGGAGAGAGGGGACCGTCTTTAGACGGTCCCCCTTTTATTCAGTCTTTCTTCCTTTTCTCGCGGAATGTCCGGGACAGGGGATTTGCCTTTGCCGCCACACGCAGAGCTTCATTATCAATGTGCGTATAGATTTCGGTCGTATTGAGATGATCATGTCCCAAAACTTCCTGAACCGCACGCACATCCACGCCGTTTTGCAGCATCAGCGTAGCCGCCGTATGGCGGAGCTTATGGGAGGAATATTGCCGGCTGTCCAGTCCCGCTTCACCCAGGCGCTTTTTGACCATGGCATGGACTGTGGAGCGGCTGATCCGCTCATTCTGTGAAGAGAGAAACAGCGCATTTTCATCCCGTCCGCGGATGGGACGCCGCACAGCCAAATACTGCTGCAGCGCACTCTGGCACGCTTCATTCAAGTAGATGATCCGCACCTTGTTGCCCTTGCCAAGAACACGCAGCGCATCGCCCTGGATATCCTGCAGATTCAGCCCGACCAGTTCCGAGATCCGCAATCCGCAGTTGAGAAACAGCGTCAGGATACAATAGTCTCTCTCTTGATTTTTCCCGTCCACAGAACCCAACAGCTGAACGCTTTCTTCCAGCGTCAGATACTTGGGAAGCGTCTTTTTCAGCTTGGGGGAATCGATATCTTTGACAGGATTTTCACGAAGTAGGTGCATTTTATTGGTCAGGTAATTGTAAAAAGACCGTATCGTGGCGATCTTCCGGGCCCGGGAGGCGGGCGTCAGGCCGTATTCCGGGCTGCGGCTGTTTTGATTTTGGATCCGGTCGCGGCTCAGATACGTCATGTAGCCGTAGATATCCGTCAGCGTGATGGATGCCACAAACGGAAGATCCACATCCATAATATCGATTTCATCCAGAGCGCGATCCGCAAGGTCAGGATCGCGGATTTGTTTCATGTAGCGGAAGAAATTCCGCAGGTCCAGATAATATTCATCCACCGTCCGTCGGGAATGCGCTTTGACAGTTTCATGGTAAGCCAGAAAATCCCGCAGGATCTCCGGCGCTTGTGTGCGATAATCCAACATGTGCAGCTTGCGGAATGCCGGTTTCACAGCCGCTCAAATCCCGTGAAAACCGGCCATTTTCGGGGAGGAGCCCATTTTCCTCTCCCCTAAATTGAACAAAATTTTTATTTTGTTCAATTTTATATATCCCCGCAAAACCTCCCCTCTGTTCTGTTTTTTATGGTATAGCCCGCTTTGCAGCGGGCATCCTAATGCTGCTTACAAACTTCAAAGAAACGGATGATGTTCTATGAGCCTGATCCCATGCACCAGCACCTGCGTTTACCAGCAAGACGGCCTGTGCACGCTGGACAGCGCCGCCGCAGCCGGTCTGCCGTCTCTGGGCGGCGCATGTGTCCATTTTATCCCCGCTGGCCAAGCGCGGCTCGGATCGCCTCACCGATATTCCGAGCCGGGATCACATCCAATCCCTCCGGCACGCGCAGCGACTCCGCCCCATGGGCCGGAATCAGGCACCGCCGAAACCCCAGACGGCGGGCTTCACTGACGCGCTGGGAAAGCTGCGTCACTGTCCGGAGTTCACCGGTCAGGCCCACCTCACCAATGGCCACCATGTCCCCCGGAACCGGCCGGTCCAGATAGCTGGACGCAATGGCCACCACGGCGCCCAGGTCAGCAGCAGGCTCTTCCAGCCACAATCCGCCGATAATATTGATGTATGCGTCGCATGCGGACACTTTCAGCCCGCCGCGTTTTTCCAGAACGGCCAACAGCATGGCCGCCCGGTTGTAGTCAAATCCGTTACTGGTGCGGCGGGGATTCGTGCCGCTGCTGGACACCACCAGCGCCTGGATCTCCGCCAGCACCGGCCGCATGCCCTCCATGACACAGGTCACGCAGGTTCCCGGCGCATCGTCCGGGCGCCCCGACAGCAGCAGTTCCGATGGATTCTCTACCTGTACCAGACCCTCGTTGCGCATCTCAAAGACACCGATCTCATTGGTAGCGCCGAAGCGGTTTTTGGCTGCCCGCAAAATACGGTGTGTCGTGTGGCGGTCTCCCTCAAAGTACAGCACGCAGTCCACCATATGCTCCAGCACCTTGGGGCCTGCAATGGAGCCCTCCTTATTGACGTGGCCGATCACGAACACGGTGATCCCCTGGCTTTTGGCCAGGTGCATCAGTGTCATGGTACACTCTTTCACCTGGCTGACACTGCCGGCTGGGGAATCCAGGTCCTCCCGGCAGAGCGTCTGAATAGAGTCCACGATCAAAACGTCCGGCTTTTCCGCTTCCACGGCACCCAGCACCTCGTCCAGTCCTGTCTCTGACAGGACATACAGTGAAGCGCTGTCCACCTGCAGACGCCGTGCCCGCAGCTTCAGCTGATGGGTCGATTCCTCACCGGATACATATAAAACCTTTGAAAATTCGCACAGCTTGCTGCAGATCTGCAGCATCAGCGTGGATTTTCCGATGCCCGGCGCACCGCCCACCAGCACCAGCGAGCCCTTCACCGCACCGCCGCCCAGTACCCGGTCCAGTTCCCCCATGCCGGTAGGAAACCGGATCTCCTCATCGCTGTCCAGCTCTGTCACAGGCTGTGCTTTCGGGGCTGCCAGGCGCCCCCGGCTCCCGCCGGACCGCCCGACGCTCTTGGCGGAAACCGCGGGCTCCGGCTGCTCCACGATGGTATTCCACGCGCCGCAGGCAGGGCACTTCCCTGCCCATTTCGGCGTCTCATTGCCGCATTCTGTACAGTAAAAAAGTGTCTTTTGCTTCACGTATCATTCTCCGTTCCACGCCATGCACCCGGCCGTAATGGCCGCGGCCAGCGTCAGCTGATAATCCGGCTGCTGGAGCAGCACCGTCTCCTCCCCGTTGGACAAAAAGCCGCACTCCACCAGCACGGCGGGAGACTGGACCTGTTTCATCAGGTAGATGGAATCCGCGATCCTCCGCCCCTGTTTTTCATTCCCCACATTGACCGCCTGGTTGAGCAAGTCCTGTACCATGGTCCCCCAGGCCTCCGCCCCGTCACCGGCGTTCCAGAATACCTGTGCTCCGTGGGTGATCGGCGAGGATGGGAGACTATTTTGGTGGATACTCAAAAGTACGGCGTTGTCCAGTTCATTGACCATGGTCACCCGGTTTTTCAGGTCAGATACCTTCTTTTCACGCAGCGTCCGGGCCTGGGATGAATAGATGGCCCGGTCCTCAGTCCGGGTCATGACCGTGGGCTGGCCCAAAAACGCCATGAGATCCCGCACGCGCAGGGCAATTTCCAGATTGATCCGGCTCTCTGTCACGCTTTGGTCTGCCGAGACCGCGCCGCCGTCCTCTCCGCCGTGGCCTGGATCGATCACCAGCACCATCGGCGGTGTCACTGCCGCAGAAAACGCCGGTACGGCAGAGACCCATCTTGCGGACACCAGCAGCCCACCCAATACCAGGCACACGCCAAATACGGCCGCCAAGCGCCGTTTTACCACCAATATCACCACAGACAGCACCTCCCATGGAAAACGTATGCCTGTCTGCTTATCCCATATACCCGATTATAGCCGCGCCCCTGTCCAAAATCAAGGCCATGCTCCCCTTCGCTCTCCCCCGCATATCATGAACCAGGCAGGGTGCTTCCCTGCCCGAGTCCATCGGCAAAGGAGGATTCTACCCAACATGGACACCATGAAAAGCAATTCCCCCGCCGCCTCATGCGGCGAGGATCAGGGGTCGCTGCCCGGCGCCTGCGGCGCGCTGGCCTTCCCCTTTGTACCCACACAGCAGCCCAACCCGGTGCGTTACAGCCGGATGGAGGCCCTGCAGACCGGCACGCTGTTCCCCGGCCTGGACCTTCCCTTCAAAGCGGCTATCCAGGCACGCACCAAGATGGCCAACACAGCTCTGGCCGAACTGATGGCCCTGGATTTTGCCATCGACGAACTGGGGCTGTACCTGGTGACACATGCCCAGGATCAGGAGGTCCTGCAGCTCTATTGGTCCTATATCAAGCTGGCCAATGAGGGCCGGGAGAAATACGAAAAACGCTATGGGCCTCTTACACAGACCACCCTGACGCCCGAGGATGGTTACGTGTGGCTGAAAGATCCCTGGCCCTGGGAGGAAGGAGTTGGCGAATAATGTTTGTATATGAAAAGAAGCTGCAGTACCCGGTCAGAATCAAAAACACCAATCCCAAGCTGGCAGCTCTCATCATCAGCCAGTACGGCGGACCGGACGGTGAACTGGGCGCCTCGCTGCGCTACCTCTCTCAGCGCTATTCCATGCCGTATCCGGAGCTGAAGGCCCTTTTGACGGATATCGGCACAGAAGAGTTGGGACATCTGGAAATGATCGGCACCATCGTCCACCAGCTGACGCGGAATTTGACGGAGGATCAAATCAAGGAAGCGGGCTTTGCCCCTTACTTTGTGGACCACACTGCGGGCGTCTACCCCACTGCCGCCTCCGGCTCTCCGTGGAATGCCGCCGGCATGGCAGTCAAGGGCGACGTGATCGCCGACCTGACGGAAGATCTGGCGGCAGAGCAGAAAGCGCGTGTCACCTACGATAACATTCTTCGTCTGTCCGATGACCCCGACGTCTCTGACGCCATCAAATTCCTGCGGGCCCGGGAGATCGTCCACTTCCAGCGCTTCGGCGAGGGGCTGCGGCTTGCCAAGGATAAAATGGACGAGAAAAACGTCTACTATCTCAACCCCGCCTTTGACCGGTAAGACGATCGTGCATAAGAAAACGCCGCGGAAGTTCCGCGGCGTTTTTATTTTCCAGGCATCTATCTGCTGTGTCAGCGCAGCAGCTCGGCAAACTCGTCCTCTGTGAGGACCGGGATATTCAGCTCCCGTGCCTTTTGCAGCTTGCTTCCCGCCGCTTCACCGGCCACCACATAGGTAGTGCGCTTGGACACGGAGCCTGCGGCCTTGCCACCCCGCTCCTCAATGAGTGCCTGGGCGGTTTTCCGGTCAAAGCGGGTCAGTGTACCGGTCAGCACGAACGTCTGACCCTCAAACCGGCGGTCCACCAGCTCCGCATGGCTCTCCATGTTCACACCGGCGGCTTTCAGCCGGTCAATCAGGTCCCTGGACTGGGGCGCGGCCAGGTAGTCCACGATGCAGCGGGCGGTCACGGCGCCCACGTCGTTGATCTGCGTCAGCTCCTCCTCCGTGGCTGCCATCAAAGCGTCCATGGAGCCGAAATGCATGGCCAGCACCTTGGCTGCCTTCTCACCTACCTGACGAATGCCCAGGCCGTAAATCAGCTTGGAAAGATCGTTCTCCTTGGACTTGGCAATGGCGCGGATCAGGTTGTCTGCGGACTTTTCGCCCATCCGGTCCAGCTTGGCCACATCCTCCGCACGCAGGCTGTACAGATCCGCCGGATTGGCCACAAGGCCATTATCCACCAGCTGCTGCAGCACCGCAGGGCCGCAGCCGTCGATATCCATGGCATCCCGGCTGGCAAAGTGGGTGAGATTACGAAGCAGCTGCGCTGGGCACTCCGCGCCGGTACAGCGCAGCGCGGCACCGTCCTCGTCCCGTACCACCGGCGCACCGCAGACCGGGCACTGCTCCGGCAGCGTATAGGGCACCGTGCCCTCCGGACGCTTGGAGAAGTCCACCTCCACGATCTCAGGGATGATCTCTCCGGCCTTCTGCACCACAACAGTGTCCCCCACCCGGATATCCTTTTCCGTGATATAGTCCTGATTGTGCAGCGTGGCGCTGGTCACAGTAGTGCCCGCCAGCCGCACCGGCGTCAGCACTGCCCGGGGCGTCAGGACGCCGGTACGGCCCACCTGCACCACAATATCCAGCACCTGCGCCGGTTTTTTCTCCGGGGGATACTTGAACGCCACTGCCCACTTGGGGAACTTGGCCGTGGAGCCCAGCACCGCCCGCTCCGCCAGAGAGTCCAGCTTCACCACGGCGCCGTCAATATCAAAGGGATAGTCCATGCGCTGGTCGTTGATCCGCTCGATCTCCTCCCGGCAGGCCTCGGCCCCAGCCAGCTTCTTGTGGGGGATCACCTTGAACCGCTGGGACGCAAGATATTCCAGGGTCTCCGTATGGGTGGAGAACTCCATGCCCTCCGCCTGCTGCAAATTGAACACCTGGATATCCAGGCGCCGCTGGGCGCACACCTTCGGGTCCAGCTGCCGCAAGGAGCCCGCGGCGGCGTTGCGGGGATTGGCCATCAGGGGTTTTCCCTGGAGCTCCCGCTCCCGGTTGATCTCCTCAAATACGGACCTGGCCATATACACCTCGCCCCGCACCACCAGCAGCGGCAGTTTGTCCGGCAAGGTCATGGGAATGGAGCGGATGGTCCGCAGGTTCTCCGTCACGTCCTCTCCCACGCGGCCGTCTCCCCGGGTAGCACCCCGGACGAACACGCCGTCGCGGTACTCCAGCGCAACGGAAAGGCCGTCCACCTTCGGCTCCACGGAATAAACCGCCTGAGCGCCCAGCGCCTCGTCCATCCGGGCGCAGAACTCTGCCGTCTCCTCATGGCTGAACACATCCTGCAAGCTCTCCAGCGGTACCTGGTGGGTATAGGGCTGGAACCCCTCCAGGATCTTTCCCCCCACCCGCTGAGTGGGGGAATCCGGCGTGATCTCCTCCGGATGCTGGGCTTCCAGCTCCTCCAGCTCCCGGTTGAGCATGTCGTATTCATAGTCGCTCATAGTAGGTGCATCCAGCACATAGTAGCGATAGCCGTTTTCATTCAGGATACGGCGCAGTTCCTGTATTCTTTCGCGGTAATCCATGGATCCTCCTCAGCTTCCGTTCAGGATATAATCTTTCAAATCCTCCTCATACGTCTCCGGCGACGTACTGAAATACGTATACGTGTCCGGCACAGAGCCGACGATTACCGTCTCTGCCACCACAAAGGAGTTGGAGACCTTGGTGGCAGTGGTAAAGCCGGGCAGCAGGATACTTACATATACGTCCACGTTCAAAATGATCTGGTGCTTGGTCTGGTTGATTCCGGCATCAATGAAGGCATTTTCAAAGTGCGCCTCCGACGTGCCCACCGACTCCATCCGCACATGGATCCGCGGTCCCCGGCCCGCCAGCAGGCTGGAACCAGTCAGCGTACCGATGGGGATGGACAGCTCCTTGGCCGATACCTGGCCGATCCGGGTCAATACAGTGTCAAGTATTTCCGCTTGCAAGTGATTGAATGCAGCCATATTGCTACACACCGCGCTGACTTTTCCATCGTTATCCTTCTCCAATGTCACCAGGGCGTCGTACTCCAGTGTTCCCGCTTCAATGGCCTCGTAGACCGACTGGGAAACGATGCCGGTCACTACGTTGGACACCCGGGTCGTGGCCAGTCCCTCCAGCAGCGGACGCATCTGCACCGCTGCAATCAAGACCACAGTAAGCAGTATAACCGCAGCGGTAAGCACCAGCAAACGCGCCAGTGGACGGCGGCTGCGGCGATAGTAGCGGAAAAAGCCCGGCCCCATGTGATGATCCCCCCTCCGCACATCCTATGCGCGAGGAGGTTGGCCTTATTGCAAACCGTTCACCACTTCTTTAAAGGCCTTGCCGCGCTCCATAAAGTTCTTGAAGCGGTCAAAGGAAGTACTGGCGGGAGAAAGGATGACCACATCCCCCTCCACTGCCCGTTCCCGGGCGGTCTGAGCGGCCTGGTGATAATCTGCCACATCGATGATCTCCAGGCCCTGGTAGTTCTCTGCCTGCTCCACGCTCTCGCGGATCACGCCGGCCGTAGCGCCGCACAGCAGCAGCAGCTTTACATGGTCATTGACCACGGGCCCCAGTTCGGCGTAGCTGATGCCCTTATCCTTTCCGCCTGCAATGAGGATCACCTTCTCCGGGAAGGCCCGCAGGCCCGCGATAGTGCGGCTGGGGCTGGAGGCGATGGAATCGTTGTACCACCGGACTCCGTCCAATGTGCGGATCAGCTCGATCCGATGCTCCACTCCGCCAAAGCTCCTGGCAAAGGCAGCGATCCGATCATCGCTCACCATGCCGTCCACTGCGGCAATGGCAGCCAGGTAATTCTCTACGTTGTGCTCACCGGGCAGCCGGATATCCTCCCGGTTCATGACCACACGCTCCTGGCCGCCGTGTCGGGCAATGATCTTTCCGTCCCGAAGGAACACCCCGTCTTCCACCTCATTTTTCCGGGAGAAGAGCCGAGCCCGGCCCAAGGCCCGCTCCGCCTGCTGGGCGGTGATGGAATTATCCGCATTGAATACAGCAATATCTTGCGTATTCTGGTGTGTAAAGATATTTTCCTTTGCAGTAATATACTCTGCAAAGTCCTTGTGGACATCCAGATGATTGGGGGAAAGATTGGTGATGACCGCAATATGGGGACTGCGTCCCATCGTCATCAGCTGGAACGAGGACAGCTCCAGCACCGCCACATCCTCCGGCTGGATGGAGGGAGTCTCCGCCAGCAGCGGATGACCGATATTGCCGCCCAGGTGGACCGTCTTCCCTGCCGAACGCAAAAGCTCTGCAATGATCGTGGTAGTGGTGGTTTTTCCATCGCTGCCGGTCACTGCGATGATGGGACAGGGGCACACTTCAAAAAACACTTCCATCTCAGAAGTGAGCGTGCTTCCCCGCGCCACTGCCGCCGCCAGTTCCGGCACATCAGGGCGCATCCCCGGCGTGCGGAAGATCACGTCCTCATTGAGCCCGTCCAGATATTCCTCACCCAAACACAGACGACAGCCCATGGCCTCCAGATGACCGGCATAGTCACCAAGAGCCTGGCGCTGCTGCCGGTCTCTGGCTGTCACCGAGATGCCCCGTGCAGCCAGCAATTCGATCAGCGGGCGGTTGGACACACCAATCCCGATGACGGCCACTGTTTTCCCTTGCAGAGAATCCAGATACTGTTCAAATTCCATGAAAATCGCTCCTTATGATCTCGCCCTCAGGCGATGATTCCATACAGGGAAATTATACCGCAGCCACCCTAAAATTACAACTGCACAATCCCTGTCTTTCCTGGTTTTACTCTTTTCCGGCCAGCGGCTGCCCGTTGACATTCTGCGGTGTTTCCTGTAAAATGACTGATGCGAGGAAAACAGACAGTCGCGTGGGCAGGCCGAAAGGCCGTCCATGAGGAAAGTCCGGGCTCCACAGGGCAAGAATAACGGGTAACGCCCGCCGAAGGCGACTTCAGGAAAAGTGCAACAGAGAGATACCGCCTCATCCCCAAAAGGGGCACCCGGAAAAACGCAAGTTTTTCTGGGGAGAGGAGGCGCGGAGTAGGGAGTGCGCCCTGCCGCAAGCGGTGGGGCGCAGGATCCGGAACCTGCGCCGACGAGGTAAGGGTGGAAAGGTGCGGTAAGAGCGCACCCGACGGCTGGAGACTGTCCGTCGCTGTAAACTCTATTCGGAGCAACACCGTGGTTGGAAGCATATGGCTTGCCCGGCCGCTTCCCAGAGGTGGCTTGAGCGTTCTGGCAACAGGGCGCCTAGATAGATGGCTGTCAAATACAGAACCCGGCTTACAGTTTTGCTCGCATATGATCTGGCCCCGCCTGCGAAATCCGCAGGCGGGGCCTTCTTTTTATTGTTTTTTCTTCAGCGTCAGCTCTTCCAGCGTCTTGCAGAGAATCTGGAAATCAATGGGCTTGGATACATGGGCGTCCATGCCTGCTGCCGTGGTAGCGGCGATATCCTCGGCAAACGCATTGGCCGTCACCGCAATGATGGGCACCGTCTTTGCATCCGGCCGGGACAGAGAGCGGATCTGCCGGGCCGCCTCACATCCGTCCATCTGCGGCATCTGCATGTCCATCAGCACCGCGTCGATCTGGAACGGATGAGAATCCCGGAACTTATCCAGTGCCTCTTTCCCGTTCCACGCCTGGATGATCTCCAGTCCGTTCATGGACAGGATCTCCGTGGCGATCTCCATATTGACCATATTGTCCTCAGCCAGCAGGATGCACTTCCCGTTCAGGGAAAACGCTCCCATCTGATCCGGCTCCTTGCCGGAGACAGCCGCCTTTTTCTCTTCCCGGACCACGGTAAACGGCACCGTAATGGTGAATGTGGTACCCTTCCCCAACGCGCTGTCCACATGGATCTGACCGCTCATCTGGGTGACCAGATTTTTCACGATGGGCATGCCCAGTCCCGTGCCCACCACCTGTTTGGAACAGAACGTGGTCTCACGGGCATACGGCTCAAAGATATGTTTCAAAAACTCTTCGGACATGCCGATTCCCGTATCTTTTACGACGATCTGGTACTGGGAATAGGTCTTATCCTCAAACTGCTTGACGCTCACAGACACGCAGTCGCCCTCATTGGTGAATTTAAAAGCGTTGGAAAGCAGGTTATTCATGACCTGTCCAAAGCGGGATGCATCTCCCAGGACCGTGGAGCTGTGCAGCGCATAGTCCACCTGGAAATGCTTTTTCTCCGCGTCCGCCTGAAGGCGGAAGGTCTCCGTGCACTCTTCGATGCACTGACGCAGGTCAAAGGTCTGGTTATTCAAAATTACTTTTCCCTGCTCCATACGGGACATGTCCAGAATGTCATTGACCAGATCCAACAACTGGCGGCTGGAATAATAGATCTTTTCCATGTAACCGCGCACCTTGTCCGGATCATCCGCATGCTGGCGTACCAACTCTGAAATGCCCAGAATGGCATTGAGGGGCGTGCGCATATCGTGGGACATGTTGTTGAAGAACGCATGCTTCGTCTTTTCGCTGCGGCGGGCATTTTCCAGCGCGTTTTCCAGCAGCTCCCGCTCCCGAAGCTGACGCTGCTTTTCCTGATCCACTTCCCGGAAGCACAGCACCACTTCCTCCGGCGCCAGTGACTCGTCAAACAGCACACGGACGCTGACCCACCGATACTCATCTCCGAACCGGCGCAGGAAATCTCCTCCGAAGTCCCGCACGCGCTTGGAAACCAGTTCCCGGATACTCTCCGTGGAAAAGCTCTTCCGGAACTCCCGGAAGGTCTTCTCTTCAATGACCTGGCTGGCAGCATCCAGCAGCAGCGAATAAGGGCCCTTTTGCGGGATCTTTCCACGGACAAAGTCGGAACCCTTGATCATTTCGTAGGTCTCTTCCTGATAATCGATGCGATAGAGGGCGTAATAGGTATTGCCCAAAACCCGCACCGTTTCGTTGGTGCGCTCCACCTGGGCATACAGCTTCAGATCTCTCCAGGCAAAAATCAAAACGCCTGCCAGACACAACAGGACCACCAGTCCAACCAGCATGGAGAACCAGTTCAGCTGCTCCAAAATCGTGTCAAACGGAACTGTGATCACGCCGATCCAGCCATTGGACATATTGTAATAATACACGGTCCGCCGCTGGCCGGTCAGATCCTCCACATAGGCGTCATAGTTATCCAGAACACCGCTTTTGACGTCCGGCAGGATCGTATCCATATATGCCTGCAGCTCTTCCCGGGCATGGCTGAGTTCGCTCTGGGCATACAGCAGCGTTCCCGCCCCGTCGCACACATAGAAGGAAGCCCCCTCCGGAAGTGCCACAGCATTGCCGTGCCCCTGAAAATTCTCCGGGAAGATATCGAACGCCAGTACGGCGTCGGTGGTCCGGGAGCACTTCTGTGCAATGGTGATCACCGGTTTTCCGGTAATGGAGTCTATATATGCATTGGTGAAAATAACTTTACCATCGGCCTCCAGTGCATCTTGATACCAGTCCGTAGCGCTGAAGTCATATGTAGTATCTCCATCCCAGGGATTTGCTGCAATGATCCGTCCGTCCAGAACCGCATAGGGGTCAACGGTCCCCTCACCCAGTACGGTTTGCAGCCGTTCATAATACATGCCCAGCCACTCTTCGATCTCGTCCGCTGAAAGTCCTTTCTGCACCCGTACATTAATGGACTCCGCTCCAAAGGTCAGCAGCGTCTCATATACGGTCAGATTATTGCTCTCCTCAGAAACGTAGCTCCGGGCAAGGGCAGTTCCGACCTCCTGGAAGTTTTTCAGCAGCGCCTGGCGCAGCACAGCATGAAATGCGGCTCCCAACACAGCCAATAGCAGAATGACTATGAAATAAATCCGCAGTTCCTTAAAGATACGCCCTCTCTTTTTCCGGGCGATCTTCATGCCATGCACCCCCGAATAGCCTCTGTCAATCCATCGTAGCACTTGCTGATGGGCTCCATCAGCGCGGCAGCACCGGCAAAATCACCGCCGCGCAGCAGCGCCACCTGCTTCGTGACCAGTTCACTCATCTCTTTCATAGAGAAATTACCGCACAGTCCCTTAAGCGTATGAGAAGCTGTCAATGCGGCGGACGCATCACCGGCCTCCATTGCCTGGCACAACACAGAATAGTTCTGGTCCTGTAAAAACCCCTTCAGCATACGGTCAAGCAGTGCCTCGTTGCCCATAAACCGCTCTAATACATCATCTACGTCGATCCCGGCCTGCTCCAGCCGTTCTTTTTTCAATATATCCACCGTACTCAGCGCTCCTTTCTTGCCAACCGCAGAAGGTCCTGCGGACACATTTTCTATCTTTTTCTATTCTTACTATTTATAACATGAGTCAGGAAAAACATCAAGCGGCACTTCGGGTACGCGCTCCCTGCCTCTCCCCTCTTCTTCCACAACTGCGGCTGAAGCTTATCTTTGTTTTTATTAAACAAAACTTAATTTTTGTTCAATAATATCTCAAAAGAGAAAGACGGCTCACGCCGTCTTTCTGCTCTGTCACTCGTTGTTCCAGTTGTGGAACACGTTCTGCACGTCGTCGCTGTCCTCCAGCATGTCGATGAGCTTCTCCATGTTCTTCACATCGCCCTCAGAAGACAGGGTGATATAGTTCTGGGGGACCATTTCGATCTCCGCGCTGACAAAGGTATAGCCCTTCTCCTCCAGCGCCTTGACCACATCGTTGAACGCATCGGGATCAGTGGTGATCTCCATCACCGCACCGTCCGCCTCAAAGTCGGCGGCACCGGAATCCAGTGCATCCATCATCACCGTATCCTCATCCAGCTCGCCCTCTTCGTTGTCGATGACAATGACGCCCTTGCGGTCAAAGGACCAGCTGACGCAGCCCTGGGCACCCAGGTTGCCGTTGCACTTATCGAAAGCATGACGCACTTCGGGAGCAGTGCGCTGGCGGTTATCGGTCAGGGCCTCCACGATCACGGCCACGCCGCCGGGACCGTAGCCCTCATAAGTGACCGCCTCATAGTTATCGGTATTACCGGCACCCAGCGCCTTGTCGATGGTACGCTTGATGTTGTCGTTAGGCATATTCACAGCCTTTGCCTTGGCAATGACCGTAGCCAGGCGAGAGTTGTTGTTGGGATCGCCGCTGCCGCCTTCCTTGACCGCCACGATGATCTCACGTGCGATCTTGGTAAAAGCTGCGGAGCGCTTGGCATCAGCCGCACCCTTGGTCTTCTGAATATTATGCCACTTGGAATGTCCAGACATGTTTATTTCTCTCCTTCAATATAGTAGTGAATCACTTCTTTATGGGAAGTGGACTTTACCACTTCCAGATCAGGGAACGCTCTTGTAAGACAGGTCATCAGCCATTGGCAGACAGGATCCTCCGTGGGGAAATGTCCTGCGTCGATCAGATTGATCCCCTTTCCTTCTGCGTCCAGGAACTGATGATAGCTCAAGTCCGCGGTGACAAAGGTATCGCATCCTGCGGAAACAGCCGTATCCACCAAGTCTCCGCAGGCGCCGCCACCCACTGCCACCCGGGATACCGGCCGTCCCGCGTCCGCCCAGCGCACGCCGTTGCAGCCCAGCTGCCGACAGACAAAGCGGGCAAACGCAGGAAGTGCCACAGCATCGGGCAACTGTCCCACCCGGCCCAGTCCATCTTCGCAAAGCGGTTCCGGATCTGTAAGCCCCAGCGCTCTGGCCAGCGCATCATTGACGCCGCCCACCGCCACGTCCAGATTCGTATGCATGCAGATGGCGGAAACACCGCCTCGCAGCAGCGTTAAAAGCAGCCGGCCCTGGGGCGTATCGGAACGGACCGTCTGCACCGGCAGCCACTTGCAGTTCATGACCGGGTGATGACTGACGATCAGCTGGCAGCCGCGCTCCAGCACTTCTTCCGCCACCGCCTGGGTAATATCCAGCGCCACCAGGACCCGCCGGACCTCCTGCTCCGGGTCGCCCAGAAGATGTCCCACGTTATCCCACTCCATGGCCCCCTCCCTGGGGGCAACAGCGTAGAGCGCCTGTTCAATTTCCCGTACTGTTGGCATGGCGCCACTCCTCTCTCATGGCAAGCAGCTCCGTGATCAGGGCACGCTGCTGATCCGCATGGGCCCGATCTTTTGGGTCTGCCGACTTGTTCTTCCCGGCCACAACGCCCTGCAGCTGGATGATCCGCTCGATGATGTACCGCTCTCCCAGGGGATCGTGCACAAGCTTTGCGCCGCAGTAGATCTGCCCCGGAGAAAGGGACATCTCCCCAGCCGTGACCTCCATCACAGGATACAAAAAGCCACGATCCCGTATCAGTGCCTCCCGCCGGATGACGTAGCCGTTTTCAGCCAGGAACGCACGCAGCACCTCCGCACGGCTGTGGGGCTCCAGCAGCAGCGTGTGCCGGCCATCCGCTGTCCACGGTGCGCGCTTCAAGATCCCGGCAATGTTCTCCCCGCCCATGCCGGCAATGACGATCGTGTCGCACTCCTCTGCCGAAATGGCCGCAAGGCCGTCACAAAGCCGGTAATCCACATGGCGGGCACCATAGAGTTTACCGGTCTCCCTGGCCCGCTGGAGCGGACCGGGCCGCAGATCCGCCGCAATGGCTGCGCTCACCCGTCCATGGGTATCCAGCCACACCGGCAGATATGCGTGATCGGTCCCGATATCTGCCAGGCGTGCACCCTGCGGGACCCACCCTGCCAGAAACGCCAGCCGGGTCGACAGCGTAAGCTCCCCGGTACGCCCGCGGGGAGAATGGATCAGATTTGACATGGACCACGCTCCTCACTGTGTAAGGACGCATACGGGAATCCCGTATGCGTCCTGATGGGGATCACTGTGCCTTGTTGGCCTCTTCGTTCACCAGGGCCAGCAGCTTGTCCACGTCCACGCCGTGCACCATGCAGGCCTCCTCCACGGTCTCGCCGCGGGAAGAGGGGCAGCCCAGGCAATGCATGCCGATGGACAAAAAGATCGGAGCGGTGTGAGGGGCGATGTCCAGAATATCACCGATGATGGTGTCCTTGGTAATGGTAATCATGGGATGGTTCCTCCAAAATCAAAATTCGACGATGGTATTATACTCTATTATATCTGCAAATTCAATAGAGATTCCTCAAAAAGAGGGGAAAACATCCTTCAAGCGGCAAAAACAGGGCGCCCGATTGGGCGCCCTGTCTGATCGCAATTATAAAAACCGAAGACCGGCTTGTTATCTCTGCTGATCGCGCATCTTGGCAAAGCACTCGCTGCAGTAGACGGGACGGTCGGACTTGGGCTCGAAGGGAACCTTGGCCTCGCCGCCGCAAGCAGCGCAAACAGCGGTGAAATACTCGCGGGGGCCGCGGGCGGCGTTCTTGCGAGCATCACGGCAGGCCTTGCAGCGCTGGGGCTCGTTCTGGAAGCCGCGCTCTGCGTAGAACTCCTGCTCACCGGCGGTGAACACGAACTCCTGGCCGCACTCTTTGCACACTAAAGTCTTGTCTTCGTACATGATTTTACCCTCTCTTTGAAAAGAAAAATATATTGCGTTCAGCTCTCGCTGAGTTCGCCGGAAATGAGCTGCCGTGCCACCTTGCGCCGAATACGCTGCACGGCGTTGTCCACGGACTTGGGGGGCTTGCCGACCAGGCCGGCAATTTCCCTGCATGAAAGGCCATCTAAATAGTACCCCAAAATCTTTGCTTCAAATTCGGACAGCTGTTTCCGGACACCGGCCAAAAGAGCCGCGGTATGTTCCCGGTCGATCAAAAACGTCTCAGGGTTTCCCTGGGCCAGATCGTTGGTACCGGAGGTGTAGGAATTGCTATCAAAGAAGGGCGGATCCAGAGGGACCGACTGGTTCAGCGGCGAGTGCTTATCCCGCGCTGCCGCGCGAAGAACTGAATACAGCCGGTTTCTAATGCAGACTTCTGCGAAGGTCCGGAAAGATGCCGCCTTTTCTGCGTCATACTCCCGAACGGCTTTGATGAGGCCTACCATCCCCTCTTGGGTCAGATCCTCACTGTCGCCGCCGATCAAAAAGAACGGGCGGGCGCAGGTACGGACCAGTCGCGTATACCGGCAGACTAAAATCTCCTCCGCTTCCCGGCTTCCAGATGCTGCCAGGCGACATAGGGACTCGTCGTCCTGCCTTTCCAAAATCTGGGATGGTTGTTCTTTCAAACTGAACATACTGTATTATACCCGTCCATCCAGCAAAATGTCAAGCAAATTATCAAAAACAGCGGGGCGGATCCTCAAATTTTTAGTGATTTTATAAAATTCACCAGCCGCTGCGCCACATCAGAGGCGATTTCCTGGGTCTTTGCCTCCACCATGACGCGGATCAGTGCCTCCGTGCCGGAGGGACGGACCAGCACGCGGCCCTCGCCGCCCAGCGCATCCTCTTCCTGCTTGACCGCCGCTTTCAGCGCATCAGAAGCCATGATCTTCTCCTTGACGCCGCCGCTGTGAGGCACTTCCACATTCACCAGCACCTGCGGATAGGTCGCGCAGCAGGAAGCCAGCTCCGAGGCCTTCTTGCCGGAGGCGGCAAGTACCTGCAAAAACTGCAGTGCCGTCACCTCACCGTCGCCGGTGGTCTCCAGCTCGGTGAAAATCGTGTGACCGGACTGCTCACCGCCGATGCGGTAATCGTGGCGCAGCATCTCCTCCAGCACATTGCGGTCACCCACAGCGGTGCAGACCAGATTCAGTCCATGGTTGCGGCAGAATTCGTGCAGGCCCAGGTTGCTCATGACCGTGGCCACGATGGTATCGCCGTTGAGCACTCCACGGCGCTTCATATCCGTGGCGCATACCGCCATCACCTTGTCACCGTCGATGGTCTGGCCGTTCTCGTCCACCAGCAGGCAGCGGTCCGCGTCGCCGTCAAAGGCCACGCCGATGTCATAACCGCCCGCCACCACAGCGGCTGCGAGCTTTTCCAGATGGGTGGAACCGCAGCCGTTGTTGATGTTCACACCGTCCGGCTCCGTATGGATGAAATCCGTCTTGGCCTTAAACCGGGCAAACAGGGCGGGCGCCGTTGCGCTGGATGCGCCGTTGGCGCAGTCGCACAGGATCTTTAGACCGGAAAGATCGCTTTCAATGGTAGACGCCACGAAGTCGATATACTCCTCCCGCAGTGCCTCGCTGCCATGGTGGCAGCGGCCGATGTCTCCGCGGGTCACCTGCGCCATGGGCGCATCAGAGAGAATGTGGGCCTCGATCCGCTCCTCCACTGCATCAGAGAGCTTGTAGCCCTCTCCGCTGAACACCTTGATGC
Organism: Clostridiales bacterium; assembly: GCA_019418625.1. Taxonomy (GTDB): domain Bacteria; phylum Bacillota; class Clostridia; order Oscillospirales; family Oscillospiraceae; genus Oscillibacter. The sequence goes on along the minus strand of DYBL01000041.1, from coordinate 7,934 downwards.
CGTTATGTTCGTAGGGGTTGTGAGAGGCAGAGATCACAATGCCAGCGTCCGCCTTTTCCCGAACGGCCAGATACGCCACGGCAGGCGTGGGGATCGTCCCCACCGGCTTGACATCACCGCCCACAGAGCAGATGCCCGCCACCAGAGCGGCCTCCAGCATATCGGAGGAAACACGGGTATCCTTGCCGATGACCACGGTAGGCCGGCTGCCCTTGTCCTCTTTCAAGACCGTGGCAACGGCCTGCCCCACGCGGAAAGCCATCTCAGCCGTCAGGTTCTCCCCCACAACGCCCCGGATACCGTCGGTTCCAAAAAGTTTTCCCATATTAAAAGATCCTTTCCGAATAGAGTTTCGTATGATTTTCCCTCGTCCGTTTCCGGCAAAGGGATAACATTCACATTAATCCAGTGTAAGCTGATCCATGGGCGACTCCGGTGCCATGCCGCCCGGTACCGTCCGGTGCAGGTGGCGGTATGCCTTTTGCGTCACGCACCTTCCCCGGGGCGTTCGCGTGATGAAGCCCAGCTGCATCAGATACGGCTCGTAGACATCCTCCAGCGTCACGGACTCCTCTCCAATGGTGGCGGAGAGCGTCTCCAACCCAACCGGGCCGCCGCCGTAGTGATCGATGATGGCACTCATCATGCGGCGGTCCACACTGTCCAGCCCCAGCTGGTCGATCTCCAGCGCGCACAGAGCCTCGTCCGCCACCTTGGCCGTAATGATTCCGTCCGCTTTCACCTGGGCGAAGTCCCGCACCCGCCGCAGCATGCGGTTGGCGATACGGGGCGTGCCCCGACTGCGCCGGGCGATCTCATAGGCTCCCTCCGGCACAATATCCACATTTAAGATACCCGCCGAGCGGGTGACGATCTTCGCCAGTTCCTCGGGCGTATAGAGCTCCAGCCGCAGCGTCACGCCGAACCGGTCCCGCAAGGGTGCGGACAGCTGACCTGCCCGGGTGGTGGCGCCGATCAGCGTGAACTTGGGCAGATCCAGCCGAATGGAGTTTGCCGACGGGCCTTTGCCCACAATGATATCCAGGGCATAATCCTCCATGGCGGGATACAAAATCTCCTCCACGGAGCGGTTGAGCCGGTGGATCTCGTCTACAAACAGGATATCTCCCTCGCTGAGGTTGGTCAAAAGCGCCGCCAGGTCACCTGGCTTTTCAATGGCAGGGCCGGATGTGATGCGGATGCCCACTCCCATCTCCTGGGCAATGATCCCTGCCAGGGTGGTCTTGCCCAAGCCGGGCGGGCCGTGGAGCAGCACATGATCCAGCGCCTCTTCTCTTCTGCGGGCTGCTTCGATGAAAACCGCGAGGTTTTCCTTGGCCTTCTCCTGACCGATGTACTCCCGCAGTGTCTTGGGCCGCAAAGAGCCCTCCTGGGCATCCTCCTGCAAAAACGTCTTGGCTACCAGAGGCTCTTCATAAATGTCATTTCCAAAGTCGATGCTCAAAAATCGCCGACCTCCCTTTTAGTGAAAGCAGCGGATACTGGCAAAACCAAGGCCATACACCGCCAGCAGACACACCACAAAGATGACGGCGTTTTTTACCATCAGCTTCCGCTCCGCGTCCGACAAGTCCGTACCGCTCCGCTTCTTGTGCCGCAGCACCTGAAAACGCAGTCCGAACAGTGCTGCCGGCAGCGCGGCGCCGGCGGCAGCAAGTGCCAGGATAAATCCCAATGCTTTTTCGCTCATCGTTATTTCACCATCTTTTTCAGGCTCTGGCGGATGATCTCCTCCAGCGGCAGATTTTCCACATCCACGCCCTTCAGCGCCACAGCCACCTCTGCGCTGGAATATCCAAGCACAGCCAGTGCCTGCGCCGCTTCGGACGCCTTGTTTGTAAAGGAAACAGCGTTCACAGCTGCACCACTGCCGGAAAAATCCAGTCCCGTGGCAGCAGACTCCTTGGCCAGCTTGTCCTTCAGCTCCAGGATGATCCGCTGGGCGATTTTTTTGCCAATGCCGGGCGCCGCAGTCAGCGTCTTTTCGTCTCCCGTGATAATGGCCATGGCCAGCGCGTCCGGTGTTCCGGTGGAGAGGATGGCCAGCGCCGCCTTAGGACCTACGCCCGACACGCCCAGCAGCATCCGGAATGTGTGGAGCTCGCTTTGCGTGGCAAAGCCATACAGATCAAACACGCCCTCACCCACATTTAAGTAGGTATACACCTTGCCTTTTTGCCCCTTCTTCAGCCGGGACAGGGTGTTATTGGTGGTCTTACAGGCATATCCTACACCGCCGCAGTCAATGACCGCCAAGTAAGGCAGCAGCTCTGCCACCGTTCCTTCCAAATAGTAAAACATGGCTTTCTCCTTAGATAGTCTCCCGCACATCGCTGCGCTGCGGGAGCCGTGAAGTAAAACTCCTTGCGTGGCAGATGGCCAGTGCCAAGGCGTCCGCCGCATCGTCCGGGCGGGGTACCGCACGCAGCTTCAAAAGCCGCCGGGTCATATCCATCACTTGCCGCTTTTCCGCTTTACCGTAGCCGGTCACGGCCAGCTTCACCTGCCCGGGCGTATACTCATACAGCGGGATGCCGCACTTTTCCGCGGCATACAAAATGACGCCGCGGCCATGGGCCACCGCAATGCCGGTGGTAATGTTGGTGTTGAAGAACAGCTCTTCAATGGAGATCACATCTGGGCGGAGTTTTCCGATCAGCTCCTCCATATCCGTGCCGATCTGGTAAAGCCGCCTGGAAAGAGGCAGTCCTGCCGGCGTGGTGATGGCTCCATAAGTCACCATGCGCACCTGTGCCCCGCTGGATTCCACCATACCAAAGCCAATGGTAGCGTAGCCCGGGTCGATTCCCAAAATGCGCATGGTGCTCCTCCTCCAGTTTACATTCTTTGTTAGTATAGCAAATTTCACCGGATTGCGCAACAGAAAAAAGGGTACCCGCAAGCACGGGCACCCTTTTGCGTTCATCATTTGATCGGAATAGAGACCGGCTGTGGTGCCTGTGTCGAGCGGGAATAATAGGCTTCCAGCCACACCCGGTCCTCATGATAATCCGGCAGCGGTATATGCAAAGCAGAGTCTTCTCCCTCCAAAACGGAGAATCCCTGACTGCCCATTTCATGGGGCTGTTCGTTTTCATCGTAAAAGGTCATTGAAAACGGCTGTCTTCGGATTCCCTCCTCCACCGCAAATCGCAGTGACCATCCATCGGGATACTCCTTTGCCTCCAGCAGCTCCACCCCCTCCGGGAGCCAGGGTGCTGTCTGATTATTCAGATCGATCTCCACCCGCTGGTGGGCTTTATCCAGCCATTCGGCACCGGTAATATGCAGGGTCAGATGTTCGCTGCGGCTGAAATAGGTGCTCTCCAGCCGGAAAGATACATTGGCCGGGGTATCTTTGTCCCCGCTGGCCACGATCCCGTTGGAGATCGCCTCGAACCGGTTCCCCTGCTCATCTTCCAGATAAAACTCCAATCCCTTCAGCCAGGCAGTATTCTTCTCCGCCCCGATGACATAGATCCGCACATGGGTGGGATACACCTCCGCCTCTGTGACCGTGAGTGTCTGTCCATCCAGCGTGAACTCTTCCTGAACGGAAATCCGCTCTCCCTGATCCGTATACGTGGGGTCGAAGCGCAGGTCAAACGTAAACTCCGCCAGCATCTCCCGCTCCGGCTCTTTTTCAGGAGAGAGCAGGTCTTCCTCATAGGACCTCTCCAAAGGGACAGGAGCATTCTGCTCCCCCGACTGTTCTCCAAAGACGGGGAACGTCATGGTAAATCCATCCGGCACGTTCCCCTCTCCATAGTCCAGCGTGAAGCGGAGCAGCGTGCCCGGCGGCTGCCGGAAATCCGCCCCCAGAACGGAGCATCGCTGCACCGGAGAAAAGGTCGGCATATCGGCAGAGAGATACGCATACTCCCCCTCCAGCGTAAAGAAAATGTTCACCTGCTTTTGGTCCACGATCACATATTCCACCGTGGCAGTGATGCCGTTTTCCGTCTGCGACATTCTGATAGGCTGCACATATTGGTTCTCCACCGCAGCAGACAGGCTGGGAGACCAGGCCACCGCTTTCGCCAGTTCCCGCAGCACGGGGACTCCGCCGCAGGCGTAGGCAAAGGTGGGGAACAAATTTACCAGCAAGACAAATGCTGTAAAGCAAATGGCCAGACTCCCCGCCGGAACGCCCAGCAGCCGCCATTTGCGCCGGCATGCCTTTTCCCTTGTCTGTGCCCGCTGGAGCGTATATTCCAGCGCCGGCGGCGTCTTGTCCAGCTGCTCCAGCAGCTGCCGATACTCCTCGTTGCGCGTCATCTCATCCCCTCCTCTCCCAGATCCAGACGCAGAAGCTCCAAAGCGCGCCGCTGGCGGGTAGCCACCGTTCCCTGAGGGATCTCCAGTGCGGCAGCCGTCTCCGCCTGGGTATAGCCGGTAAAGTACCGCAGGATCACCACCGCCCGCAGCGGCTCCGGCAGCCGTTCCACCGCCTCTTTCAGCGGCAGCCGATCGTAAGCATCCGGTCCGGCCGACTCCGGCAGGGTCTCCGACGTGCTCACCCGGGAGCGGCGGCGCAGCTCCCGATGGCATTCGTTGAGCAAGATCCGGGTCAGCCATGTTTCAAAAAAGTTCTCCTGCCGCAGCTTGCGCAGGCTCCGCAGAGCCAGATACACCGCCTCGTCCACCGCCTCCAGGGCATCCGCCTCGTTGCCCAGATACAAGTAGGCAGTCCGGTACAGCCGCTCTTTCAGCCGTTGTGTACGCTCCGCAAATTCCTCTCGATCCATGCCTCCGCCCTCCTTTCTACCTATTAGAGTTCCGGGCCGGGGATTTTGTTTTCTCTTCCCTGCAAAAAAATAAAAGCACACACCCGGCCGGGACAGGTTGGTCGGGAGCGTGCTTTTTCGCATATAGCGTTTTACGCCCTTGGATGCGCTTTTTGGTAAATATCTTTCAGCTGGTTCTTTACCACATGGGTATAGATCTGCGTGGAAGAAATGTCTGCGTGGCCCAGCATCTCCTGGATGGAACGCAGGTCCGCACCGTTTTCCAGCAAATGCACCGCAAAGGAATGGCGAAGGGTATGGGGTGTAATGTCCTTCTGGATCCCCGCCTTTTCCTGATAATACTTGATGATCTTCCAAAAGCCCTGGCGGCTCATGCGCTCACCGTTCATATTCACAAACAGGGCCTGCGTCTCGTCATCGTTCACCAGGCCGGGACGGATGTTGCGGATATAGTCCTGCAGCGCCTTGACCGCGCCGTGATACAGGGGAATGATCCGCTCTCTTCCCCGGCTGGCACAGCGGATGAAGCCCGCAGCCAGGTTCACATCCCGCAGATCCAGAGAGATCAGCTCGCTGACCCGGATACCGGTAGCATACAGCAGCTCCAGCATGGCGTGGTCCCGGTAGCCCTTGGCATCCACGCACTGGGGCTGATCCAAAAACAGCTCCACTTCCTTGGCTGTCAGGATCTCCGGGTACTTACGCTCCGCCCGGTCCGCGGAGATGCCCTTTGCCGGATTGACCTCCACATCTCCCGCTGTCAGCAAAAAGCCGTAAAAAGACTTGATGGACGCCAGAAAACGGGTGACCGATGCGGCGGATTTTCCATGCCGGTGCATCCAATCCATATAGTCCCGCACCATGCCGCTGTCTGCCTGGCGCAGGGTATGCCCGCGTTCAGCAAGATACTGGGAGAACTGTGTTACATCCCTCAGATAGGAACTGACGGTGTTTTGCGAAGCATGTCTTACCCCCTGCAAATACGCGCCATACCGGGAAATATCCTCCTCGGGCATCGTACCGTCCCCCTTTCATCCTCAAATCAAGATCCGTTCCAGGACCAGCCGCAGTAAATACGGCGGCAAAAACAACTCCACACACACGCCGGCCAGCAGCACACCGCATACAGCGGCAAACCGCAGCCAGCCGCTCCGGCCGCACACCGGCGGCACAGACCGCCTGCCGCTCCCAACAGACAGGCGGGACGCCGCCAGCCCCCACGAGGGCGCCGCCAGCAAAAAAAAGCACGGCATGGTCACCATGCACCGAAACCCAAACACCGCCAGAGCCAGCAAAACGCCGTCCTCTCCAAACGCAGCTGTAAAACAGCAAACCGAAAACGAGAGGAAAAAACCAAAGACGGCCGAAACCGCCGGCAGGAGCACCACGCCGGCAGATACAAACCCCAGCACAAACGCCGCCACAGGATAGCGGAAATAAATGACGAGCGCAGACAGCAGCGTCTTTGCCTGCCGTCCTTCAGACCCAACCTGGACAAATCCCGTCAAATACTGTTCCAGCTCTGTTCCTGTACGCTCCGGAACGGAGCGGGCCAGAACCTGTCCCAAAAAAACGCCCGCTAAAAAAAACACTGCCAGCAACACCAGACGGGGCAACGGAGCCCCTTCTTGTCCGCCGGAAACACGGATCCGACCCTGTCCTTTCAACCGCCTCACCTCCATGCCACCTTATGCGGCAGGCAGGTCTCTTATGCCAGCGGTTGACGTAAATCCTTGATTATTTTAATATAGTGCAATTTGCTCGATTTATCAAGGAATTTGCGAAAACTTCTCCTTTTTTGTAATTTATGACAAAATATTATGTAAATATTATTATGTCAACTTTATAAACCAAGCGTCCAACGAGGCGTTTTTCCTCCTCCAAACCCCAGATCCTGTACCAAAAAGCAGCGGATAGCACATATTTGTTGGGTTGTACCCTTCCTCCGTTTAAAAGCAGCGCGCAGCGGCGGCAAATGGTCCATTTCCATTTGCCGCCGCCATTTTTGTCGAAACTTACAATTTGCGCCGCTGCGTTCTCCCCCGCACTCTGCGTCCCGGCCGCCTGCCAGCCAGTCCGGCAAGCAGTCCGCCCGCAGCGCAGCAGGTCAGCAGGACTACCGCACCGGTCCCGATCCCCTCTTCCCAAGTCAGTCCTACCGCCACCATGCACAGCGCCAGTCCTCCGGCCACTGCCAGTGCTCCACTCATGGGCGGCCAGCTCCCCTTCCGGGCACTCAGCAAGCCTCCCGTAAACGCCGCCGCAGCGCAGGCTCCTCCCATTGCAGGCAAGGCCGCCTCCTCCCCTACCGTTCCGCGGACTGTCAAAAGTGCAACCAGTGCCACCAATCCCGTATAAAGCCCCAGCGTCAGCAGCAGCCCCCGCAGCGGCCATACCCACTCTGCCGTTTTCTTCCGTTCCTTTCCCATAAAAAAACCTCCCCGGGCATAAGCTCTGATACGAGCTTATGCCCGGGGAGGAACCCTTTAGACCTTGTCAGTCCTTCTTCTCCTCTTCGGCAGGCTTTTCCTCCACGGGAACAGCCTTCTCCACCACAGGAGACTCCTCTTCCTTCTTTTTCTTCTTGTCGTTGACCGGCTGATCGCTGGCCTGAACGCCAGTAGTGGAGATAGCCCACTTGGTGATCTCCATACGGACGCGGTCCTCGCTGGTCTCAATCACCAGCGTGTCCTTATTCACCATGACCACGCGGCCGACGATGCCGCCGATGGTGGTAATGGTATCGCCCTTCTTGATGTTCTCCCGCATCTCCTGGGCCTTCTTCTTCCGCTTGTTCTCGGGACGGATCAGCAGGAAGTAGAACACCACCATCAGGACGACCAGCATCATAAGGGAAGCGCTGCTCTCGTTCATGTTCAAAAAACTCCTTTTTCCTTCGTGAATTCAGAATGACACCATTATACCAAAACCTGCCGGTTTTGCAAGCCCTTTTCTCACACTCGCTGTTCCAGAACGCCGCTGTACTTGGCACGGAATGCATCAAAGCGGTCTTCATCCAGCGCCTGGCGGATCTTGGCCAGCAGATCGTTGTAAAAATAAAGATTATGCAGCACCGCCAGACGCAGTGCCAGCACCTCGTCCGCCTTGAACAAATGCCGTATATAGGCACGGGAATAATTCCGGCACAGGGGGCAGCCGCAGCTC
>DYBL01000040.1 GCA_019418625.1 Clostridiales bacterium | reverse complement strand
CGGCTCCATGCCCGGAGCCACCCGCTGCCATACCTGTGCGCTGCGGCGCAGGTCCAGAACGGACGGGCGATCTTGTTCCATAAAAAGTCCCTCCTTTTCCTCCCAGTATATGCGCGGAGAAAAAAACTGTGCCTGTTGCATGTACCACAGGTAAAAAACGCCCGATGCGGTTAAAATACCCTGGGAAAAGACACGCCATCCGTTGCATTTTTTTACCGTTTCTGCTAAAATAGACAAGCTGTGAGCATTTTTTCCCAAGAAGGAGGTTTCGTTCCATGCTGGAACTGAAGCATATCAGCTATACTGTCCAGGAAGGGGACAGTACGCTGGGCATTTTGAATGATATTTCCCTGAGCATCGACGATCACAAGCTGGTGGTGTTCACCGGCCCCAACGGCGGCGGCAAGACCACCCTGGCCAAGATCATCATGGGCCTGGTGAAGCCCACTGCCGGCCAGATCCTCTGGAACGGGCAGGACATCACGGACCTTGGTATCACGGAGCGGGCGCGCCTGGGCATCAGCTACGGCTTCCAGCAGCCTCCCCGGTTCAAGGGCCTGACTGTCCGCGACCTGCTGACGCTGGCCAGCGGGGACGAAAAGCTCTCCAAGGACCGCTGCTGCCAGTACCTGACAAAGGTGGGCCTGTGCGCCAACGACTATCTGGACCGGGAGGTGGACGTGTCCCTCTCCGGCGGCGAGGTCAAGCGCATTGAGATCGCCTCCATCCTGGCCCGGAACAGCCAGCTGATGATTTTCGACGAGCCGGAGGCGGGCATCGACCTGTGGAGCTTCGCCCGGCTGACGGAGACCTTTGAACAGATCCACGCCAACGGCACCGCCACCATGATCATCATCTCCCACCAGGAGCGCATCATCTCCCTGGCGGACGAGGTCATCGTGGTGGGTGACGGAGCCATCCGCCACCGGGGCAGCGCACAGGATATCCTGCCCCAGATCCTGGCGGACACCACCGGCGGCTGCCCGGTGCTCATGACGAAGGGAGGCGCTGCACAATGATGGAAAACGAGATCGACCGCGAGCTTCTGGAAAAGATCGCGGACATGCTGGGCAAGCCTGTGGGCGCCTTCAACATCCGCAAGGACTGCGGCTGTGACGGCCGGGAGTCCACGGAGCATATCAAGATCGAAAACCGCACGGACGGCCACAGCGGCATCGACATCCGCATTCTGGACGGCACCGTGGGCGAGAAGTGCTACATTCCCGCCATCATCACCAAGCCGGGCATCCAGGAAGTGGTGTACAACGACTTCTACATCGGCGAAAACTGCGATGTGGAGATCGTGGCCGGCTGCGGCATCCACAACTGCGGCGACCAGGAGTCCCGCCACGAGGGCGTGCATACGTTCCACGTGGGCAAGAACTCCCACGTCCACTACGCGGAAAAGCACTACGGCCAGGGCGACGGCCGTGGAGGCAAGGTCATGAACCCCCAGACCATCGTGTATCTGGACGAGGGTGCCACCATCCAGATGGACAGCGTCCAGATCCGGGGCGTGGATTCCACCAAGCGCTATACGAAGATCGTCTGCGGCAAGGGCGCTGAGGCGGTGGTCACCGAGCGATTGCTGACCCACGGCGACCAGGTGGCCGAAAGCGATATGGAGATCGTGCTGGAGGGCGAGGATGCCAAGGGCCGGGTCATCTCCCGGTCTGTTGCCCAGGACGATTCCTCCCAGGTGTTCTATCCCCGCATGGTGGGCAACGCCAAGTGCTTCGGCCATGTGCAGTGTGACTCCATCATCATGGGCAACGCCAAGATCAAGTCCATTCCCGCCATCACCGCCAACTGCACGGAGGCGCAGCTGGTCCACGAGGCGGCCATCGGCAAGATCGCCGGCGAGCAGCTTTTGAAGCTGGAGACCCTGGGCCTCACCGAGGAGGAGGCCGAGGAGTGCATCCTCAAGGGCTTCCTGGCCTGATGAAAACAAAAAGAGAGCTCCGATGCGGTGCATCGGGGCTCTTTTTATTATGCGGTTTTTTGCGCCGTCCCCACCAAAAGCCCAGGGAAAACAGGAGCGCCAGAAGCACCGGGGCCAGGAGGGATGCGAGCCAGAAAGACATGGACGCGCCTCCTTTTAAAAAAGCGGGCCGCCGCGGATGCGGCGGCCCAAAGACCTTACTCCATGGAAATAATATAATAGTAGACGGGCTGGCCGCCGGAGAGAACGGCTACCTCTGCCTCGGGGCAGGCCTGCTCAAAGACGGCGGCTGCCTTCTGGGCATCCTCCTCCGACACGTCCTCGCCAAAGTACAGCGAGATGAAGGAGGCCTCCTTTTCCCGGGCACTGGCTGCCAGGTTCTCCAGCAGGGTGTCCAGATTGCCGTCGGTGCCGAAGAGCTTGCCCTCCATCAGCGCCAGATAGTCACCGGCCTTGATGTCGAAGCCGTCAAAGTCGGAGTTGCGGGCGGCGTAGGTGATCTGGGCGGTGGAGACAGTGGAAAGGCTTTCGGTCATGGCCTTTTCCAGCGTCTCGGCATCCGGCGCCTCGAAGTCCACGTTCATCATGGCGGTGATGCCCTGGGGCACGGTCTTGGAGGGGATGACCACCACGCGCTTTTCCGTCAGGGCGGCGCACTGCTGGGCGGCCATGATGATGTTGGAGTTGTTGGGCAGGATGAACACCGTCTCGGCGGGGATCTTGTCCACGCCCTCCAGCAGGCTCTCCGTGGAGGGGTTCATGGTCTGTCCGCCGGAGACCACGCCGTCGGCGCCCAAGTCATGGAACACAGCGGCCAGGCCGTCGCCGGCGCACACGGCCAAAAAGCCGTAGGGCTTTTCCGGCTCGGCCACGGTGTGGCCGCCCTGGTCGCAGCCGGACTCCAGGGATTCTTCGATGGCATCCAGGTCGTCGGTGCTCTGGACATGCTTGCCGGCGGCCAGATCGTCGGCCTGGGTGCGCATGTTCTCGATCTTGGCCAGCTCCAGTGTGCCGTACTTCTGGGCCTCGTTCAGGGCGCTGCCGGGGATGTTGGTGTGGACATGGACCTTGAAGGCCTCGTCGTCCTCGCCGATGACCAGGCTGTCGCCGATGCTGTTGAGATAGGTGCGCAGGGGTTCCAGGGAGATGTCGGGCGTTGCCTTGCGGACGATGAACACCGTGTCGAAGGCAAAGGTGATCTCCTCGGCGGCCATGGCCACAAAGTCCGCCTTCTCCTTCTGGGGCTCGCTGTCGGATTCGGTCTCGGGCATGGGCTCGCCGCGAAGCTCGGCCAGCATGCCCTCCAGGATCAGCAGGTAGCCCTTGCCGCCTGCGTCCACGACCCCCGCCTTTTTCAAAACAGGGTTCATGTCGATGGTCTGGGCCAGCGCCTCGTTGCCCTGGCGGATGGCCGCTTCCAGTACCTTTTCCACGTCTGCCTCCTCTGCGGCGGTGTCCACTGCGGCCTTGGCGGCCAGGCGGGACACTGTCAGCACCGTGCCCTCGGCGGGCTTCATCACTGCCTTGTAGGCAGCGGACACGCCCTCCTGCATGGCGGCGGCGAAGGTGGCGGCATCGGCGCTCTCGCAGCCCTTGAGGCCCTTGGAAAGACCCCGGAACAGCAAAGAGAGGATGACGCCGGAGTTGCCCCGGGCGCCCCGCAGCAGGGCGGAGGCGGTCACGGAGGCGGCCTGGTCCAGCGTGGCGGGCGAGGCCTTGCGCAGCTCGGTGACGGCGGCGCCGATGGTCATGGACATGTTGGTGCCCGTATCTCCGTCGGGCACAGGGAATACGTTCAGGTCATTGATGGCCTGCTTGTGCGCGGTGATGGCGGCGGCGCCGTGGAGCACCATCTGCTTGAACACCGCGCCGGTGATCTGTTCGTTCATTGGTTGTCTTCCTCCCTCACAGCGTCATGGAATCCACGCACACGTCCACCGCCTTGACGGTGACGCCGGTGTTTTTGGTGACGACATAGCGCACCTCGTTCATGATGGAGCTGCACACAGCCGGAAGGTTGACGCCGTTTTCCACAATGATGTGGAGCTCAATGGAAATGGAATTGTCGTCATGGTAGGTGATGTTAACGCCCTTGCTCATGGCTTCGCGGCGCAGCAGGTGCACCAGTCCGTCGGTCATGGAGCGGTATGCCATGCCCTTGACGCCGAAGCAGTTGGTGGCGGCAATGCCGGTGATGTTGGAAAATACGGCGCTGCTGACGGAGATCTCACCTTGATCAGATTTGAATTGAATCATGAGAACGTCCTTTCTTTTCCCAGTATTGTCAGAGGGACGCGGAGCCGCGGCCTCTATGCCTTGCAGAAAGTCACTAATGTAGCATACACTTTTAGAAATATATTATAAACGATACGGCCGTAAAGCACAAGCCCTAAAAACAATGGCAAAACCATGCGGCACCTATTGAAATACGGCCGTGTTTGCCGTAAAATAAAGAGCAGTTTTGACGCAGCTGCCCCAAAGGGGGCGGCGAAAGGAGAAATGGAATGCGCGTGATCACCGGCACGGCCAGAGGCCGCCGACTGAAAGAGCTGGAGGGGATGGAGACCCGCCCAACCACCGACCGGGTAAAAGAGGGACTGTTCAGCGCCCTGCAATTTGAGATCGAGGGCCGCCGGGTGCTGGACCTGTTTGCGGGCACCGGCCAGCTGGGCATCGAATGCCTGAGCCGGGGCGCGGCGTCGGCGGTGTTCGTGGACCGGCGCGCCGATGCAGTCAGGCTGATCCGGGAAAATCTGAAGGTCACAGAGCTCACGGACCGCGCCCGGGTTGTGAGTGCCGACTCCATGGAATTTTTGAAGGGACTGCGGGAGAAATTTGACATTATTTTCCTGGACCCGCCCTATGCCGCCGGGCTTTTGGAGCCGGCCATTGCCCACATCGCAAAGTTTGACATTCTTTCCCCGCATGGTATAATAATGGCGGAACATCCGGTGGAGCGGACCATGCCGGCTCTTTCAGCGCCGTACCGCCTCCATAAGACCTACCGCTACGGCAAGATCGCCGTGACCATGTACCGCCGCAGCGGAAACGAACAAAACGAGGAATAACTCCATGAAAACAGCCGTTTGCTCGGGCAGCTTTGACCCCATCACCCTGGGCCATCTGGATATCATCCGGCGCAGCGCCGCCTGCTTTGACAAGGTGTATGTGTGCGTCAGCCCCAATGCGGAAAAGAAAAACCAAATGTTCACCCCGGAGGAAAAGCTTCTGCTGGTCCGCACCGCCGTGGCGGAGCTGCCCAATGTGGAGGCGGAGCTCTTTTCCGGCCTCTTGGCGGACTATGCCGTCCGCCGCGGCGCTGCCGCCATCGTGCGGGGCGTGCGCAACACATCGGATTTCGATGTGGAATACCAGCTGGCACTCATCAACCAGGACATCCACCCCGGACTGGAGACTATGCTGCTGCCTGCCTCCGCGGCCTACCAGCACTTCAGCTCCTCCATGGCTCGGGAAATGATCCGCTACGGCCAGCCTCTGGAAAAATATCTGCCCGCGTCCATCATTCCCCTGGTGCGGGAGCTGACTGAGAAGAAAGAAGGATGATCGAATTGGCCAATGACATCAATCGATTGATCGATATGATCTATGAGCGCATCGAGGATGCCAAGTCTCCCGCCCTCAAGCCCAACATGAGCATGGTGGACCGGGATGAGCTGCTGGATCTTCTGGACGAGCTGCGGGCTCAGCTGCCTGTGGAGATCAAACGGGCCCAGGAGCTGCTGGCCGCCCGGGAAAAATTCGTGGACGACGCCAAGCGGGACGTGGAGCGCATGATGCGCCAGGCTGAGCTGGAGGCCAAGACCAAGGTCTCCGAGAGCGAGGTGCTCTATGCCGCCAAGGAGAAGGCCCGCCAGATCGTGGCCCGGGCGGAGGACCGCTCCCGCCAGCTCTATCAGGTGGCCAACGAGTACGCCGAGGACGCCCTGGCCCGCACGGAGGAGGCCGTCCAGGCCGCGTTGGACGAGGTCAAGCAGTCCCGGGTCCGGTTCCGTTCCGCCTCCGCTGCCAAGATGCAGGAGCAGCGGGACAAGCTGGACGGAAAGAGCGACCTGCAGGACGGGGCCGACGAAGCCTGAGCCGGGTCGACCATAACCTTTAAAAATTTGTAAAAAACGACGAAACTTTTTGGGAAACTTTTTTGTGAGCAACAATATTTTGCGGAAAATGTTAAAAATAAGAGCCTCTGGCACAATATCTTGTGCCAGAGGCTCTTTGCTATTTTACGTAAACTGCCCAACGAAAAATCGAACATGTGTTTTAAATGCGGAAAAAAGGATGATTTTTAGAGAAAATCCCCCGTTTTACCGGGTTTCAGGGCGGAAAAAAATCCTTGCAATCCTGAATTATATCGCTTATACTCGAAATTAACGGTGGGGATTTGTGGGTGGTTTAGGTAGCTGAGTGTCATTTGAACCCAAAATTGCCCCCGAAAACAGGGAAAAGGGGGGGGCGGCCATGGCGCGGCTGATGGGAAAATCCAACAACAGCATTGACTCCAAGGGCCGCCTGGTGATCCCCTCCGCTATGCGGGAGACCCTGGGAAACCTGTTTTACATCACCATCGGCGCCGAGGGGTGCCTGACCATCTACCCGGAGGCCAAGTGGGAGCAGATGTCCGAGGATATGGACGAGCTGCCCTATTCGGAGGCCCGGGCGCTGACGCTCCTCTATGCCAACGCCGTGGCCTGCGAGCCGGACGCCCAGGGGCGG
>DYBL01000004.1 GCA_019418625.1 Clostridiales bacterium | reverse complement strand
ATATAATATATATGTGTAATAGGTCCGACGCTGTGCCGCGCTCAAAAATCGTCCGGCAGGGACAAAATGGCATTTGCCAGCCGCTTGGCCTGGGGCAGAAGGGAAGATAGGTCGGCGTGCTCGTGGGGAGAATGCTGTCCTTCGCCCAAAACGCCCACAGCGCAGAGCGTGGGGATGCCCATGGACGCGGTGTAAGCACTGTCAGAGCAGCCGGCGCTGTAAGCGGTTCCGGGACGGCCCAGGCCAAGAGCCTCGCTGGCGTCCTGGTAGATTTTTGCCAGCGTCGCGGTACGGGGCAGCTCCTCCATGGCGGGGAAGCCCACCAGCGGACCCAGGGTGCAGCTGGTGCCCGGTGTCTCCACCCGGCCGCAGATCTCATGCAGGGCGTCCATGGCCTGGCGGTGATCCTGGTTGGTGCGGAAGCGGATGGCCACAGAGACCTCACAGCGGTCAGGCACCACATTGGCGCTGGTGCCGCCGTGGATGATGCCGCAGTTGTAGGTGACATGGGCGGGGTCGGAGAGGGCGTGAATGGCCACGATCTTCCTGGCGGCCTCCAATACGGCGCTGGCGCCCTTTTCCGGGGCGGTGCCCGCATGGCTGGCGATGCCCTGCACCCGCAGGGGCAGGATGCCGCCTCCTTTGCGGGCAGTGATGATCTGCCCGTCGGGCAGCCCGCTTTCCACGGTGAAGGCGGCGCCGCAGCCCATGGCCTGCCGCTGCAAAAAGTCAACGGTCTGCCGCTGGGAGAGGGTGTGGGCCGTTTCCTCGTCGCTCAGCAGCACCAGGCGAAGCTGACGGCGGTCGTAGCCCGCGTGCAGCAGCGCCCGGATCACATACAGGGCGATCACCAGCCCGCCCTTGCAGTCATGGACGCCGGGGCCGCAGACGGTGTCGCCCTCTACCCGCCAGGGTCCGCCGGGGAAGCTGCCGGCGGGGTGGACTGTGTCCAGATGGCCCAGCAGCAAAACCGGCGGCAATGACGCGGACGGCGTGCGGGCAGCCAGGCACAGCCCGGCCCCCTGGGGCTGGAACTTTTCCGTCATCATGCCCAGGGCGTCACAATAGGTGTCCAGGTGACTGGCCAGACGGCTCACGGCTGCCGCGTCGGTGCTGGGCGTCTCCAGACGCACGATGGTCTCCCACAGCCGCAGCATTTCCTCCCGGCAGCTGTCCAGATAGGAAAGGGCGGATTCCTGCATGGTCGCCATGGCGGCACCTCCTTAAAAGCTGTCAGGCAGGGCCAGAATGGCGGCAGTGAGCCGCTTGGCCTGGGAGAGCAGGGAGGAGATGGAGGCGTGCTCGTGGGGAGAGTGCTGCCCCTCGCCCAGAACGCCCACGGCACAGAGGGTGGGAATACCCATGGAGGTGGTGTAGGCACTGTCAGAGCAGCCGGCGGTGCCCACGGTGCCGGGCCGCCCCAGGCCCAGAGCCTCACTGGCGTCGCCGTAGACTTTCACCAGCTCCGCGGTCCGGGGCAGTTCCTCCATGGCGGGGAAGCCCATGAGGGGCCCCAGGGTGCAGCGGGTATGGGGCGTTTCCACCTTGGCGCAGATGGCGCGCACCTTTTCCATGGCCGCATCCCGCTCCTGGTTGGAGTGGAACCGGATGCAGATATCCACACCGCAGGCGGCGGGGATGGTGTTGACGCTGGTGCCGCCGGAGATCTTGCCGCAGTTGAAGGTCACATGGTCGAAGTCCGTCAGATCCTCGATGGCCACGATCTTCCGGGCAGCCTCCCGGATGGCGCTGGCACCCTTTTCAGGAGCCGTGCCGCAGTGGCTGGCAATGCCCTCCACATCCAGGCGGATGACGCCGCCGCCCTTGCGGCGGGTGACCAGTGTGCCGTCGGGCAGGCCGCTTTCAAAGGTGAAGGCGGCCCCGCAGCCCCGGGCGTGGGACTCCAGGAAATCCACGGCCGCCATACGGGAAAGGGAGTGGCCGGTCTCCTCGTCGCTGACGGTCACCAGCTTGAGCTGGCGGCGGTCATAGCCGGCGTGCTGCAATGCGCGGATCACGTACAGGGCGATCACCAGTCCGCCCTTGCAGTCGTGGACGCCGGGACCGTACACGCTGTCGCCCTCCACCCGCCAGGGCCCGCCGGGAAAGCTGCCCACGGGGTGGACGGTATCCATGTGGCCCAGCAGCAAAACCGGCGGCAGCGCCTGGGGAGCGGTCCAGGCGGCAAGGCACGCGCCCGCTCCTTCCGGACGAAGCTTTTCCGTCTCCATGCCCAGCGCGCGGCAGTAGGTGTCCAGGTGGCTTGCCAGCAGGTCGATGGCGGCCGGGTCGGCACTGGGAGATTCCATTTTCACCAGGGTCTCCCATAAAAACAGCATCTCATCGTGATACTGATCCAGATAATGCAGGGCGTTTTCCAATTGTGTCATTGCGCATTGCTCCTTTGCCGGAAATATGGTGCCATTTTAGCACGGATCTTGTCTCCTGTCATCCATGTTTTTCCTTTCGTTTGACGCTGAGCCATGCCTGTGATATAATAAACACAACCACAAGAGGCTCGGATGCCCTGCCTGATGGTCGAGGCCGGGGCTGCCCCGTTCCGCCTGTGGTATAGAAAAGCAAAAGGGGGCAATACTATGAAGACCATCATCACCATTGGACGGCAGTTCGGCAGCGGCGGCAAAGAGGTGGGAATCCGCGTCGCCAAAGAGCTGGGTATTCCGTTTTACGATAAGGAGCTGCTGCAGGAGGCAGCCAAAAAGAGCGGCCTTTGTGAGAAGATCTTTGAAAACTTTGACGAACGGCCCAAGAGCCTGCTTTACTCCATCGCTATGGACTCCTACATGTTTGCTCTGCCCGGCACCGGCGCGGGGGACTCCCTGGAGCAGCAGGTGTACCTGGCTACGTTTGATACCATCCGTCACCTGGCGGCTCAAGGCCCCTGTGTCATCATCGGCCGCTGCGCGGACTATGCCCTGGCGGATGACCCCAACCACCTGAGCATTTTCATCCACGCACCTATGGACGTGCGGATCCAGCGGGTGGCCAAGCGGCAGAACATCTCTCCGGAAAAGGCCCGCCAGCTTATCATCAAGACCGATAAGCGCCGCGCCTCTTACTATGAGTATTATTCCTCCCAGAAGTGGGGCGCTGTGGACAGCTACGATTTCTGCATCGACAGCAGCTATCTGGGCCTGGGCGGCACGGTGGAGCTGATCCAGACCATGGTGGCCCACAAGGAGCATCCCATCCCCAGCCCCACGGAGATCGATCCCACTCAGCAGCCGGAAAAGTGAAAAAAGCAAAAAACGGCGGACTGCTTTGTGCAGTCCGCCGTTTTTATGGGTCTTGCCGGGGGGAAAACGGGCCGAAGATCTCACTGAATTTGGCCTGGCTGTACGCTTCCACATCGGCGCAGTAGCGGTCGTAGGCCGTGAGGAGCGCCGTGGCCTCCTCTGTCAGTACGGCGCCGCCGCCGTGACTGCCGCCGATGGTGGATGAGAGCAGTTTGCAGCCGAAGACTGCCTCCGCCGTGCGGATGATGCGCCAGGCCTTGGAGTAGGCCATGCCCATGGAGGCGGCGGCAGAGCGCAGTGAGCGGCACGCTTCCACCTGATGCAGCAGCGTTGCGATACCGGGGCCGAAGCAGCGCTGGTTGTCGTCCGAATAGAGCCGGACGGTCAGCTTCAGATGCAGTTCCTTTTCCATGGCGGACCTCCTCCGCGCGGCCGCAGGGCGCAGCGCGATATGATGATAAAGCTATCATAACACACCCCCGGCGCGGTTGCAAACGGGGAGAAGTATGCTATAATCAAAAAAAGACCTGTGGAAAAATCATCCGGCATATGCCGGAAGAGGAGGATAAGGAGTATGGAGAAAGTCAGACTGGGCCGCACGGAGCTGTATGTGACCAAGACCGCCTTCGGCGCGCTGCCCATCCAGCGCATTTCCAAGGCCGACGCGGTGAAGCTGGTACGCCGGGCCTATGAGGCGGGCATCAACTATTTCGATACGGCCAACATGTACACGGACAGCGAGGAGAAGCTGGGCGCGGCGCTGCACGATGTGCGGCAGAATGTGATCATCTCCACCAAGAGCGGCGGCACGGACAAAAAGACGGTGCTTGCCCACATTGAAGAGAGCCTGCGGCGGATGCAGACGGATTACATCGATCTGTTCCAGTTCCATAATCCCGCCGTGCTGCCGGACCCCAATGATCCAGACGGCCCCTACGCTGCCGCGCTGGAGATGCAGCAAAAGGGCTACATCCGTCACATCGGCATTACGAACCACCGGCTCCACGTGGCCCGGGAGTCCATCGAATCCGGCGCTTTTGAAACGCTCCAGTTCCCCTTCTGCTATCTGGCCTCCGACCAGGACTACGACCTGGTGGAGCGCTGCCGCCAGGCGGACATGGGCTTCATCGCCATGAAGGGCCTCTCCGGCGGCCTTTTGAATAACGCCGAGGCCTGCTATGCCTTCATGCGTCAGTACGACAATGTGGTGCCCATCTGGGGCATCCAGCACGAGTGGGAGCTGGACCAGTGGCTGGAGCTGACGGAGCGTGATCCCGGCATGACGCCGGAGCTGGAGGAGGTCATCCGCAAGGACCGCCAGGAGCTGGCGGGCGAGTTCTGCCGCAGCTGCGGCTACTGCCTGCCCTGCGCCGCCGGCATCGACATTCCCCAGGCGGCCCGCATGTCTGCCCTGCTGCGCCGCTCCCCCTATCAGCCCTATATGAGCGACGAGTGGCATGCCAAGATGCACAAGATCGAAGAATGTGTCCACTGTGACGCCTGCAAGTCCCGCTGCCCCTACGGGCTGGACACCCCGGCGCTGCTGCAGCGGATGCTGGCGGACTACGATGCGTTTTACGCGGTCCACCACAACGACAAGTAAGGAGAACGCCCATGCTGTTCAAAAACGACGAGTCCAGCCTGCAGCTGGACGTATACGCCTATGAATTCCCGCCCGACGGCGGCGACCCCACCAGCGACGACCGCAACTGGCTGGTGCTGCGGGCCACCTGGATCAATGAGGACGGAAACGTGGTCAAGGATTCCAACAGCTGCCTTCTGACCTACGAGCTCCGGGAGATGAACGCCGGGCTCAAGGTGCTGGGCGCCGGCATCAAGGACCGCTACGACTCCGCCTTTGTGGAGCCCTATTTTGAGCTCTCCGCCCAGGCGGACGGGGAAAGGTTTTTGGTGGATGTGTCTTTCTACCTGCCCAACACCATGGACGGGGAGGACACCGCCGAGATCGAGATATCCATGACCGCCGAGGAGCTCAAGGCCCTCACCGGCGAGCTGGACAAGCTGTGCGAGAAATTCCCGGACCGGGCCTGACGGCCCAGGAGGAGGGGACCGTATGGACTACCGGAAGAGCTATATCCTCATGTGGGTGCTGTTCACAGCGGGAATCATCGTGGGCGGACTTTTGACGGCACTGACAGGAAACGATGTGCTGGGCTGGGGAGTAGGCGTCCTGCTGCTGGCGGCAGGGCTTGTGCAGATGCTGCTGTTTTTCCACTGTCCCCACTGCGGTGCCCTGTGGGATACCCGGGGCGGCATCCCCGACTATTGCCCCAAATGCGGGAAGAAGATCAAGGACTAAAAAAGAAGCCTGCCATCTGGCAGGCTTCTTTTTTGCGCTTTTTTAGGAGATGCCGCGATTACAGGCTGTTGGCCTGGTCCACCACCTTGCGGATGGCGTCGGCGGCGTCGGCGGGCAGGGCATTGAAGCCGCCCTCGGCAGTGCTGAGGCCCTCCACGTAGGAAAGGCGGTCGGCCATGCGGGCCTTCAGCTGGGCGATATAGTCCTTGTCGGCAAGGTCAGGCACAAAGCCCTCCCAGGGCAGGATCTCGATATCGGAGAAGGGGCCCCAGGGCTCGAACTGGGCACGGCCCTCCACGATGGCCTCCAGGATGCCCAGGGTATCTTCTTTCTGCACCTTCTTGCCCATGAAGTCGCCGGTGTTGATGATGTAGCAGGCCACATCCTTTTCTGCCACCAGCTTTTTGAACTTCTCATAGTCGTTGGCCAGAGGATAGGTGCGGAAGGGGTTGGCGTAAGGCTCCACCACCAGGGCGTTGGGGTCCACGCCGGCTTTCAGCCGCTCGGCGTTGGAGCGCTTGGTGGCAAGGGTGGCGCCCATGACGGAGGCCAGGGAGGCGCCCTTGAGGCGCACCACCGGCGGGATGGTGGGGTCCTTCATGATCCAGAAGATGGCGTTGACGGGGGAGTCGATCTTATCCACCCGGTTGGGAGACCAGAGCTTGGACTTGATGGCCCGGCCGTTGCCGTTGCGGATGTCCTCGGTGACGCAGACGATCTTCCCGTCCGCGTCCCGGGTGGCGGAGCAGTTCTGCACGGTGATGAGATACTTGTTGTCCGGCGCGTCCACGGGGTAGTCGGAGGTCTTGTCGAAATAGGTGGGCTCCAGGGCGATGGAGGCGCAGGTGTCCGTGCTGATGATGAAGGAGTCGTCATGGAGCACCTTGATGTCCGGGTACTTGCCGCCGTGGCGTGCGTGGGTCAGGGTGGACTTGCCGGAGCCGCTGAGGCCGAACACGGCAGAGACGAAATGGCTGCCGTCGGCAAGAGTATACTCCTTCTGACCGCCATGGCAGGAGGCGTAGCCATTGCGGTTGGCAATGGCCCAGGCCAGCGTCAGCGTGCCCTTCTTGTGCTCGCCGAAATAACGCATGCCCAGGATGGCGGCGCAGTTGGAGTCGGTGTTGAAATAGCACAGGCACTTGGGATCGCACACGTCCTCCTGGCCCGGTGCGCCGGTCCACTGGGGATCGGAGAAGATGTACACGTCCGGCTCCGTGCCGCCGCCGATGGGACGGGAGGATTTGTACATGCGGGTGTACTCGTCGGACAGGTACTGGAAGTTCAGCATCCAGTTATAGAGGATGTTCTCCTCCCCCTCGGGGATGAGCAGATGGGCCTTGACCATGAACTCCGGGTCCAGGCCGATGTATACCTCGGCGTGGTACATGGTCTTCCAGCGGGTATCATATACGGCGTCCATGAGGATCTTGTCCAGCGCGGCGCAGTCCACGCCCTCCTTGCCGGCGATGCGCCGGGCGGGGGCATAGCGGCCGGTGATGGAGCCGTCGTTGAACAGCAGCACCCGGGCGTCCGGCTCCAGGCCGAACTCCTCGCCCCGGTAGACGGGCATGTCGGTCACCACGGTGCCGGGGGAGTTCTTGGCCAGCTCGTAAGCTTCGCGCAGGGTGTTGACCTTGATCACATTGTTGCCGTAAAACGGCGCTTCGATAATGGAGCGGGTCTTGGAAAAACCGACCTTCCCCGCGCCGATCTCATCTCTGGAATAATAGGCCTTGGTGGACATGGACACTCCTCCTGTGATTCTATATTTGCACTTAATTATACTGTACCAGGGGGTGGAACACAAGGAAAACCTTTACATTCCCTCTTTCAGAGCGCGGGCCAGGGCGGCGAAGTCCCGGAGCGTCAGCGCCTCGCCCCGAACGGTGGGCGCAAGGCCGCAGCGCTCCATGGCGGACTGGACCTGGGTGCGGGAATAGGCGGGCAGGGCGGCGGCAAGGCTGTTGGAGAGGGTTTTGCGCCGCAGCAGGAAGGCGCCCCGCATGGCCTTGAAGAAGAACGCCTCGTCTTCCACCTCCACGGCGGGGGCGGAACGGCGGACGCACCGGATAACGGCGGAGGTCACCTTGGGCGGGGGCAGGAAGCGGTCTGCCGGCACGTCAAAGAGGTATTCCGGCTCCATGTAATAGCGCAGGAACAGCGAGAAGGAGCCGCCCTGGGCGGAGCCCTCCGGGGCACACAGGCGCTGTGCCACCTCTTTTTGGATCATGACGGTGAAGCTCTGAAAGCAGGGCGTCTCCACCAGCTTTTCAAGAATGGGAGTGGTGATGTTGTAAGGCAGGTTGGCGCACACCATGGCCGTGAGCCCCTGAAACTTTTCTGCCGCCAGGGCGGCAAGATCCAGCTTCAGCACGTCGCCGGGGACGATCTCTGCATTGGGATAGGGGGCCATGGTCTCCGCCAGCACCGGCAGCAGGGAAGGATCCAGCTCCACAGAGACCACCTTGCCTGCCCGCTGGGCAAGCTGGGCCGTCAGAGGGCCGATGCCCGGGCCGATCTCCAGCACGCCGCAGTGTTCGTCGGCGCCGGAGGCCGCTGCAATATCTATGGGCACCTGGGGATCGATGAGGAAATTCTGCCCCATGGACTTGGAAAAATGGAATCCGTGCCGCCCCAGCAGGGCGCGGATGGTATCATAATCACAAAGGTTCATGGCTTTACCGCCTTTCCAAAAGTATATTCAGTATAGCAAAAAAGGTGCCCCTTGGAAAGTCCCGGATGGGCGAAGGTTGCAAAATCTTTGCCGGGACGCTACAATGACCCTATCTACGAGAAGGGAGCCAACTATGGTCAAAACGATTTTTTTCGATCTGGACAATACGCTGCTGGACTTTGACCGGGCCGAGGCTGTGGCACTGCGCCGGGCCCTGACGGAGGCGGGCGCCCCGGCGGAGCCGGCGGTGCTGGAGCGGTACCATGTGATCAACCGCCGCCAGTGGGAGCTGCTGGAGGACGGTGTCCTCACCCGGGAGCAGGTACTGGTGGGCCGGTTCGCCCTGCTCTTTGAGGAGCTGGGGCTGGCGCTGGACCCGGAGGAGACCTGCGAGCGGTATGAGACATATCTTGGCCAGGGGCACTGGTTCATTCCCGGGGCGCCGGAGCTGCTGGCGGCGCTTTTCCCCCGGTACGATCTGTATCTTGCCTCCAACGGGGCGGCCTGCGTGCAGCACAGCCGTATGAAAAGTGCGGACCTTGTCCGGTGGTTCAAGGGCATCTTCATCTCCCAGGAGGTGGGAGCCGACAAGCCCCGGCGGGAGTTTTTCGACCGGGCCTTTGCCTCCATTCCGGACTTTTCCCGGGAAACGGCCCTCATGGTGGGCGACAGCCTCACCTCCGACATCCGGGGCGGCCGCAACGCCGGCATCCGTACCTGCTGGTTCAACCGCAGCGGTGAAGCGCCCCGGGAGGACATCCGGCCGGACTACATCATCACCGATCTTGCCCAGCTGCCGCCGCTGCTGGAGACGCTGTAAAAAAACTTCCCCGGCACCTTGTAGGTGCCGGGGAAGAAACATTTTACATGATTTCAGCGGAGGAGCGGTCGCTCACTCCAGGATATAGACGGTGCAGCTGCGCCGTCCGAAGTTGATGCACTGCTGATAGGTGTCGTAATAAAGATCCACCTTGTTGCCCCGCACGCCGGTGTCCTCCGCGGTGGCCATGCCGTAGACCACGCTGCCGTCGCTGGAGACGATATACATCTTGGTGCCCAGGGGGATCACGCTCTTGTCCACGGCCACCACGCCCTTGCGGACGGCGGTGCCGGTGGCGGTGCAGTTGTCGGCGCCGCCGTACCCGGAGGTGTAAGCGGTGGCCGTCATGGATTTGGCGCCGGAGAAATTCAGCGTAGCGCCGGAGGTGAAGACCAGGGTGCCGCTGCCGTCGGCGTTTTTCTGTACGCTGGCGATGCGGTCATCAGCTGTGACGGCAGTGGAAGCGGTGCCGTACTCGATGATCTCATTGACGGCAGTGCTGTCCACTTCCTCCACGAAATGGCGGGCGATCTGCTCGCCGCCGGACCAGATGACCTCGTAAATGGCGGTGCGCTCGCCGTTGGAACCGGCCTGCACCACACGCTCGGTGCCCTTGGGCAGCTCGGGGTTGGCCACCCGGACCGTCTCGTAGGCCACGGTCTCCCGAACCTTGTCATAATAGGTCAGGGAATCGGCGATGGTCAGCTCCACGCCGGGACCGGAGAGGTCCACGGCCACCATCTCCAGAGGCGCCGGCTCAATGTGCAGGCGGCCCAGCAGGGAGGAAATGGTCTCCTTGCGGGTCTGGGCGGAGATGATGGAGCCCTGATGATGGATGGTCACGGTCTGACCGGCGGCCAGGGTCACGTCGTAGCCCTGGCTGCTGGTGGACACATAGACCAGCTGGGAAGAGAGATCGGGGACCTCGTCCGTGCTGTCATCCAGCACGATGGCCGCGTCGTCCACACCGGTGAAGATGTAGAGGGCGTCGGCGTGTCCCATGGCGGCCCAGCTGACGAAGAAGGTCATAGCCAGGCCGGTGACGAACAAGCCCCGGCGTCTCCAGAAATCATGCAGTTTTTTCTGTCGGTTTTGATTGTTCAAAGTGTACCTCCTGAAAAGCTTCGGCATGGCCGGACGCCTGAAAACGGCGGCAGGCCCTGGGTTGTTTTTTTGAGAGAAAACAATTTGTAACTTTTGTTACCGATCAAAAAACTGGAGTCAGTATACACCCGGCACCCACTTTTGTCAAGTTTTCCGGGACCAAAAAGCGATCCGGCCCCCACTTGTGACGCAAAACGACAGAATTTGAAAGGAAAAAACTGGGTTGAAAAACAAAGGGTAACAAAGCGGTAACACCAAAGCGGAACTGAGAAACCATGTATTTTTTGCGAAAAAACAAGGGGGTGAAATGCCGAGTTTCATTGAATATAGATCTGTTTGTGGATTTTTTCAAACGGCGGTGCACTCGCGCGGAAACAGAGGCGGAACGGGCGGCAGCCCGCAGGAAAGCCGGGATCAAAAAAGCTTGCCGCTCTATTGGAAAAAAGGACGAAAAAGTCCTTGACTTCCCACAGGTCTATGGTATGATTGAGACAGGAAACTAATAAAAAATTTGGTCATCTAAAAATTTTTAGGAGGTCAGTTCATGAAGGATACCATTAAATGGGCGGCCAATCGGATGCCCTCCAGCGACGACCGGCAGCTTGACGTCATGTCCACGGAGAACGTGGCGAAGGCCCGGGCGTTCCACCGCAGCTTCCCCCAGTATTCCATCACTCCCCTTGCCAAGCTGGACGGCATGGCAAAGAACCTGGGCCTGGGCGGCGTCTATGTCAAGGACGAGTCCTACCGCTTCGGCCTCAATGCGTTCAAGGTGCTGGGCGGCTCCTTTGCCATGGGCCGCTACATTGCCCAGCAGATGGGCCGGGACGTGGGCGAGATGACCTATGAATATCTCACCAGCCCCGCTTTCCGTGAAGAGTTCGGCCAGGCCACCTTCTTCACCGCCACCGACGGCAACCACGGCCGCGGTGTTGCCTGGGCAGCCAACAAGCTGGGCCAGAAGGCTGTGGTGCACATGCCCAAGGGCTCCAGCCAGTCCCGCTTTGACAACATCGCCAAGGAGGGCGCCAAGGTCACCATCGAGGAAGTGAACTACGACGACTGCGTGCGCATTGCCGCTGCCGAGGCCGCCGAGACCGAGCACGGCGTTGTGGTGCAGGATACGGCCTGGGAGGGCTATGAGGAGATCCCCGCCTGGATCATGCAGGGCTACGGCACCATGGCCAACGAGGCCGCCGACCAGCTGCGCCAGGTGAGCGTCAACCGTCCCACCCATGTGTTCGTGCAGGCAGGCGTGGGCAGCCTGGCCGGCGCTGTGGTGGGCTACTTCACCAACCTCTACCCCAACGATCCTCCCAAGTTCGTGGTCATGGAGGCCCGGGCGGCGGACTGCCTGTATCAGGGCGCTGTGGCCGGTGACGGCGATCCCCGGATCGTGGGCGGCGACCTGCAGACCATCATGGCCGGTCTTGCCTGCGGTGAGCCCAACATCATCTCCTGGGACATCCTGCGCAACCATGTCTCCGCGTTCGTCTCCTGCCCCGACTGGGTCAGCGCCAAGGGCATGCGGATGCTGAGCGCGCCGGTCAAGGGCGATCCCCGGGTCATCTCCGGCGAATCCGGTGCCGTTGGCATGGGATTGCTGTCCACCATCATGCAGGACGAGGACTACAAGGAGCTGCGGGAGTATCTGGAGCTGGATCAGTCCAGCCAGGTGCTCATGTTCTCCACCGAGGGCGACACGGACCCCGACAAGTACAAGGAGATCGTCTGGGAAGGCCAGTATTGAGCATAAAAAAAGACGGAGCGCATGCTCCGTCTTTTTTTTATGCCTGTTCAGAGTCAGATGCAGCGGCATTCTCCGCCGCCAGTTCCTCCTTGGCCTGGGCCAGGATCTTTCGCTCCGCCTTGGTGGTCAGCTGACGTTCGTCAAACCGGGCGAACAGGTCCGGCCTGCGGCGCATGGTGCGCTTATAGCTCTCCTTTTTCCGCCAGGCGGCCACCTTCCCATGGTCGCCGGAGAGCAGGATCTCCGGCACGGCCCGGTCATGCCAAACGGCGGGGCGGGAGTACTGGGGATATTCCAAAAGCCCGTTCCAGTGGGACTCCTCCTCAAAGCACTCCGGGTCCGGCAGTACGCCGGGCACCATGCGGCACACGGCGTCCGCCACCGCCATGGCAGGCAGCTCGCCGCCGGTGAGGACGAAGTCGCCCATGCTGATCTCCTCGTCCACGCACTCGTCCAAAAACCGCTGGTCCACGCCCTCGTAATGGCCGCACACTAAGATCAGGTGGTCGTATTGGTCCTTCAGTTCCCGGGCCACGGTCTGGGTGAACGTGCGCCCGCAGGGGGAGAGGAAGATGGTCCGGCCGGGACCGTAGGTCTCCACCACATGGGCCCAGCAGCGATAGAGAGGGTCTGCCTGCATGACGGCGCCCCGGCCGCCGCCGTAGGGGTAGTCGTCCACCTGCATCTGCTTGTTGGTGGTAAACTGGCGGATCTGGTGGGCCCGGATGGCGATGTAGCCCCGCTCCTGGGCCCGGCCCAGGATGCTCACGCCGGTGTAGGCGGTCACCGCGTCGGGGAAGAGGGTGAGGATGTCAATGTTCATCACTGGCCATTCCCTCCCATACATGCACGTCCATCCGGTTGGCGTCCAGGTCCGTGGAGACGATGAAGGCGCCAGGCACCGCGGGGATCAGGTACTCCCGCTCGCCCCGGACGGTGTAGACCTTGTGGGCGGGATAGGGCTCCACAGCCACCAGCTCTCCCAGGCGCGCACCGCTGTCGGCGTCGAATACATCCAGCCCCAGCAGCTCGTCGTCAAAGTACACGCCCTCGGGCAGGTGTGCGTCGGAGCGGCGGATGGAGAGCACCTTGTCCCGCAGGGCCAGCGCGGCGTTCATATCGTCCACGCCGGGGAATTTCATGAGCACGATGTTCTTGTGCACGTGGTTGGCAGTGGGCCGGACGAGCTGGCCGTCCAGCAAAAATGTGGAAAAGCCGGTGAGCATGTGGGGGTCTGCGTCCCGGGGCTGTACCCGCACTTCGCCCCGGATGCCGTGGGCGCCCACGATCTTTCCGACTTTGATGGTATCCAGCTTCATGGGGGAAGCCTCCTTTTGTTGATAGCAGTAGTATATCCCCTTTTGCCCGGACAGGCAAGGGGCGCTTGCGCCTGGGGCGCCGGTGTGGTATGCTGAAAACACGCTGAAACCCCACAGGAAAGGAGAAACGCATATGGAGGAGAAAGAGGATCTGCTGGCCCAGCTTCACGAGATGGAGAGCGAGGACGAGGAAACGACGCCGGCCGCAGGAAAGAATCTCATCAGCCGGGTGCTGCGCATCGTGGCCATGGTGCTGTTCATCGGCGGCGCCGTGCTGGGACTTGCCATGTTCTGGATGTCGGCGGACTACGCCGGATGGCTCAATGCCGTGATCCAGATGGGGGCCATCTGGGTCAACGCCGCGGTATACGGCGGTTTGCTGCTGGGACTTTCGGAGATCATCCGATTGCTGGAGCGGCGGCCGTGAGGGTCAAAAAGAGAGAGGGGCACAAGGCTCCTCTCTCTTTTCGCGCGTATGCGCGTTAGTCCACAATGTCAACGGAAACCTTTACGCCGGTACGCTGGGCGTAGGAGCGGATCACGGTCCGGATCTCCTTGGCGATGCGGCCCTGGCGGCCGATCACCTTGCCCATGTCGTCGGGGGCGACGCGCAGCTCCAACGTCAGTTCCTGATCGCCCTGGACCTCCGTAACGGAGACGGCGTCGGGATCATCCACAAGGTTTCTGGCGATGTAGAGCAGCAAGTCCTTCATGCTCCGTCCTCCGGATCAGAGGACTTCCACTTTTTTCAGCAGAGCTCTGACGGTGTCGGTGGGCTGGGCGCCGGACTTGATCCAAGCCTGAGCGCGCTCGGTGTCGATCTTGATCTCAGCGGGGGAGACGCAGGGATTGTAGATGCCGATCTCCTCGATGAAGCGGCCGTCGCGGGGGAAGCGGGAATCGGCCACCACAACACGGTAGAAAGGAGCCTTCTTGGCGCCCATGCGGCGCAGTCTGATCTTAACCATAGTTTGTTACCTCCAAAAATTTCGTTGAAAAAATCTATCTATAAATGCGAGAGCATCTATATCTCAGCGGGAACGCTTCTTGCGGCCAAAGCCCATCTTGGGGCCCCGCATGCCGGGCAGCCGGCCACGGGTCATCTGCTTGGTCAGCTGCTGCATCATGTCGAACTGCTTCAAAAGGCGATTCACATCCACCACCTGCAGTCCGCAGCCGGCGGCGATGCGCTTTTTCCGGCTGGCGCCCAGGATCTGGGGGTTCTCCCGCTCCTGGGGCGTCATGGAGAGGATGATGGCTTCCGTGTGGGCCATCTGCTTTTCGTCGATGGTGGCGCCGGAGAGCTGCTTGCCAAGACCGCCGGGCAGCATGCCTGCGATCTGGCTCAGATCGCCCATGCCCCGGATCTGCTGCAGCTGGTCGTAGTAGTCCTGGAGGGTGAAGCTGTTTTTGCGCAGCTTCTCTTCCAGCTTGGCGGCCTGCTTTTCATCGTAGGCCGCCTGGGCCTTTTCGATGAGGGAGAGCATGTCGCCCATGCCCAGGATGCGGGAGGCCATCCGGTCGGGATGGAAGGGCTCGATCATATCCAGCTTTTCGCCGGTGCCCACGAACTTGATGGGCTTGCCGGTGGAAGCGCGGATGGAGAGGGCAGCACCGCCGCGGGCGTCGCCGTCCAGCTTGGTGAGCACCACGCCGTCGATGCCCAGCGCCTGGTCAAAGGCGGAGGCGGCGTTGACGGCGTCCTGGCCGGTCATGGCATCCACCACCAGCAAGATCTCGTTGGGGTGAACGGCGGCTTTCATGCGCTTGAGCTCATCCATGAGAGCTTCGTCCACATGGAGCCGGCCGGCGGTATCGAGAAACACCATGTCGTTGCCGTGGTCACGGGCATGGCGGATGGCGTTTTCGGCAATAGCAACAGGATCGCCCTGGCCCTGTTCAAAGACCGGCAGATCCAGCTGTCCGCCCACCACCTTGAGCTGCTCGATGGCGGCGGGGCGGTACACGTCGCAGGCGGCCAGCAGCGGCCGCTTGCCCAGCTGCCGGCGCATGAGCCCGGCCAGCTTGGCGGTGGTGGTGGTTTTACCGGCGCCCTGCAGACCCACCATCATCACAACGGTAGGACCGTTGTTGGCCATGGTCAGCTTGCTGCCGGCGCCGCCCATCAGGTTGGTCAGCTCCTCGCTGACGATCTTGATGACCTGCTGGGCGGGGGTCAGGCTGTCCAGTACGTCGCTGCCAACGGCACGCTCCGTGACGGTGGCAACGAACTCCTTGACGACCTTGTAGCTTACGTCGGCTTCCAGCAGAGCCAGGCGCACCTCGCGCATGGCCTCCCGGACGTCGTTTTCCGTCAGCCGTCCCTTGCCCCGCAGACGCTTGAACGTGGCGTTCAGTTTTTCAGTCAATCCTTCAAATGCCATGGCTCATTCCTTCAGTGCGGCGGCCTCGGTCTGGATGCGCTGGGCGAGCTCGCCCAGATGCGCGTCCTCGTAGAGACGGTAGTTGATGGTCTGGATCTCCTCGGCGGCGGACTGGATCGCGTCCAGATGGGGCCGCAGCGCCTCGAAGCGCCGGATGAGGCCCGTCTTGTCCTCTACCTCCTGCATGATGCCCTCCGCCCGGACGATCACGTCCCGGACGCCCTGGCGGGAGATGCCCGCGTTTTCCGCGATCTCCGCCAAGGACAGGTCCTCATTATAATAGAGGTCGAAGAACTCCTTTTGCCGCTCGGTGAGAAGCTCCCCATAAAAATCGTATAACATCGTCATGCGATAGGTCTGATTTTTCATGAGCAGCTTCCTTTCTGTAAAGTTGTTCGCCTTTACAACACGAAATAGTTTACAGGAATTTGGGAAAAAAGTCAAGGGAAAAAACAAAACATTTTTTCGCTTTCCTGAGAAAAATTCTGCTCAGGCTTGCGCGGCGGGGCTAAACCGCTTATACTGGTGAAAATTGTGTGTCAAAACAGGAAGGGAGCAGAATAGACTTATGCTGACGAACCTTTTTCAAAGTGCCTTGGGGCGATCCACGCTCATCGCACCGGAGGACACCTGGTCGCTTCTGGCGCTGCTTCTGGCGTCGGTGGCCCTGGCCATTTACCTGGAACAGCGCTACACCTGGGCCTCCAAGATCTCCGGCGCCATCATCGCCCTTTTGATCGCTCTGGCGGCCTCCAACCTGGGCATCATCCCCACCAGCTGCACCCTGTATGACGATATCATCTGGGGCTATGCGGTGCCGCTGGGCATCCCCCTTTTGCTGCTCCAGTGCAACATGCGCCGCATCTGGAAAGAGACGGGGCGCATGCTGGTCATCTTCCTCATCGGCTCGGCGGGTACGGTGGCAGGCGCGTTCATCGCCTACTCGCTGCTGCATTCCTACATTCCGGGCCTGGAAGGTGTGGCGGCCATGATGACCGGCTCCTACATCGGCGGCGGCGTGAACTTCGCGGCCCTGGCCCAGGAGTTCGACGTGGGCGAGATCAAGGCGGCGGCCACGGTGGCGGACAATCTGCTGATGGCGCTGTACTTCTTCGCCCTGATCGTCATTGCCGGCATGGGCTTTTTCCGCCGGCGCTACTCCCATCCCCACATCGACCGTGTGGAAAAAGAGGGGGAGAGCCAGGAGGCCCGCACCCAGGCAGCGGCCTACTGGAGCCGGAAGGACATTTCCCTGAAGGACATCGCCATGAACTTTGCCTATGCGGGCGCGGTGGTATGGGCGGCCAAACTGGTCTCCGGTGCCCTCAGCGCCCTCATTCCCGATACGGGCGTGGCGCTGCATATGCTCAATACGTTCTTCGGCAGCGAGTATGTATGGATCACCACCGTGTCCATGGCCTGCGCCACCTGGGGCGAGCACCAGGTGGAAAAGCTCAGCGGCTCCCAGGAGATCGGCACCTACCTTATTTATTTGTTCCTGTTCGTCATCGGCGTGCCGGCCTCCATTGCGGAAATCTTCCACAAGACGCCGCTGCTGCTGGCCTTCACGGCCATCATGGTGGCGGTGAATATGCTGTTTTGCTTTGTGGGCGGCAAGCTGCTGCACTTTGATCTGGAGGACATCATCCTGGCCTCCAATGCCAACATCGGCGGTCCCACCACCGCCGCCGGTATGGCCATCTCCCAGGGCTGGAGCGCCCTGGTGGGACCGGTGATGCTGGTGGGCACGTTCGGCTATGTGATCGGCACCTATCTCGGCATCCTGGTGGGAGGACTGCTGGGGGCGTGAGAGGAGAACCCCATGATCTTTGACGGACATTCCGACCTTTTGTATGATGTGACGCGGCGCCGCCTCCGGGGCGAGACACACGTGCTGGAGCGGCATCACCTGGACGATCTGCGCCGGGGCGGCGTGGAGGGCATGGTGCTCTCGCTGTGGACATCGGCACCCGGAGAGACGTTCTGGAAAGAGACGGGCTGCCGCACCGCAGCAGAGCGGACGGCGCGGATGATGGACTGTGCCCGGGCGGAGTTTGCCCAGTGCCCCTGGCTGACGGTGGTGCGGACGGCGGCGGAGGCACGTGCAGCCCGCGCTGCCGGGAAGCAGTACGCCTTTTTGGGCGTGGAGGGCATGGCCGTGGCCGGGGAGGACCTGGGCTGGATCGACCGCTATGCCGCCTTCGGCGCCCGGATGGGCATGCTCACCTGGAATGAGGAAAACGCCCTGGCCGCCGGTGCGGGCGGCGACCCGTCCCACGGCCTTACGGCCCTGGGACGGCAGGCAGTGGAGAAAATGCGCCGGGCGGGCATGGTCATAGACGTATCCCATCTGAACGAGCGGAGCTTCTGGGACGTGGTGGGACTGGAGGGCGGCGTGGTGATCGCCTCCCACTCCAACTGCCGCGCCCTTTGCGATGTGCCCCGGAACCTGACGGACGACCAGCTGTGCGCCATCCGGGACACAGGCGGCGTGGTGGGGCTCAACGCCCACTATGCGTTCGTCCACCGGGAGCGGGAGCGGCAGAGCGTGGAAACGCTGGCTCTGCATGCGGCCCATATGGCGGAGGTCATGGGGGTGGAGCATGTTTGCTGCGGTTTTGACTTCTGCCAGTACATGGGGCCGGGCAACGAGGGTGCCCGGGGACTGGAGAGCGCCGCGGGAGCGTCGTCCCTGCTTTATGAGCTGGAAAAGCTGGGGATGAGCCGCCGGGAGCGGGAGATGATCGCCCGGGAGAACCTGCTGCGGATTTTGGAATAAGGAAAGGGACGGCCGGATACACGGCCGTCCTTTTTTTGCGCGGCGGAAGAAAGAATTTGAATTATGAGACGAGTTATACTATAATATCACCCGTGTATTGCTATGCTTTCGCGGAAGCATCATTCCACGGAAAGGAGCTGAGACCTTGCAAGTCATTTCAAAACAGTTGGCCGAGGGGGTACACCTGACGTACCTGCCCGCCCGAAAATTCAAGACGAGCCTCCTCTCCGCCCAGTTCGTGACGCCGCTGCGGCACCAGACCGTGGCCGCCAACGCGCTGCTGGCAGCGGTTTTGCGGCGGGGCACCGTCTCCTATCCTGACCTGGGGGCCCTGTCTGCCCGGATGGATAACCTCTACGGCGCCCGGGTGGATTATACGGTCCGGAAAAAAGGCGAGACCCAGTGCGTAGGCTTTGTGGCCAGCTTTATTGACGACAGCTTCGTCCCCGGCGGGGAGAAGCTTCTGGAGCCGGTGGCGGAGCTGGTGGGGCAGCTGATCTGCGAGCCGGTGACCCACCACGGCCGGTTTGTGCCCGCCTACTTTGAAAGCGAGAAGGCAAACCTCATCGATGCCATCCGCAGCCAGGTCAACGACAAGCGGGACTATGCCGACGCCCGGCTGCTGGAGGAGATGTGCGGCGGGGAGCCTTACGGCATCAGCCGCCTGGGCCGGGAAAAGGACGCCGAGCGCCTGCAGCCCCCAAAGCTCTATGCCCAGTACGGGGAGCTGATCTCCACCAGCCGCCTGGAGCTGATCTACTGCGGCAGTGCGTCGCTGGAGCGGGTGGAGGCGGCGCTTCGCCAGGCATTTTCTTCCCTGCCCAGAGATGGTATCAGCGAAAGTGTCCCCACCACGGCCCACACCGCTGCGGCAGAGCCCCGCTATGTGGAAGAGGCCATGGATCTGACCCAGGGAAAGCTGGGTATGGGCTTTTCCTGCAACGGCGACGATGTGCCTGCCCTGCTGGTGGGCAATGCCCTCTTCGGCGGCAGCAGCAACTCCAAGCTCTTTTTGAACGTGCGGGAGAAGCTGTCCCTCTGCTATTTCGCCTCTTCTGTGTATCACCGTCAAAAGGGCATCATCACTGTCTCCTCCGGCATTGAGTTTGAAAACTACCAGAAGGCCTATGATGAGATCATGCTCCAGCTGCGGGCCGTGCAGAAAGGGGAGCTGGAACCCTGGGAGATGGACAGCGCCCGCAGCGTGCTGCGCAATGCCTATGTCTCCATGGGAGATTCCCAGGGCAAGCTGGAAAACTTCTACCTGGGCCAGGCGGCCACGGGGCAGGATGAGACGCCGGAGATCCTGGCCGAGCAGGTGGGCGCCGTCACGGTGGACCGCGTGGTGGAGGCCATGGAGCGCGTGACGCTGGACACCGTATACTTCCTGAAAGGAAAGGGGGACGCCCAATGAAAAAGACCTACTATGAGCGCCTGGGCGAGTCCGTTTTCCGGGAGACGCTGCCCAACGGACTGCGTGTGTGCGTAGTCCCAAAGGACGAGTATGCCCGCAGCTATGCCTTTTTTGCCACCCGCTACGGCGGCATGGATACCCGCTTTCAGCTGGACGGGAAGTGGCTGGATACGCCCGCAGGCATCGCCCACTACCTGGAGCACAAGATGTTTGATACGGAGGACGGCAACGCCCTGCAGCGTCTGGCGCAAAACGGCGCCGAGCCCAACGCCTTTACCTCCAATGCTCTGACCGGCTACTATTTTGATTCCACCACCCACTTTGCGGACAACCTGGAGATCCTGCTCTCCTTCGTGTCCATCCCTTATTTCACGGATGAGAGCGTGGCCAAGGAGCAGGGCATCATCGGCCAGGAGATCCGCATGATCGAGGATAACCCCGACTGGCAGATCTACACCCGTATGATGCAGTCTCTCTATGCCTCCTCCACGGCCCGCACCTCCATTGCCGGTACGGTAGAGAGCATCTCCCATATCACTGCCAAGACGCTCTACGACTGCCACAAGGCGTTCTATACGCCCTCCAACATGATTTTGACCGTAGTGGGCAATGTGGACCCGGTCCGGGTAGTAGAGCTTGCCCGGCGGGTGCTGCCCAAAGAGGGCGGACCGGAGATCCCCCGGGACTATGGGCAGGAGGGAGAGGCCGTGGCACAAAAGCGCACCAGCCTTGCCATGGAGGTGTCCTGTCCCCAGTTCCTGACGGGCTTCAAGTGCCGCCCTGTGGAGGACGGGGAGTCCTATCTCAGGATGGCGGCCATCGGCGAGATGGCCTGCGACATCCTGCTGGGAGACTCCAGCCCGTTGTACCTGCGGCTTTACGACCAGGGCCTTATCAACACCAGCTTCGGCGGGGCCTACGAGATGATGCCCGGCGTTGCGTACCTCTACGCCGGCGGCGATTCCAAGGACGCGCCTGCCGTCATGGACGCCATCTGCGCCGAGGCAGAGCGCCTGGGCCGCGAGGGCGTGGATGAGGCGTTCTATGAGCGCATCAAGCGCGCGGCCTTCGGCTCCAGCCTGCGGGGACTCAACTCCTTTGAAAATATCGCCGTGTCGCTGACGGAGGGAGATTTCCACGGATATGATCCCTTCCGCTTCCCCCAGGTGTTCGACTCCATCACCAAGGAGGATATTGAAACATTCCTGCGTGAGAACATCACGCCGGAGCGGGCGGTGCTCAGCGAGATCGTCCCCAAGTGAGGCAAGAGAGAAAGAAAGGATGTAACCCAAATTGAAGGCTTTGAGTAATATGCCCATCAGCTTTCCCGGCCTGTTCGGCGACTGGGAATGCAACATCGATCCCATCGCCCTCCACATCGGCCACGGCGTGTACTGGTACGGCATCATCCTGGCGGTGGCCATGCTGGCAGGCTTGCTGCTTTGCATGAAGCAGGCCAAGCGCTTTGGCCTCTCGGAGGACAACGTGCTGGACATGGTGCTCTGGGCGGTGCCCTCGTGCATCATCGGCGCCCGCCTCTACTATGTGCTTTTCTACCTGGATCTGTACCGCACAGCCGACGGCGGACTGAACTGGGGAGAGATGGTGGCCGTGTGGGACGGAGGTCTGGCCATTTACGGTGCGGTCATCATGGGCGTCATCGTGGCCTTTTGTTACACCCGTGTCAAGAAACTGAAATTCTGGGCCATGACGGACCTTTGCGTCATGGGACTGCTGCTGGGTCAGTGCATCGGCCGCTGGGGCAACTTCGTCAACCGGGAGGCCTTTGGTGCGGAGACGACCCTGCCCTGGCGCATGCGCCTTTGGACCAGCGCCAGCACGTTCATTGAAGTGCATCCCACGTTTTTCTATGAGAGTCTGTGGAATCTGATCGGCCTTTTGCTGGTGGTGTTCATCATCACCCGGGGCCGCCGGTTCGACGGGGAGAACACCTGGTTCTACTTCCTCTGGTACGGCCTGGGCCGCGCCTGGGTGGAGGGCCTGCGGACGGACAGCCTGTATCTTTTTGACTGGACGCTGTTCGGCGAGCCCATCCGGGTCTCCCAGGCGCTGAGCGTGGTGATGGTGATCGTGTCCGCCGCCATGCTGTTTTACAACATCCGCCTGCGCCCCCACGATCCCGGGGCGCTGCTGGTGAATCAGGTAGCCGCGGCCCAGGCGGCTGCGGCGGAGATGTCCGCGGAGACTGCCGTGGAGCAGACGGCAGACGGAGAAACTGCGGTGCCCGTGCCGGAGGGCACGGCGGAGGGCGAGGAGCCCAAGGAGGAAAGCCATGGCGAAGATCATTGACGGAAAGGCCCTTGCCGCCCAGGTAAAGGCCCGCTGTGCCGCCGGAGCCCAGGGACTTGCCCGGCGGCCGGGCCTGGCGGTGATCCTGGTGGGGGACGACCCGGCCTCCCGGGTGTACGTCTCCGGCAAGGAGCGGGACTGCGCCGAGTGCGGCTTTTTGAGCTTTGAGCATAAGCTCCCCGCCGACACCACGGAGCAGGAGCTGCTCACGCTCATTGACCGGCTCAACGGCGACGGCGCCGTGGACGGCATCCTGGTGCAGCTGCCATTGCCTGCCCATCTCAACGAGGAAAAGGTACTCAATGCCATCGCACCGGACAAGGATGTGGACTGCTTCCACCCGGTGAACGTGGGAAAGATGGTCACCGGCCAGCCGGTGTTCCTTCCGTGCACGCCGGCGGGCGTCATGGAGATGCTGCGCGCCTATGAGATCCCCGTGGCGGGACGGCACTGCGTGGTGCTGGGCCGCAGCAACATCGTGGGCAAGCCCATGGCCACGCTGCTGCTGGCCCAAAGCGGCACCGTGACCATCTGCCATTCCAAGACCCCGGACCTGGCGGCGTTCACCCGTCAGGCGGACATCCTGGTCTCCGCCGTGGGGCGGACGGGCCTGGTGCGGGCCGACATGGTCAAGGAGGGCGCCGTGGTCATCGACGTGGCCATGAACCGCAACGCAGAGGGAAAGCTCTGCGGCGATGTGGACTTCGCCGCTGTGGAAAAAAAGGCGTCCTACATCACGCCGGTGCCCGGCGGTGTTGGGCCCATGACCCGGGCCATGCTCATGGAAAACCTGCTGACTGCCGCCAGGCATCACCAGGAAGCGTAAAT
This sequence comes from Clostridiales bacterium, assembly GCA_019418625.1. Lineage (GTDB taxonomy): Bacteria > Bacillota > Clostridia > Oscillospirales > Oscillospiraceae > Oscillibacter. The sequence goes on along the minus strand of DYBL01000004.1, from coordinate 27,066 downwards.
GGTAAAAAAACCTCCGCTGCTTCAAGCAGCGGAGGTTTTTTGTTGCGGTTCAGACTGCCGGGGCATCCAGCCAGCGGCGCAGGGAAGGCCCCAGGCACCGGGTGTAGACATTCACCAGCGGGCCCACGGCCAAAGCGGCCACCAAGGTGCCCTCTTTGACACCGTTGAGCCGTCCGAAAGCCAGCAGCGCGGCCACGGCGGCAATGAGGGTCAGGGTGCTGTCAAACAGGACCTTCACCCGGTGGAACGGGACATGGCTCTTTTGGGAGATGGCCCGCACCAGCGCCTCGCCGGGCAGCATGATCACATCGCCCAGCACCTCCAGTGTCACTCCCAGGCCCAGCAGGCCGCAGCCGATGAGAAGGTAGAGCACCTTCATGGGATACGGGCCGTGGAGCTGGGTGGGGATCAGCCACATGAAAAGGTCGATGGAGACGGAGAACAGCAGCGTAAAGGGGATCTGCAATGCCTGCATCCGGGTAAAGGTCCGGCGCAGGACCGCCTCCGCCGCCAGAAACAGCAGGTTGAAAGCGAAGGTGTATACGCCTACGCTGGGCGGCGTGATGAGGCTCAGTACAAACGGCAGGCTGGAAAGGGGGGACGTGCCCAGGGCCGCCCGGGTGATGAAGGCGATCCCACCGGCGGACACGGCCACACCGGCGGTGAACAGCCCATAGCGGCGCAGCCGCTGGTGACGATCCATGGCCGGTTATCCCAGCAGATAGGTGTACTTGGTCAGTACGGTGAGGATGAAGACCTCCACGTCGGCGGGGAGATCGTTCTTGGCGTCCAGATCGGCCTCGAACACCTTGCCGTCCAGCCGGACCAGCACCTTGCGGCCGCCCAGAGGCAGGAAGCCGGAGTTCTTCACGCTCTCGTCAAAGCCCTCGCGGGTCATGAACAGGGTAAACTTATCCCGGTAGGGAGCGGAGTCATAGGGGCAGAAGATGGCGCAGTTGCCGCACTCGTTGCACATCCGGTCCACATGGAGGATCTGATGGCGGCCGTCAGGCAGCTCGATGACCACATTGGCCCGGTTGGGGCACACGTCGGCGCACACCTGGCACACCACGTTGCAGGTAAGGCACCGGTCGCCCTCGCACTTGGCGCTCTCACAGAGGATGCCCTTCTTGGCAATGGCCTCTTCGCGGGTGGCCACGGCCTTGGCGGGGATGGAGAACTGGTGGGCCTGGCCGATGACGGCATTGGCGAAGTACTGGGCGTCGGCAATGCCCTCCACCACGGTGGCGGGGCCGCGCATGGCGTCACCGCCCACATAGACGCCGTCCACATTGGTCTTGAAGTTGGGGATGCCCTTGGCGTCCACTTCGATGCCGTTGCTGGTGAAGAGGTCGCTGTCCACCTTCTCGCCCACGGCGGCCACCACGGTGTCGCAGGGGATCTCCACCATCTCGCCGGTGGCCACGGGCTTGCGGCGGCCCTTTTCGTCGGGATCGCCCAGCTTCATCTTCTCGCACACCAGCTTGCCGTCCTTCTGCTCCACGGGAGCCACCAGCTCCAGGAACTGCACGCCGTCGGCGATGGCCAGCTCCAGCTCCTCGGCGTCAGCGGGCATGTACTTCTTCGTGCGGCGATAGACCAGGGTGGAGGACTTGGCGCCGGCGCGCAGAGCGGCACGGGCGGCGTCCATGGCGGTGTTGCCGCCGCCAACCACGGCCACATGGCCCAGGGAGACTTCCTTGCCGGCCTTCATGTCCTTCAGCCAGCCGATGACGCCCACCACATTGCCGGGGATATCCAGCTTGCCGGGCTTCCAGGCGCCCACGGCGAAGAAGATGTGGGTGTAGCCCATGGCCTTGAGCGCAGAGACAGAGGGAGCCTCGGTGTTCAGCTTCACTTCCACGCCCATCTTCTCCATGAGGGCCACGTCCTTGTCGATAGCCGCGTCGGAGATACGGAAGGCGGGGATCACCTGACGCACCACGCCGCCCAGGGAGCCGGTGCGCTCGAACACGGTGACAGGGATGCCGGCCCGGCCCACGAAGTAGGCAGCGGACATACCGGTGGGGCCGCCGCCGATGACGGCTACCTTGGCGGAGGTGGCGGCGGGGGCGGGAGCCTTTACCTTGGCCATGTAGGCGTCGTAGCCCTTTTCAGCGGCCACCAGCTTGGTGGCGCGGATGTTCACCGGCTGGTCATAGAAGTTGCGGGTGCACTTGGTCATGCAGTTGTGGGCGCAGATGGTGCCGGTGATGAAGGGCAGGGGGTTCTTCTCAGTGATCAGGCGCAGGGCGGAGGAATAGGCGCCCTTGCGGCACAGCTCGATGTACTCGGGGATATCCTGGTGGATGGGGCAGCCGCCCTTGCAGGGAGCGGTGAAGCAGTCCATCAGAGGCACCTTCTCATAGAGCTTGCGGCGGGGCAGGGGCTTGATGGGCTTGACATGATACTTGTCGGACCGGGCGGCCAGGCACAGCGCCTCGATGGCGGTCACGTCCACGCCGGTGAAGGGCTTGAAGTCCATGGCGTCCAGCTTGTCGCCGATCTGGGTGAAGCGCTGGTAGCCGCCGGGCTTGAGCTCCGTGGTGGCCATGGTGATGGGCCAGATGCCGCAGGCAAAGAGCTTGTCGATGTTGAAGGCGTCGGCGCCGCCGGCGTAGGAAAGGCGCAGCTTGCCGCCGAACTCCTTGGCCATCATGGCGGCCATGGTGGTGGTCAGGGGGAAGAGGGACTTGCCCGCCATGTACATCTCCTCGCTGGGCAGCTCACCGGCCTTCACGTCCACGGGGAAGGTGTTGGAGAGCTTGAGGCCGAACTCGAGGCCGTGGGCGTCCGCCAGGGCCTGGAGCCGATGGAACATGGGCACCGCGTCGCAGTACTGCAGGTCCTCTTTGAAGTGGTGGTCGTCAAAGGCGATATAGTCATAGCCCATGGAGTCCAGGATGGACCGGGCGGTCTCATAGCCCAGGATGGTGGGGTTGCACTTGACGAAGGTGTGCAGGTGCTTTTTCTCGATGAGGTAGCTGGCGATGCGCTCGATCTCGTCGGGCGGGCAGCCGTGGAGGGTGGAGACCGTCACGGAGCCGGAGACGTGGGGGGTGATGGTGTCGATGTAATCGGCCTCGCCGGGGAAGAACTCCTTCAAAACGGCGATGCACTCCTGGAAGATGGGCGTCTTGGAGGCGTCCACCATGCCGTCCAGGAAGGTGTTCACCTTCTCGCCCTGGATGCCGGCCAGATCGTAGCCCACGGACATATTGAACACGAACCCGTTGGGATCGCCCAGGCCGTATACCTTGGCCATGATCTTCAGCGCGCACCAGGCCTTGACGTACTCCTCAAAGGCCTGCTGGACATACAGCTCCGTGGACCACTCGCAGTTGTAGCACTCGTCCTCTGCCAGGATGCAGGGACGGTTGATGCAGGCGGCCAGGTCCGCACCGTCCATCTTCTGGACGGTTTTGAGCTCGAAGAACCGGGCACCGCCGAAGTAGCTGGCGATGATGTTCTGCGCCAGCTGGGTGTTGGGGCCGGCGGCGGGGCCGAAGGGAGTCTCGATGGTCTCACCGAAGATGGGCAGCTTCTTCACGCCGGCCTTGTAGGCACGGTGGACGCCGAAGACGGAGCCCTCACGCTGGTACTCGGTGGTGACCCAGGTCATCAATTCCCGGAAGGGAATGGGGATCATCAGTTCAGACATACGCTTTTTTCCTCCTCAAAAAATACTCCTTGCGGTTGGGTAACGGGCCGCTGGGCGGCACTGGCAGATGGCTTAGTACTCGCAGTGGTTGCGCTTGCCCCAGAGCTTCTTGCTGGCCTCCAGGATATGCGCGTTCACGGCCGTTCCCATGGGGCGGGCCCCATGGGAGCCCTTTGATTTGACCAGACGGGCGAAAGTGAATTCCGCCCGCCCAAGGTTTTGCGCTTGGCGCAAAACGCTTGTACGCCGCACTTGCGGCGGGAGGCCGTGAAAGGTACTTAGTACTCGCAGTGGTTGAGCTTGCCCCAGAGCTTCTTGCTGGCTTCCAGGATATGCGCGTTCACGGCCTCTTCGTCGATATCCACCAGCTGGCGGTCCTTCATGAGGATCTTGCCGTTGATCATGGTGGTCTGGCACTGGCGGCCGGTCATGCCGAAGAGCATGTGGCCGTCGATGTTGGCGTCGGAGAAGGGGGTGAAGGGCTTGTAGTCCATGACGATCACGTCGGCGGCGGCGCCGGGGGCCAGGATGCCCAGGGTGGGGAAGCCGGTGCGCGCGGCCATCTTGGCGTTGTTCTTGAAGAGCATGTCCGTCACCTCGCACCAGCCCACGTTGGGCATGCAGGCGTTATGGCGCTGGATGGTGAGGGCCACCTTGATGGACTCCAGCATGTCATTGGTGTAGGCGTCGGTGCCCAGGCCCACCAGGATGCCCTTCTTGTAGAGCGGCAGGATGGGGGAGCAGCCCACGGCGTTGCCCATGTTGGACTCGGGATTGTTGACGCACATGGTATCGGTTGCCTTGATGATGTCCATCTCAGCGGTGTTGACGTGGATGCAGTGGCCCAGGATGGTCTTTTCGCCCAGAATACCGTGGTCCTGCAGCCGCTGGACGGGACGGCGGCCGTAGTTCTGGAGGCTGTCGTACACGTCGTTCATGCCCTCGGAGACATGGATGTGGTAGCCCACCCGGCCGCCATTGGCCGCCTGCATGCGGTCAAAGGTCTTGTCGGAGATGGTGAACAGGGCGTGACCGCCGAACATGGCCTTGAGCATGGGATCGGGGTTTTTCTCGCAGTAGTCGATAAAGTCCTTGTTCTCCTGCACGGACTGGATGGACTTCTCCTCGCCGTCACGGTCGGAGACCTCGTAGCAAAGGCAGGCGCGCATGCCGAATTCCTTGGTGACCTCGGCGATCTTCATCAGGGAGCCGGGGATCTCGCAGAAGGAGGCGTGATGGTCGAAGATGGTGGTGACGCCCTGCTTGATGGAGTCGATCACCAGGGCCTGGGCGCTGGCGCGGGTGGCTTCCAGATCCAGGTTGCGGTCGATGTACCACCACTGGCCGTCCAGCACCTCATAGAAGTTGGTGGGATTGTAGCCGTTGATGGAAAGGCCCCGGGCCAGGGCGGAGTAGATGTGGGTATGGGCGTTGATGAGACCGGGCATGATGACGCCGCCCTTGGCGTCCACAAATTCTGCCTGGGGATACTTGGCCTTCAGATCGGCGGTGGTGCCCACCTCTACGATCTTGCCGCCGTCGGTGACTACGCCACCGTCGGGGTAGTAGCCGGTACCGTTGGGGTCACGGGTGATCAGCTTGCCGTTTGCCAGTAAGATCATGTGAAAAACCTCCTGTTAGTGTTGTCTTGATACGACAATAAAAGCCGCAGGAAAAAGAAAAAGGCGCTCCAAGCCCTCGCGGCTTGAAACACCTACCAAAAAACAGGGAATGATAGGTGTCAGCCCGTGCGCGCAGCACTTCGTTACAGCTATCATTCTTCGCTTGTATTTGTATTTTACCGGACAAGGCGGCAAAATGCAAGCAGTGAGACCGAAAAAATCCCTCGCCGGATTTTGTATACATTGCCATAAAATGGCGGGGCGGACGCCCAAAAACCGGTACAAGCCACGGAAAAGAAGGGGGGATCCCGGCTGGGCGGCGAAAGACGGTGCCAAAGGGCGTTTGGGTGAAAGAAAAGGAGAGAATTGACAAAAAGGTGCCTGCTCTGCTATGCTGAACAGACTGAAAAATACAAGAGAAAAGGAAGTGCGCTATGCTCAGTGAGATGATCGGTGTCCTCAATGACTGGCTCTATACGTACATCCTGGTGATCCTGCTGATCGCCGCGGGTGTCTATTTTACGGTGCGGAGCGGTTTTGTCCAGTTCAGAATGTTTGCAGAGTCCATCCGGGTGGTGGGAGAAAAGCCCCACGATGCCGGCACGGTCTCCTCCTTCCAGGCGCTGATGGTGTCCACGGCCTCCCGGGTGGGAACGGGCAACATCATCGGTATCTCCACGGCCATCTGCTGCGGCGGCTACGGTGCCGTGTTCTGGATGTGGATCATCGCCATCATCGGCGGTGCCTCCGCGTTTGTGGAGTCCACCCTGGCCCAGATCCACAAGCGGCGCAACCCCAAGACCGGAGAGAGCTACGGCGGCCCCTCCTACTACATCGAAGCCGCGCTCCACAGCCGGACCCTGGCGGTGATCTTTGCCGTGACGCTGATCCTGACTTATGCCGGCGGCTTCAACATGCTGGCGGCCTATAACCTCCAGTCCACCTTCTCCGGATACAGCTTCTATGACCCTGCCACTACCCCGTGGGTGATCGGCGCGGTGCTGGCCGTGGTGGTGGGCTACTGCGTCATGGGCGGCGGAAAGCGCATCATCCGCTTCACTTCCACGCTGGTGCCCTTTATGGGCGGCCTCTATGTGCTGGTTGCTGTGGTGATGGTGGTGCTCAACTGGCGGATAGTGCCCCAGGTGCTGGGCAGCATCTTCGCCGGCGCCTTTGACTTCCAGGCCATCTTCGGCGGCTTCACCGGCTCTGCCATGATGTACGGCATCAAGCGGGGATTGTTCTCCAACGAGGCGGGCGTGGGCTCCGCACCCAACGCGGCCGCCTCCGCTGACGTGAGCCACCCGGTCAAGCAGGGCCTGGTGCAGATGCTCTCCGTGTTCATCGACACGCTGCTCATCTGCTCGGCGACTGCGTTCATGCTCCTTTGCTCCGGTGTGGCGCCGGAGGCGTCCCTCCAGGGCGCTCCCTATGTGCAGTCTGCCCTCCAGGCCCAGTTCGGCGCCGCCGGCCCCATCTTCATCACCGCCGCCATGGTGCTGTTCGCCTTTACCACCCTCATCGGCAACCTCTATTATGTGGATAACTGCCTGAACTACATTGTGGGCAAGATCCCTGCCAAGGAGTTCATGGTCCTCTTCCGCATCGACGCCGTGGTGCTGATCTTCATCGGCGCGGGCATGGAGATCAACATGGTGTGGAATCTGGCGGACGTGCTCATGGGCGTCATGGCGCTCATCAACCTGCCGGTGATCGTGATTTTGGCCCGGCCTGCCCTGGCTGCCCTGAAAGACTACAATCGCCAGCGCAGGGAGGGAAAGAATCCCGTGTTCCGGGCTGCGGACGTGGGCCTTGCGGGAAAGACAGAGTGCTGGGAGTAACTCCCGCGGAAAACCGAAAAGAGAGGACGCCGAAGCGTCCTCTCTTTTTTTGCCGGGCCTGTCGGGTATAAAATATGGCGAGCGGTAAAAAACTACTTGCAATATAAAGTGAAACCGTGTAATATGATATTATAAACTATATTATAAGATTTAAAAAACTAGGAGACGATAGTATGCATCGGTTTTTCCCTCATGCGGCGGACCCGGTCAGCTGCGGCACCCATACCATCGGTGCATTGGCGGCTTTTGCCGGCGGCGTGTTCTTCTTGATCCGCGCGGTACGGACGGGCGCACCGGCCCTGGCGCTGGCCTGCGCCATGTGCTTCAGCCTTTCCATGCTGGCGCTGTATACGGCCAGCGCAGTCTATCATTACTATCCCGGCACGGCGGACAGCAGCGGCGTGAAGCGGCGGCTGCGGAAAATGGATCACAGTATGATCTATGTGCTCATTGCCGGCAGTTATACGCCCTTTTCCGTGGTGCTGCTTCCCCAGCCCAAGGGGACGCGGTTTTGCCTGCTTTTGTGGGGCGTGGCCGCGGCGGGGATTTTGGTGAAGATCTTCTGGATCAATGCGCCCCGCATCCTCTCCACCGCCATTTACCTGGTGATGGGCTGGGCGGTGGTGTTTGTGGCAAAAGACTTTGCCGCCTGTCTGGGCCAGCCCTGTTTGACACTGGTGGCACTGGGCGGCGTGTGCTACTCCGTTGGCGCGGTGTTCTATGCCATCAAAAAGCCCAATATCTCGGCGGAGTGGACATTCCATGAGATCTTCCACCTGCTGATCCTGGCGGGGTCGCTGCTGCACTATCTGGCGGTTTATTTCTACGTGCTGTAATAAAAAAAGAGACGGCGCAAGCCGTCCCTTTTTTTATTCGTTTATTTCGTGCCGAAGATCCGGTCGCCGGCGTCGCCCAGGCCGGGAACGATGTAGCCCTGCTCGTTGAGGTGGTCGTCCACGGCACCGCAGTAGATGTCCACATCCGGGTGGGTCTCCTGGATGTGCTTGATACCCTCCGGGGCGGCCAGCAGCACCATGAGCTTGATGTTGATGCAGCCGCGCTTTTTCATTTCGGTGATGGCGGCCTCGGCGCTGCCGCCGGTGGCCAGCATGGGATCGACGATCATGATGTCCCGCTCGGCGATGTCCTTGGGCATCTTGCAGAAGTACACATGGGGCTCCAGGGTCTCCTCGTCCCGGAACATGCCGATGTGGCCCACGCGGGCGCCGGGCACCATGCGCAAAACGCCGTCCACCAGGCCCAGGCCGGCCCGCAGGATGGGCACCACGGCGAACTTCTTGCCCTTGAGGGTGGGAGCGGTGGTGGTGCAGATGGGAGTCTCCACTTCCTTGGTGGTCAGGGGCAGATCCCGGGTGGCCTCGTAGGTGATGAGCATGCCGATCTCGCTGACCAGCTCCCGGAAGTCCTTGACGCTGGTGTTCTTGTCCCGCAGGATGGTCAGCTTGTGGGCGACCAGAGGATGATCCATAACATGTACTTTACCGCTCATAATAGATGCTCCTTTTATTTAAAATAAAATGTTTGACGTTTCAGTTACATCCGGTCTTTCAGCTTCACGGCGTGGGGCGGCCGCAGATAAGCCGGCTGCAGGCTCTGGGCGCTTTGCAGCCCGCCGTTCTTTGCCAGCTCCAGCGCCTCCAGCGCAACAGAGGAGGCGCTTTGCATCACCAGATGGGGCGGTGCCAGGCGGCAGGGGATGTCCGCCTGCTGAAAATGTGCCTGGCACAGTGCCGCGCCGTCGCCAACCAAGGTGATCTGGGGGGCATCCATGGCGGCGACTTCCGCGGCCACCTCCTCCAGGGAGACGGCCCGGTCCGGCGTCAGCCGGGTGAGCACACCGTCCCGGGCGGAAAAGAGGGCGTTGTAGATCTGGCTGCGCCGGGCGTCCATGGCGCAGACGATGAGCCCGTCCGCAAAGGCCACGTTCCGCGCCATGGCGGCCAGGGTGGATACGCCGATGGCAGGCTTGTCCGCCGCAAATGCCAGTCCCTTGGCCGCGGCCACGCCGATGCGGATGCCCGTAAAGGAGCCGGGACCGGCCGCCACGGCGATGGCGTCCATCCGAGATACGGTCAGCTCCGTGTTTTTCAGGATCCCCTCCACAATGGGCATCAGTGTCCGGCTGTGAGTCAGGCCGGTGTCCTGATAGCCGCAGCAGAGGATCTTGCCGTCCTCGGCCACAGCGGCGGACACGGCTCTGGCAGAGGTCTCCAGGGCCAGGATCTTCATGTCAGCTCCACTCCTTCCACGGTGATGCACCGCCAGGTGTCCTCCTGGGGATGGCGGGCGATGGAAACATAAATGGTGTCCTCCGGCATGGCGTCGGCCACCTGCTCGCTCCACTCCACGGCGCACACGCCGCCCCGGTCCAGGTAGTCCTCCCAGCCGATGTCGAACAGGGCGTCGGCGTCGTCCAGACGGTACATGTCGAAGTGGAACAGGGGGAGCCGGCCCCCCTCATATTCATTGACGATGGTGAAGGTGGGGCTGGTGACATGGCCGGTGTAGCCCAGCCCCCGGGCGAGTCCGCGGGTGAACGCGGTCTTTCCCATACCCAGCCCGCCTGTATACGCCACCACGGCGCCGGGGGTCAGGACGGCGGCCAGGCGGGCGCCCAGCTCCTCCGTCTGGGCCACGCTGCGGGAGAGATATTCCACAAGGAAGCAGTCCTTTCTGTATGGATTTCATAAATCAACTTAATATACCATAATTTGAACCGTTTGTAAAAACAAATTTGCTCCGTTTACACCTGTGGCCCTTTGTGGTATACTGCTACTTGCTGTAATTTGCCTTTTTCAGATGCGGAAACGGAGAATCTTTACATGGTGAGCCGACTCAAAGCCATTTTGGCAGACTTTTTCCAGCAGGCCGACCTGGTGCTGCTGTCTCTTTGCTGTATATCCACGCTCTTCGGCATGGTGCTGATCTTCAGCGCCACCCGGTACCTGGAGAGCAATAAATATGTGATCGTGCAGGGCGTGGCCATGCTGCTGGGTATCTGCATGTATATCTTCTTTTCTATGGTGGATCTGGAGGTGCTGCTCAAGCGCTGGCGCTGGATCCTGGCGTTCAACGTGCTGTTTATCCTGCTTTTGCTGACGCCTTTCGGCGCCAGTGAGGGCGGCAACCGGGCCTGGCTGCGCTTTCCGTTCCTGCCGGTGAGCATTGGCCCTGCCGAGGTGGTGAAGATCACCTTCACGCTGCTGCTGGCCAAGCAGCTGGAGTGGCTGCGGGAGGAGAAGCGGGACCTGAAGTCCCTGCCGGCGGCTGTGATGGCGGGAGGACATGCACTGGCTCTGTGCGGGCTTTATTTCGTGATCTCCGGCGACATGGGCAACGGACTGGTGTTTTTGTTCATCTTCATCTGCATGGCCTTTGTGGCGGGCTTTGCCCTGCGGTGGTTCGCGCTGCTGTTTGCCGGCGGCGGCGCCGTGGTGGCGGCGGCTTTTGTGCTGGACCTGATGCCGGACTATATGCAGGGGCGGTTCATGGCCCTGTTCGACCACAACTATGATCCCCTGGGCGTGGGCTGGCACCAGAACCGCAGCCTTTTGACGCTGGGCGCCGGCGGCGTGTTCGGCCAGGGCTATCTCCACGGCACCCAGACCCAGAGCGATTCCAGCTGGTCGCTGCCGGGGCGGCACACGGACTTTATTTTCTCGGTCTGCGGAGAGGAACTGGGCATGATGGGGTGCCTTGTCATCATTGCCCTGCTGGCGGCCATCATTGCCCGTGTGCTGATCGTGGCCCGGCGTGCCCAGACGCCCTTTTTCTGCTATGTGTGCGTAGGTATGGCGGCCATGCTGATCTTCCAGACCCTCATCAATGTCGGCATGTGCCTTTTCATCATGCCCACCATCGGCATTACGCTGCCCTTTTTCAGTTACGGCGGCTCGTCCATCGTCACGCTGTTTGCGGCCATGGGCGTGGTTTCCGGCATCAAAAAGCGCTCCCCCTCCATGCGCCGGCCGGGAAAGCTGGGCTGAGCGGAAGAGGACTATGAAGACTGCCGCGCGGCCGGAGCGATCCGGCCGCGTTTTTGTCACCGGCAGCGCATAATCCGGGCCAAAGCGGAAGAAACTACTGCCAACCATTTGAAAGGCAGGAGGCATGATCCAATTGACCAGCAAGATCTTCCGCCGCACTGCGGCGCTGGCCGCTGCCGCGGCCATTGGCCTGAGCGTCACCGCCGGGGCGCTGTTTGGAACAAAAAAGACGGAACAGGCGCCGGAGGAAGCGCCCGTTGCGCAGGAACTGAAGATTTTCACCTATCGGGGCATTCCCTATAAGGCCCAGTTCCTCTCCCAGGGCGGCCAGGGAGGAACGCTGACCTACGCGGTGGACCAGGCTCCCCGGAAGGGCACCGTCACCGTGGACGGGGACCAGTTCACCTATACGCCGGATGATGGCATCACCGGCTCGGACAGCTTCACCTACACGGTCTCGGACGGCGAGGGGAACCAGTCTTTGCCGGCCACGGTGTCGGTCACCATTGAAAAGCCCCGCAGCGGCGTGGCCTACGCGGATACGGCTGGCTATGACGCCGCGGCCGCCGCACAGTACCTGGCAGAGACAGGGGTGTTTGTAGGAGCGCGGGTAGGGGACCAGTATTACTTCGAGCCGGACCGGACCGTAAACCGGGGCGAGTTTCTGGCCATGACGCTGGAGGCGGCGGGCCGGGAGGTGAGCCCTGTGACCATGACCGGCTTTTGTGATGACGCGGCCATCCCCACCTGGGCCAAGGCCTATGCCTCCGCCGCCGTCAGCGACGGTGTGGTGAAGGGCAGCGTGACGGATGAAGGCGTGGCACTGCGCGCGGAAGAGCCTATTACCGTCAACGAGGCCGCTGCCATGCTGGACCGGGTGCTGACGCTGGAGGACGTGGACCTTGCGGCCTGGTACCCCGGCCGGGAGGCGCAGAGCGCCTGGTGCGCCCAGGCGGTGGCCAATCTGGAGTCTGCCGCGGTGCTCTCGGCCGGGAGCTTCGGCAGCGCTGTCATGGATGCTCCGCTCACCCGGGCGGGCGCGGCGCAGATGCTGGCTGCCGCGTCGGCGCTCATGGAAAACCAGGAGCCTGGAATATTCGACTGGCTGGGATAAACCGGCCCTGCCGCCGGGAAAGCAATGCTTTCCCGGCGGTTTTGGCGGTTGTATTTGACCCTGCTTTGTGATAAACTGAATCAGATTATAATAGTGTCTTCATAGGTGCGCTGCGGCAGGGATACCGCAGCGGCGCCAAAACGCGTTCCCGGCGGATGGCCGCGGGAGACGCAGACATAGGGAAGGGTGGATTTTCGGTGAAGATCGTTGTGTTGGCCGGCGGGCTGTCCTCCGAGCGGGCCGTGTCTTTGGTGACGGGGAGCGGTGTGTGCCGGGCGCTGCGTGAGCGGGGACACCGGGCGGTGCTGGTGGACCTTTATCTGGGGCTGCCGGAGGCACCTGCGGGATTGGAGGCGCTGTTTGACGCCCCGGACGGCCTGTGTCCCCAGGCCCGGATCGAGACCCAGGCACCGGATCTGGAGGAGGTCCGGCGCAGCCGCCCCTCCGGCGGAGAAAGCCATATCGGCCCCCGGGTGCTGGAGATCTGCGCCCTGGCGGACGTGGTGTTCATCGGCCTTCACGGCCAGGACGGCGAGGACGGCCGCATCCAGGCGGTGCTGGATTTGATGGGCGTGCCCTACACGGGCTCTGGCCACCTGGCCTCTGCCGTGGCCATGGATAAGGCTGTGTCCAAGCAGATCATGGACAGCGCCGGGATCCCCACCCCCAAGTGGCAGCTGCTGGACTACGGCCCCGACGATGTGGAGCGATTGGCCGCGGAACTGCCCATGCCCTGTGTGGTCAAGACCGTGGGCGGCGGCTCCTCGCTGGGCGTATACCTGCCGGAGGACCGCCCGGCGCTGAAAAAGGCGCTGGAGGAGGTGCTGCGCTACGGCAGCCGCGTGCTGGTGGAAGAGCGCATCTTCGGCCGGGAGCTGACGGTGGCCGTGCTGGGGCAGCGGTGGCTGCCGGCGGTGGAGACGGTCCCGGCGGGCAAGGAGTTCGACTACGCGGCCAAATATCAGGCCGGCGCGGCGGAGGAGACCTGCCCCGCCCACATCACCGACGCGGAGATGCGCGCCGCGGGTGAGCTTGCCCTGCGGGTGCACCGGACGCTGGGCCTGGAGGTCTATTCCCGCACGGACATGATCCTGGACAAGGACGGGCAGCTCTGGTGCCTGGAGGCAAATTCCCTGCCCGGTATGACACCCACCAGCTTCGTGCCCAAGGAGGCCGCTGCGGTGGGTATGAGCTATGGAGAGCTGTGCGAGGAGATCGTGCGGCAGTCGTGTCAGCTGAAGAGGAGGGCGTATTGATGCAGCCGATGACGGTCAAGGAGATCGCCGCCGCCGTAAGCGGCATTTGGTGGAACCCACGGGAGGATGCGCCCCTGGTGGACGCTGTGTGTACCGACAGCCGGCACATCACGCCGGGATGCCTGTTTTTGCCCTGGGTGGGAGAAAAATTCGACGGACATAATTTTATCGACGCGGCGCTCTCTGCCGGCGCGGCCGGATGCCTTTGCGCCCGGCTGCCCATAAATTTGCGGCCGGATAAGTTTTACATCAAAGTGGACGACACGCGCCTTGCCCTGCGGGCCCTGGCTTCTCATTACCGGGACAAATTCCAGATCCCGGTGATCCAGATCACCGGCAGCGTGGGCAAGACCACCACCAAAGAGATGATCGCCGCCGTGCTGGAGGCGAAGTACTGCGTCCTGAAGACCCCGGAGAATTTCAATAACGATATCGGCACGCCGCTGACGCTGCTGGGCCTTGCGCCGGAGCACGAGGCGGCCGTGATCGAAACAGGCATGAACCACTTCGGAGAGATCCGCTATCTGGGCCAGATGGTGCGGCCGGACATCGCCGTCATCTCCAACATCGGCGACGCCCACATCGAGTATCTGGGCAGCCGGGAGGGCATCCTTCAGGCCAAGTGCGAGATCCTGGAAAACCTCAAGCCGGAGGGGCTTTTGATCCTCAACGGGGACGACGCCCTGCTGGATACGGTGGACGCGCCCTTTGCCACGGTGCGCTGCGGCCAGAGCGAGCACTGCACCGTGCGGATCGAGGACATGGCCGACCACGGCGTGGAGGGCATCACCTGCACGGTGGTCACGGAGCATGACCGCTATCCGCTGTCCATCCCCGCGCCCGGTGAGCACATGGCGTATCCTGCGGCCATGGCCGTGGCCGTGGGCGAGCGCCTGGGCCTTTCCCGGGAGGAGATCATCCGGGGCGTGGCGTCCTATGAGCCCGCCGGGTCCCGGATGCGGGTGGTGCGGCTGCGCGAGGGCCGCGTCATCCTGGACGACTGCTACAATGCCAATCCTCAGTCTGTCACCGCCGCGCTGGAGGTGCTGGCCAAGACCGAGTGCGACCGGCAGGTGGCGGTGCTGGGCGACATGGGTGAGCTGGGCGACCTGACGGAGCAGGCCCACTACAACATGGGCGCCCTGGCTGCCATGCTGGGCATCGACTCCGTGGTGGCCATCGGCGAAAAGGCTGCCATGATCGCGGAGGGCACTGCCCAGAGCGGCGGCAGCGTGCTGTATTTTTCAACAAAGGAGGAAGCCATGCCCCAGCTTCTGGAGCTGCTGGGGCCCAATACCGCCATGCTGGTCAAGGCGTCCCACGCCATGCATTTCGGCCAGCTGGTGGAACGGCTTGCACAGGAATATCAGGTATGATCGAGATACAAGTCAAAGACCTGGTCAAGTCCTTTGAGGTGGGCCACAACGTGCTGGACGGCCTCACCTTTCAGATCGACCAGGGCGAGCGGGTGGGTTTGCTTGGCAAAAACGGCGCCGGCAAGACCACGCTTTTCAAGATCCTCACGGGGGAGCTGGACTACGACGAGGGCCAGGTGACCCTTGCGCCGGGCCGGCGTCTGGGTCTCATCTCCCAGATCCCCGTCTATCCGCCGGAGTACACGGTGGAGGATGTGCTGCGCACCGCGTTCTCCCGCCAGCAGGCGCTGGCGGAGGAGATGCGCGCGCTGGAGGCCCGCATGGCCGCAGGAGAGAGCGACAGCGATATCCTGCGCCGCTATGACCGGCTTTCCGAGCGGTTCATGGCCTTTGGCGGCTACGATACGGATGTGGCCGTCAACAAGGTGGCAAACGGCCTTTCCATTCCGGCGAGCCAGCGTGCGCAGCTTTTCTCCAGCCTCTCCGGCGGAGAAAAGACCCGGGTGAACCTGGGCCGCCTCATTCTGGAGGACACGGACATCCTGCTTTTGGACGAGCCCACCAACCATCTGGACCTCCACGCCACCGAGTGGCTGGAAGAATATATCCGCGCTTTCCGGGGCACGGTGGTGGTCATCTCCCATGACCGCTACTTCCTGGACCGGATCGTCACCCGGGTCATCGAGGTGCTGGACGGCAAGGCGGAGTTTTACAGCGGCAATTACAGCTTCTACGCTGTGGAAAAAGAGCGCCGCTACCAGGAGCGCATGAAGCAGTACCTCAAAGAGCAGGCCAAGATCCAGCAGCTGGAAAAGGCTGCCGAACAGCTGCGGCTGTGGGCGTTCCAGGGCATGGACAAGACGTACCGCCGGGCCATCTCCATGGAAAAGCGCATTGAGCGCATGCGCACCACCGCAAAGCCTACCAAGGCAAAGAAAATGGACGCCCGGTTCTCCACGGCGGAGTTCCATGGAGACGAGGTGCTCTCTTTGCGGGGCGTTTCCAAGTCCTATGAGGAAAAGCACCTTTTTGACGGCATCACCCTGAAGGTGGAGGGCGGCGAGCGCATCGCCCTCATCGGCGACAACGGCACCGGCAAGTCCACCCTTATCAAAATGATCGTGGGCGAGCTGTATCCGGACGACGGCCGCATCCGCACAGGACCCCAGGTTCGCTGTGCGTATCTGCCCCAGATCGTCCATTTCGACCACCCGGACTGGAACCTTGTGGAAAACATGATGGCGGCGAAAAAGGGCCTTTCCGCCCAGTCCGCCCGCAACCGTCTGGCGGCCTATGAGTTCCAGGGCGAGGATGTGATGAAGCCTGTCAGCGTGCTCTCCGGCGGCGAGCAGAGCCGCCTGCGGCTTTGCATGCTCATGGACGATGAGATCAACTTCCTCATTCTGGACGAGCCCACCAACCATCTGGACATCGCCTCCCGGGAGTGGATCGAGGAGGCGGTGGAGGCCTACGACGGCACACTGCTGTTCGTCAGCCATGACCGCTACTTCATCAACCGCTTCGCCACCCGCATCTGGGAACTGGCGGACGGCACCATCACCGACTATCCCATGGGCTTTGCCCAGTACCGGCAGGTGAAGGCCCAGGAGGAGGCGGAAAAGACCGAGCCGCCCAAGCAGCAGCCCAAAGAAAAGGCGGAGCGGCCCCGTCCGGCCAACCGGGCCCAGCAGACGGCCCGCAAGCACCTGACCATCTGCGAGCGGGACATCGCCAAGGCGGAAGAGCGCATGGCCGCGCTGGATGCGGACATGGAGGCAGCCGCCTGCGACTATGAAAAGCTCCAGGCTCTGGTGCAGGAAAAAGAGGCGGCTCAGGCGGAGCTGGATGCCCTGTACGAAAAGTGGGAACAGCTGAGCGTAGAGGCAGGAGAATGAAAAACACCTGGAAGCGTCTCGGTACCTGGGAAAAGGTGCAGTGCGCCCTCATGGCAGCGCTGGCCCTGGCGGGCATGCTTTTGATCGCGGTCCGCATGTGGGGCATGCGCTTTTCCGGCTTTTTGCTGCTGGGAGCGGCGGCCTTGCTGGCGCTGGAGCTGTGGCTGGACCGCTGGGCCCGCCGGTCCAAAGCGGGCTGGTGGTGGCGCCTGGCGTTCCGGGCCGCGGCGGGGCTGGTGTTGGTCCCGCTGGTGCTCATCGAGGGCGTGGTGATCGCCGAGGGGCACCGGGAAGCTGCTGAGAAGACGCCGGACGCGGTGATCGTGCTGGGGGCCGGCGTCAACGGCACATCTCCCTCGCTGTCTCTCAAGACCCGGCTGGACGCGGCGCTTTCCTATCTGGAGGCCCACCCGGATATCCCGGTGGTGCTCACCGGCGGCCAGGGCTATGGGGAGGACATCACCGAGGCGGCGTGCATGTACGACTACCTGACGGCGCGGGGCGTGGAGCCGGAGCGGCTCATCCTGGAGGAGGACGCCTCCAACACCGCGGAGAATTTTGAATTTTCCGCGCCGCTGCTGGAAGCTGCGGGGGTGGAGATAGGCACGGACACCGTGGCTGTGGTGACCAACGACTTCCACATCGCCCGCTCCCGGCTCATCGCCGCGAAAAAAGGCTATGGCGTGACCTATGGCGTAGGTGCGCCCATCCCGTGGCCCCACCTGGAGGTGAACTATTATCTCCGGGAGGCATTCGCCGTGGTAAAGAGCGTTTTATTTGACTGAAGCATACGGAGGAATCAATGAGCAACATTTTGTGTATGTATTACTCCCGGACGGGAAATACCAAAAAGGCTATGGAAGAGATCGCCCAGGACCTGGGCGCGGAGCTGGTGGAGCTGCGGGACGACGTGGTCCGCAGCGGCTGGAAGGGCTTTTTGCGCTGCGGCATGGACGCCATGGGCAAGTCCACAGCGCCCCTTTGCCCCTATGAGACGAAAAAGCCCCTGGATGCCTACGATCTGGTGATCCTGGGCACGCCTGTGTGGGCGGGGCGGTGCAGCAGCATCGTGCGCACGTTCCTCAAAGAGCACGGCGGGGAGCTCAAGAACGTGGCCTATGTGGCGACCCGTGCCAGTGAGAGCAAGCACGAGAGCGTGTTCAAGCAGATGGACCTCTATACCAGCCGCCCCCATGCGGCGGCGGTTTCCCTGCGGTGCGGCTCCGTGGGCTGCGCTTTCTGGCAGGAGGAGTTTTTGCGGCAGGTGCGCGCGCTGGAGGAGAGCCTCTGAGCCGGCGCTTCCCGGAACTTGGAAAGGAGCGGGACCATGCTGGAAAAACTAAAGGAAATCGCACTGCGCTATGAAGATCTCCAGGCGCAGCTGGGGGACAGCGCCATCTACGGCGACAGCGCCCGCCTGGCCTCCGTCACCCGGGAGCTCAAGGAGCTGGAGCCGGTGGTGGAGGCATACCGGGCCTATACCCAGGCCCAGGAGCGCCACCGGCAGGCTCAGGAGCTGCTGCACGACCCGGATTTCCGTGCTCTTGCCCAGGAGGAGCTGGGAGAGGCCCGGAGCCAGATGGAGCATCTGGAAGAGCAGCTGCGGCTTTTGCTGCTGCCCCGTGACCCGGACGACGAGCGCAGCGTGGTACTGGAGCTGCGCGGCGGCGTGGGCGGCGAAGAGGGCGCACTGTTTGCAGCGTCCTTGCTGCGGATGTACACCATGTACGCCCAGGAAAAGGGCTGGCGCATGGACATCGTCTCCATGAACGAGACGGAGCTGGGCGGCGTGAAGGAGTGCAGTGTGCTGGTGGAGGGCACCGGCGTCTACTCCCGGCTGAAGTTTGAATCCGGTGTCCATCGGGTGCAGCGGGTGCCGGAGACGGAGTCCGGCGGCCGCATCCATACCAGTGCCGCCACGGTGGCCGTGCTGCCCACGGTGGAGGATGTGGAGCTGGACATCGATCCCAAGGATCTGCAGATCGATACCTACCGCTCCTCCGGCGCAGGCGGCCAGCACGTCAACAAGACGGAGTCCGCCATCCGCATCACCCACCTGCCCACAGGGCTGGTGGTGGAGTGCCAGGATGAGCGCAGCCAGTATAAGAACAAGGACAAGGCCATGCGGGTGCTGCGCTCCCGGCTCTATGAGATGGAGCGGGAGAAGCAGGCGGCCCAGACCGCCGCGGCACGGAAAAGCCAGGTGGGCAGCGGAGACCGCTCCGAGCGCATCCGCACCTACAATTTCCCCCAGGGCCGGGTCACGGACCACCGCATCGGGCTGACGCTCTACAAGCTGGACGCCATTTTGGACGGCGATCTGGACGAGCTCATCGACGCGCTGGTGACCGCAGAGCAGGCGGAAAAGCTGAAAAGCGGCGCAGAGGAAGCAATGTAACAAGCGGGCTCCGGCCCGATCAAGAGAAATAGAGGCGAAGCTATGCAGACATTATATTTTGACCTGCGGGACACCAAGGGCCAGCAAAAGAGCATTGAGGACAAGATCTCCGCGGCTGCCAAGATCCTGCGGGACGGCGGCCTGGTGGGCATCCCCACGGAGACGGTGTATGGCCTGGCGGCCAACGGCCTGGACGAAAAGGCCGTGGCCCGCATCTTTGAGGCCAAGGGCCGCCCCCAGGACAATCCCCTCATTCTGACCATTCCCGGCCAGCAGTGGCTGCCCCGGTACTGCAAGGACATCCCGCCCCTTGCCTATGTGCTGGCCCGCAAGTTCTGGCCCGGTCCCCTGACCATGATCTTGAAGTGCCGGACGGATGTGGTGCCTCCCGCCATTACGGCAGGACTGGATACCGTGGCCATGCGCTGTCCCGATCATCCGGTGACCCTGGCCATCATCCGGGAGGCCGGCATCCCCGTGGCGGCGCCCAGCGCCAACACCTCCGGCCGTCCCAGCTGCACCACGGCCCAGGACGTGCTGGAGGACATGGACGGAAAGATCGAGGGCGTGGTGGACGGCGGTCCCTGCGCCGTGGGCGTGGAGTCTACCATCCTGGACCTGACCTGCGATCCGCCCCGGCTGCTGCGTCCGGGCGGACTTCCCCTGGAGGACCTGGAGCGGCTCATCGGCCATATCGATGTGGACAAAGCGGTCACCCGGGCTCTGGGGGAGGGCGAAAAGCCCAAGGCCCCGGGCATGAAGTACCGCCACTACGCCCCCAAGGCCCCGGTGACGGTGGTCACGGGCGCGCCGGAGAAGTCTGCGCAGGAGATCGCCCGGCGGGTCAGACCCGGCGACGGCGTCATCTGCTTTGATGAATTTGCCCATCTTTTCAAGGAGCAGGAGGTGCACACCCTGGGGCCCAGCGGCGATAAGCTGGCTCATTCCCAGCGGGTGTTCGACGCCCTGCGCACCTTTGATAACAGCGGCGTGCAGGAGATCTACGCCCAGTGCCCGGATAACCGGGGCTTGGGCCTGGCCGTGGGCAACCGGCTGAAGAAAGCCGCCGGGTTCCACGTCATCGAGGCGGACAGCACCAAGGTGGTGCTGGGCCTCACCGGCGGCACCGGCGCGGGCAAGACCAGCGCCCTGCGGGCCATCGAGTCCATGGGCGGCACAGTCATCGACTGCGACGCACTGTACCATGAGATGCTGGAGCACAACGAGGACATGTGCAACGCCATCCACACCACCTTCCCGGGCGTATTCAGCATGGACGGCCGTCTGGACCGCCAGCGTCTGGGCAAGGAGGTCTTTGAGGACAAGGACCGTCTGGAGCAGCTCAACGCCATCGTCTACCGGTTCCTGCGGCCGGAGGTCAGCCGTATCCTGGAGGAGGGCGGCGCCGGGCTGTATGCCATCGACGCCATCAACCTGCTGGAAAGCGGCGCGGACGCCCTGTGCGACCGGACGGTGGCCATCACCTCGCCGCTGGAGCTGCGGGTGCGGCGCATCATGGCCCGGGACGGCATCTCCGAGCAGTATGCCCGGCTGCGGATCTCCGCCCAGAAGCCCGACGAGTATTACCGCGGCAAGTGCGACTGCGAGCTCAACAACGGCGCGGAGACGGCGGAGGCCTTCCAGCAGGAGGCCCGGGAATTTTTTGAACGGCTGGTAGAGGCCGTGAAGGAGGAAAAGGCACATGGACAAGCCTGAGATCAAGGAACTGAAAAAGAAGCTGCTGTCCAACCGGAAAAACGGCTATGACCGTCTGGATGCGGCGGCACTGGAGCATATGGAGCCCTACTGCCGGGATTATATGGCGTACCTGGACGCCGGAAAGACCGAGCGGCTGTGCGCGGCGGAGAGCGTGCGTCTGGCAGAGGAGAAAGGATACCGCCCCTTTGCCCCGGGCATGGACCTCAAGCCCGGCGACAAGGTGTATGTGTGCAACCGGGGCAAGGCAGTCATGCTGGCCCACATCGGCCGTGCGCCGCTGGACCAGGGCGTTCAGATCGCCGCGGCCCACATCGACTCTCCCCGGCTGGACCTCAAGCCCAATCCCCTCTATGAGGAGAGCGAAGTGGCTTATCTCAAGACCCATTACTACGGCGGGCTGCGCAAGTACCAGTGGGTGACCATCCCCCTGGAGCTTAGAGGCGTGGTGGCGCTGAAGGACGGCACGCGCGCGGAAGTGAACATCGGCGCCGACGCGGGCGATCCCAAGCTGGTCATCACGGACCTGCTGCCTCACCTGGGCATGGAGCAGGGCAAGAAGCCTCTGAGCGAGGCGGTGCCCGGCGAATCTCTGAATCTGGTGGTGGGCAGCCGCCCCATGGGAGACGAGGAGGACACGGGCCGGGTGAAGCTGGCGGTGATGCAGCTGCTCTATGAGAAGTACGGCTTTACGGAGGACGATTTCACCTCCGCCGAGCTGGAGGCCGTTCCCGCGGCAAACGCCTGCGACATCGGTCTGGACCGCTCCATGATCGGCGCTTACGGCCACGATGACCGGGTGTGCGGCTACGCGGCGCTGCGGGCGCTGCTGGATCTGGACGAGACACCGGCACGCACCGCCGTGTGCATGCTGGCGGACAAGGAGGAGATCGGCTCCGACGGCGTGACGGGCATGCAGTCCGCCGCGTTCGATACGTTCATGGAGGACCTGTGCGCATCCCAGGGCGTGGCGCTGCGGCGGTGCTATGAAAACTCCTTCTGCCTCAGCGCGGACGTGACGGCGGCCTACGACCCGGATTACGGCGAGGTGTACGAAAAGCGCAATGCCGCCTACGTGAACTACGGCGTGGGCCTTTGCAAGTACACCGGCGCCCGGGGCAAGTCCGGCGCCTCCGACGCTGACGCCGAGACGGTGGCCTATGTCCGCGGCCTGTTCGACCGCTGCGGTGTGGTCTGGCAGATCGCGGAGCTGGGCAAGGTGGACGCCGGCGGCGGCGGTACTGTGGCGGCCTATATGGCCAACCGCAACATCACCACGCTGGACGCGGGCGTGCCGGTTCTCAGCATGCACGCCCCCTTCGAGACGGTGGCCAAGCTGGACTGCTACGAGACTTACCGCGCTATGAAGGCAGTCTATCAGGCGGAGCACGGCGTCCGGTAAGGAGCGCACAAAAACGGAAAACGGCGCCCGGCCACAGGCCGGGCGCCTGCCTGTTGGGCGGTTTTCACAGAAGCTGCCCCTGTAAACGGCGGCGTTTTTCCAAATTCTCCAAAAAAATTTTCGCTCTTCCGGTTGCAAGGGCGATTTTTTTTTGCTAAGATGAACAACATAGATGGACAAATGACCACAGGAGGAAAACAAACATGGCCAGAGAGATTAAATATTATATCGTGGCGGCGGACGCGCTGCCGGAAATTTTCATCAAGGTGGCGGAGGCCAAGCGCATGATGCAGACGGGAGAGGTGGACACCGTGGGTGCGGCTACCCGCCTGGCGGGCATCAGCCGCAGTGCGTTCTACAAGTACAAGGACTCCGTACAGCCCTTCAACGACATGAAGTCCGAGCATATCATCACGTTCTATGCCATGCTCAAGGACAACGCGGGCATTTTGTCCCGGGTGCTGACGGTGTTCGCGTCTTCCGGCGCGAATATCCTCACCATCAACCAGAGCATCCCCACCAACGGCTGTGCGGCGGTGACCATCTCCGCGGAGACTTCGGAGATGGAGGAGTCTTTGGAACAGCTGATGAGCAACGTGGCCAGCCTGGACGACGTGATCAAATTTGAGATCCTGGCAGGCTGAGCGGAAAGGAATATAGAGAGATGATTCAAATCGCGATCATGGGCCTTGGTACGGTGGGAACGGGCGTTGCCAAGGTGGTGGAGGAGAACGCCCGCGAGATCGAGCGCAAGCTGGGCGAGCCCCTGCATGTCAAGACCATTCTGGTGCGTCATTTCAAGGACGGGCCTTACCGTGACCGGATGACCGACGACTTCGGATGCATCGAAAGCGATCCGGACATCCGTGTGGTGGTGGAGACCATCGGCGGGGTGGAGGCCGCCTACGAATATACCCGCCGGGCCCTGGCCGCGGGCAAGCATGTGGTCACGGCCAACAAGCAGCTGGTGGCGGAGCACGGCTGTGAGCTGCTGGCCCTGGCACGGGAAAAAGGCGTCAGCTACCTGTTTGAGGCCAGCGTGGGCGGCGGCATCCCCATTTTGCATCCGCTGACCGAGTGTATGGCCGCCAACCGCATCGACGAGGTGTACGGCATCCTCAACGGCACCACCAACTACATCCTGACCCGCATGGTGCGCACCGGCGCCTCCTTTGCCGACGCGCTGCGGGAGGCCCAGGAGAAGGGCTACGCCGAGGCCGATCCCACCGCCGACGTGGAGGGCATCGACGCCGGGCGCAAGACCTGCATCCTGGCGGACCTGGCCTTCGGCCGCCAGACCGATCCGGCGGCAGTGCCCATGGAGGGCATCTCCCGCCTGGACCTGAAGGACGTGAAGGAGGCGGAGCGGGCGGGCTACCGCATCAAGCTGCTGGGCCGGGCCGTTCGGCTGGAGAACGGAGCGCGCAGCGCCTACGTCTCGCCCCACCTCATTTCGGAGGATACGCCCCTTGCCAATGTGGAGGACGTATTCAACGCGGTGGTGGTGCGCGGCAACGCCACCGGAGAGGTCATGTTCTATGGCAAGGGCGCCGGCGCGCTGCCCACAGCGTCTGCCTGTGTGGCGGATGTGATGGAGGCGCTCCAATCCGGCGTCCATCGCAAGCCTCTTGGGTGGGATGCCGATCCCACCGGATTTGTGGACCCCATGGAGCTTTCCGGGCGCTGGTATGTGCGCACTGCGGACAGCGCGGACCGGGCGGCAGAGGTGTTCGGGCAGATCCAGGTGCTCTCGGAGGAGGATGGCACTGTGTTCCTCACCGAGATGCTGACCGGCCGGAAGGCGGCCGAGCTGTCCGCCGGACTGCGGACCCAGGCCTGCCTGCGGGTGCTGTAAGGTACGCCGGCCGGACCGGCGGCATACCATGGACCGGGGGACGCAACCAATCTGAGGCAAAGAAGGAAACACTATGAGTTTGATCGTACAAAAATTCGGCGGCAGCTCCGTGCGGGACGCCCAGCGCATCCGGAATGTGGCGGGCATCATCGCGGAGACGTATCTGGAGGGCAACGACGTGATCGTGGTGCTCTCCGCCCAGGGAGATACCACCGACGACCTGATCGCCAAGGCGGAGGAGATCAACCCCCACGCTTCCAAGCGGGAGATGGATATGCTGCTTTCCACCGGCGAACAGATCTCCGTGGCGCTGTGCGCCATGGCATTGGAGTCCATGGGACTGCCCTGCGTGTCCCTGGCCGCCTGGCAGGTGGGCATCCAGTCCACCGGTGTCCATGCCGATGCCCGCATCAAGCGGATCGACTCCGAGCGTATCCGCTCGGAGCTGGATCAGCATCGCATCGTTCTGGTCACGGGATTCCAGGGTGTGGACCGGCAGGGGGATGTGACGACCCTGGGCCGGGGCGGCTCCGATACCAGCGCCGTGGCGCTGGCGGCGGCGTTCCACGCCAAGCTGTGCCAGATCTATACGGATGTGGACGGCGTTTACACGGCGGATCCGCGTCTGGTGCCCAACGCCAGAAAGCTGGACGAGATCACCTATGACGAAATGCTGGAGCTGGCCAGCCAGGGCGCGCAGGTGCTGCACAACCGCAGCGTGGAGCTGGCGAAAAAGTTCCGGGTGGACCTGGAAGTGCTGTCCAGCCTGGAGCGCAAGCCCGGTACGAAAGTCAAGGAGGTTACAAAAGTGGAGAAAACCAATATTGCCGGCGTGGCAAAGGACGTGAGCATCGCCCGCATCGCCCTGGTGGGGCTGCAGCATAACCCCGGCGTGGCGTTCCAGGTATTCGACCTGCTCAGCCGGAACAACATCAACGTGGATCTGATCCTGCAGTCCATCGGCCGGGAAGATACCAAGGATATTGCATTTACCATACACAAAAAGGACCTGGAGGAGGCGGAACGGGTGCTCAACGAGCACAAGGAAGCCATCCGGTTCGACCACATCGAGGCGGACGAGGCCATCGGCAAGGTGTCCATCGTAGGTGCGGGCCTTATGAGCAACTGCGGCGTGGCCGCCAAGATGTTTGAGGCCCTCTACGAGGCGGGCATCAATATCCAGATGATCAACACCTCCGAGATCCGCGTCTCCGTCCTGCTGGACGAGGAGGACGTGAACCGGGCCGTCAAGGCCATCCATGCCAAGTTCTTTGATGAGATCTGACTCATCGCTGCGGCGCAGCGGGACGCCCTTCGGGGCCGTTCCCGCTGCGCCGGGTTTACATCCGGGCGGATCCGTGCTACAATAAAGCCGCTGTACGCGGCGCGCCCGATGCGCCGCACATACGAAAGAACGGGCGCCCGGGGGGCCGCCCTGCAAGGAGGAGACCTATGAACGCCATCGTCACCGTCGTGGGCCAGGACAAGGTGGGCATCATCGCCGCCATCTGCATCCTGCTGTCCGAGTACAACGTCAACATTCTGGATATCTCTCAGACCATTCTCCATGGGGCATTCACCATGGTCATGGCTGTGGACGTGAGCAAGTCCACCGCCTCCATCGGCGAACTGAGCGAAGCACTTGCTCAGCTGGGCACCAAGATGGAGCTTTCCATCCGCATCCAGCGGGAGGAGATCTTCGACGCCATGCACAACATCTGAGGAGGGGAGACCATGCTCAATCAGAAGGAGATCCTCTCCACCATCGAAATGATCGACCAACAGCATCTGGACATCCGCACCATCACCATGGGCATCTCCCTGCTCAGCTGCTGCGACCCGGACCCCAAGCGCGCCTGCGGCAAGGTGTACGACAAGATCTGCCGCTATGCGGAGAACCTGGTGCGCACCGGCGAGGACATCGAGCGGGAGTTCGGCATCCCCATCGTCAACAAGCGCATCTCCGTCACCCCCATGGCTTTGGTGGCCGGTGCCAGCGAGACGGACGACTATGTGCCCTTCGCCCTGGCGCTGGACCGCGCGGCGGAGCGCTGCGGCGTCAACTTCATCGGCGGCTACTCCGCTCTGGTGCAAAAGGGCATGACGCTGGCGGATGAGAAGCTGATCCGCTCCATTCCCCAGGCGCTGGCCCAGACCCGCTTTGTCTGCTCCTCCGTAAACGTGGGCTCCACCAAGGCGGGCATCAATATGGACGCCGTGGCCCTCATGGGCCGGGTGGTCAAGGAGGTGGCCCAGGCCACCGCCGCCGAGGACGGACTGGGTTGCTCCAAGCTGGTGATCTTCTGCAACGCCGTGGAGGACAACCCCTTCATGGCCGGCGCGTTCCACGGCGTGGGTGAGGCGGAGAAGGTCATCAACGTGGGCGTCTCCGGCCCCGGCGTGGTGTACCACGCGTTGCAGTCTGTCAAGGGCCAGCCCTTCGATGTGGTGGCCGAGACGGTGAAAAAGACTGCCTTCCGCATCACCCGCATGGGTCAGCTGGTGGCCCGGGAGGCCAGCAGCCGGCTGGACACGCCCTTTGGCATCGTGGACCTGAGCCTGGCGCCCACCCCCGCTGTGGGTGACAGTGTGGCCCGCATCCTGGAGGAGATGGGCCTGGAGGTGTGCGGTACCCACGGCACCACCGCGGCTCTGGCTCTTTTGAACGACGCGGTGAAAAAGGGCGGCGTCATGGCGTCCTCCTCCGTGGGCGGACTCTCCGGCGCATTCATCCCCGTCAGCGAGGACGAGGGAATGATCGCCGCCGCCAAGAGCGGTGTGCTGTGCCTGGACAAGCTGGAGGCCATGACCTGCGTTTGCTCCGTGGGCCTGGACATGATCGCCGTCCCCGGCGACACGCCCACCGTCTTGCCGGGGGCGGGGATCAGCCGCACGGCGGTGGTCTTGCAGTTGACCATGCCGA
>DYBL01000039.1 GCA_019418625.1 Clostridiales bacterium | reverse complement strand
ACCGCCGGTATGGAACGTACGCATGGTCAGCTGGGTGCCGGGCTCGCCGATGGACTGCGCGGCAATGATGCCGACCGCCTCGCCGGGGCCCACGGGCTTGGAGGTGGCCAGGTTCATGCCGTAGCACTTGGCGCACACGCCGCTGTGGGCCTTGCAGGTGAGGACCGTACGGATCATGACGGTGGGATGCTCGTCGGTGGCGGGATCGAAGGCGCAGCGGTCGCCGGGCCGGTAGTTCTCCTGCACCCAGCGGTGGGACTCCAGGATCTTGGCGTCGCTCTCCTGCATCATGTGGTCAGCGGACAGCAGCACCTCGCCGGTCTCGGCGTCCACCACGTCGCCCACCAGGAAGCGGCCGCGGATACGGTCGGAGAACTTCTCGATCACCTGGCCGTTCTCGCTGATCTCGGAGACCTTGATGCCGTGGGTCACATGGCAGTCCTCCTCGCGGATGATGACATCCTGGGAGACGTCGACCATTCGGCGGGTCAGGTAACCGGAGTCAGCGGTACGCAGAGCCGTATCGGCCAGGCCCTTACGGGCGCCTCTGGAGGAAATGAAGTACTCCAGAGCGGTCAGGCCCTCGCGGTAGTTTGCCTTGATGGGGATCTCGATGGTCTTACCGGCGGTGTTCGCGATCAGGCCGCGCATACCGGCCAGCTGACGGATCTGCTTCATGGAGCCACGGGCGCCGGAGTCCGCCATCATGAAGATGGGGTTGTAGCGGTCCAGGTTCTTCTGCAGAGCGTCGGAAACGTCGTTGGTGGTCTTTTCCCAGACCTGCACCACCTGCTTGTAGCGCTCGTGGTCGGTCATGAAGCCCATCTTGTACTGGTTTTCAATGTCCAGAACCGCCTGCTCAGAGGCGGCCACCATCTCGTACTTCTTGGGCGGGATGGTCATATCCGCGATGGAGACGGTGATGGCGGCGCGGGTGGAGTACTTGTAACCGGTGGCCTTGATGGCGTCCAGCACCTCGGCGGCCATGGTGAAGCCGTGCTTTTTGATGGTGCGGTCCACGATCTGGCCCAGCTGCTTTTTGCCGCAGGTGAAGGTGATCTCGTAGTCGAAGGCCTTCTCGGGGTCGCTGCGGTCCACAAAGCCCAGATCCTGGGGGATGTTCTGGTTGAAGATGATGCGGCCGGGCGTGACCTCCACCACCTTGGCGCGATCCACGCCGTCGATGACCTTGTGCACCCGAACGCCCACCGGGCAGTGAGGTCCGATCACATGGTCGTTGTAGGCCATGAGCGCCTCTTCCTCGCTGGCGTAGTAGTGCAGGGGCTTGTAGGTGGCGGGGCGCTTGCCCTCAGCCTTGGCCTTCTCGTTTTCGGCCAGGAACTCGTCGGCATCCACCACGGACTGGGCGGTGAGCGCCGTGTCGCCGGCGTCCTCGCACCAGATGGTCTCCGCGCCCTTTTCCGCCTTGCCCATGCGGTCCATGGTCAGGTAGTAGGAGCCCAGCACCATATCCTGGGTAGGCACGGTGACGGGGCCGCCGTCCTGAGGACGCAGCAGGTTGTTGGCAGAGAGCATGAGGATCCGGGCCTCTGCCTGGGCCTCAGCGCTCAAAGGCACATGGATAGCCATCTGGTCGCCGTCGAAGTCGGCGTTGAAGGCGGTGCAGTTCAGGGGATGCAGCTTCAGGGCGCGGCCGTCCACCAGCACGGGCTCGAAAGCCTGGATGCCCAGACGGTGCAGCGTCGGAGCGCGGTTGAGCATGACGGGGTGATCCTTGATGATCACGTCCAGGGCATCCCACACCTCGGTGACGCCCTTATCCACCATCTTCTTGGCGGACTTGATGTTGTTGGCGGTGCCGTCCTCCACCAGCTTCTTCATGATGAAGGGGCGGAACAGCTCCACGGCCATCTCCTTGGGCACGCCGCACTGGTAGATCTTCAGCTCGGGGCCGACGACGATAACGCTTCGGCCGGAGTAGTCCACGCGCTTGCCCAGCAGGTTCTGGCGGAAACGGCCCTGCTTGCCCTTGAGCAGGTCGCTCAGGGACTTGAGGGCGCGGTTATTGGCGCCGGTGACGGCACGGCCGCGGCGGCCATTGTCGATCAGGGCATCCACAGCCTCCTGGAGCATCCGCTTTTCGTTGCGGACGATGATGTCAGGCGCATTGAGCTGGATGAGCCGCTTGAGGCGGTTGTTGCGGTTGATGACCCGGCGATAGAGGTCGTTCAGGTCAGACGTGGCGAACCGGCCGCCGTCCAGCTGCACCATGGGGCGCAGCTCGGGCGGGATGACAGGCAGCACATCGATGACCATCCACTCAGGCTTGTTGCCGGACAGGCGGAACGCATCCACCACTTCCAGGCGCTTGACGATGCGGGCCTTCTTCTGACCGGAGGCATCCTTCAGCTCGGCGTGGAGCTGCTGGGAAAGAGCCTCCAGATCCACGTCCTGGAGCAGCTTTTTCACAGCCTCGGCGCCCATGCCGGCCTGGAAATCGTCCTCATACTTTTCCCGGTAGTCCCGGTACTCCTTCTCGGAGAGGATCTGATTGCGGGTCAGCGGGGTCTCGCCGGGATCGGTGACGATATAGTTGGCAAAGTACAGCACCTTCTCCAGAATGCGGGGGCTGATATCCAGCAGCAGGCCCATCCGGGAAGGGATGCCCTTGAAATACCAGATGTGGGAAACGGGGGTGGCCAGCTCAATGTGGCCCATGCGCTCACGGCGCACCTTGGCACGGGTGACCTCCACGCCGCAGCGGTCGCAGATCTTACCCTTGTAGCGGATCTTCTTGTACTTGCCGCAGTGGCACTCCCAGTCCTTGGTGGGTCCGAAGATGCGCTCGCAGAACAGGCCGTCCCGCTCGGGCTTGAGGGTGCGGTAGTTGATGGTCTCGGGCTTTTTCACCTCGCCGTAGGACCAGGCGCGGATCTGCTCGGGAGAGGCCATGCCGATTTTAATGGCGTCAAAGGCAATGTTGTTGCCGGTATTGTTATCCATCATATTGCGATATCCTCCTTCAATGATTCAGAATGTTTGATTTGACGAACGGAGCTGATTCTGAATCATTCGTCGTCGAAGTCGGCGTCCAGATCCGCGCCGGCATCCTCGGGGGCGTCCTCGATATCAAAGCCGGACTCCTCGAATTCCGTCTCCTCGGCAAACGCGCGGTGACGGTCGTCGTCGGCATCCATCCGGGCCAGGTTGAACGTATCCATGGCGTCCTCGTCCTCCTTGAGCTCGATGACGTTGCCGTCGGCATCCAGCACCTGGATGTCCAGGCACAAAGACTGAAGCTCCTTGACCAGCACCTTGAAGGACTCGGGCACGCCGGGCTGCGGCACGTTGTGGCCCTTGACGATGGCCTCGTAGGTGCGCACACGGCCCGTCACGTCGTCGGACTTGACGGTCAGGATCTCCTGCAGCGTGTATGCAGCGCCGTAAGCCTCCAGGGCCCAAACTTCCATCTCGCCGAAGCGCTGGCCGCCGAACTGGGCCTTGCCGCCCAGAGGCTGCTGGGTGACCAGGGAGTACGGGCCGGTGGAACGGGCATGGATCTTATCGTCGACCAGGTGGTGCAGCTTGAGGAAGTAAACGTAGCCCACGGTGACCTTGTTGTCGAAGGGCTCGCCGGTGCGGCCGTCGTAAAGGACGCTCTTGCCCTCGGGATCCAGATTGGCCTCTTTCAAAAGCTCCTGGATGTCGCCGTAGGTGGCGCCGTCGAAAATAGGCGTGGCCACCTTGTAGCCCAGCTTCTGGGCCGCGTAGCCCAGGTGGACTTCCAGCACCTGGCCGATGTTCATACGGGAAGGCACGCCCAGGGGGTTCAGAACGATGTCCAGCGGCGTACCGTCAGGCAGGAAAGGCATATCCTCCTGGGGCAGCACCCGGGAGACAACGCCCTTGTTGCCGTGACGGCCTGCCATCTTGTCGCCCACCTGGATCTTGCGGCGCTGGGCGATATACACGCGGACCACCATGTTCACGCCGGGCCCAAGCTCGTCGCCGGCCTCGCGGGTGAAGACCTTGGTATCCAGCACGATACCGGCCTCGCCGTGGGGCACCTTCAAGGAGGTGTCGCGCACCTCGCGGGCCTTCTCACCGAAGATGGCGCGCAGCAGGCGCTCCTCGGCGGTCAGATCGGTCTCGCCCTTGGGCGTGACCTTGCCCACCAGGATATCGCCGGACTTGACCTCCGCGCCCACGCGGATGATGCCGTTCTCGTCCAGATCCTTCAGGGCATCCTCGCCCACGTTGGGGATATCCCGGGTGATCTCCTCGGGTCCCAGCTTGGTGTCGCGGGCGTCGATCTCATATTCTTCAATGTGGATGGAGGTATACAGATCCTCCCGGACCAGCCGCTCGTTCAAAAGCACGGCGTCCTCGTAGTTGTAGCCTTCCCAGGTCATGAAGCCGACCAGGATGTTCTGGCCCAGGGCGATCTCACCCTGATCGGTGGCGGGGCCGTCCGCCAGGACGGTGGGGTCATCGCCGCCGTGGACCCGCTCGCCCACGTCCACGATGGGACGCTGGTTGATGCAGGTGGTGTGGTTGGAGCGCAGGTACTTGGTGAGCTTGTAGTCCTTGGTCTCGCCGTTGTCGTACTTGACGGTGACATGGCGGGCATCCACAGAGGTGACCACACCGTCGCCCTCAGCCAGCACCACGATCTCGGAGTCGATGCAGATCTTGTGCTCCATGCCGGTGCCGACGATAGGCGCGTGGGGACGCAGCAGAGGCACGGCCTGGCGCTGCATGTTTGCGCCCATGAGGGCACGGTTAGCGTCATCGTTGGGCAGGAAGGGGATCATGGCGGTAGCGATGGAGACCATCATGCGGGGAGAGACGTCGATGTAGTCCACGTTCTCCCGGTCCACTTCCACGATCTCGTCCCGGTGGCGGGCGGTGATACGGGCATTGATGAGGCAGCCGTTCTCGTCCACGGGCTCAACGGCCTGGCCGACAATGTAGTTGTCCTCCTCGTCAGCGGTCATGTAGGTGATCTCATCGCTGACATGGCCGGTGGCCTTGTCCACGGCCCGGTAGGGGGCCTCGATAAAGCCGTACTCGTTGATGCGGGCATAGGTGGCCAGGTAGGAGATCAGGCCGATGTTGGGACCTTCGGGGGTCTCGATGGGGCACATACGGCCATAGTGGCTGTAATGGACATCGCGGACCTCCATGTTGGCGCGCTCGCGGCTCAGACCGCCGGGGCCCAGAGCGGAAAGACGGCGCTTGTGGGTCAGTTCGGCCAGGGGGTTGGTCTGGTCCATGAACTGGCTCAGGGGGCTGGAGCCGAAGAACTCCTTGATGGCGGCGGTGACGGGACGGATATTGATGAGGCTCTGGGGGGTGACCACGTCCAGATCCTGGATAGTCATACGCTCCCGGATCACCCGCTCCATACGGCTGAAGCCGATGCGGAACTGGTTCTGGAGCAGCTCGCCCACGCAGCGCAGACGGCGGTTGCCCAGGTGGTCGATATCGTCCTTGACGGAGATGCCCCGGGCCAGGCCGTTCATGTAGTTGATGGAGGTGAGGATATCGTCGATGATGATGTGCTTGGGCACCAGGTCATCCTTGTGCAGGCGCAGCTGGTCCTTCAGCTCCTCGCCGGAGTACTGGCCCAGCAGCTCCTGGAGCACCTCGAAGCGCACGCGCTCCTTGATGCCGCACTCCGCCAGAGGATCGAAGTCCACATAATGCGCAAGGTCGCACATGCGGTTGCTCATCACCTTCAGGCTCTGGCCTTCCACATCGATGGTGACCTCGCCCACGCCCACGGTATCCAGCAGACGGGCGTCTTCCTTGCTGAGGAGGTGGCCCTCGTCGAAGAGGATCTCGCCGGTAGCGGGATCGGCCACGGGATAAACCAGCTTGTAGCCGGCCACCCGGTGCCACAGGGACAGCTTCTTATTGAACTTGTACCGGCCCACGATGGACAGATCGTAGCGCCGGGGATCAAAGAACAGGTTGTGGATGAGGGTCTCGCTGGCCTCTACCGTGGGGGGCTCACCGGGGCGGAGCTTGCGGTAGATCTCCAGCATGGCGTCCTCATAGGTCTTGCAGGGGTCCTTCTCCAGCGTGACGGCGATGCGGGGATCGTCGCCGAAGGTATCCAGGATCTCCGCGTCGGTCTTGAGGCCCAGGGCACGGATCAGGCAGGTGATGGGCAGCTTGCGGTTTTTGTCGATGCGGACCCAGAACACCTCGTTGGCGTCGGTCTCATACTCCAGCCAGGCGCCCCGGTAGGGGATGACGGTGGAGGTGAGGATGGGCAGATCGGTCTTGATGTCGATCTCCTTGCCGTAGTACACGCCGGGAGAGCGGACGATCTGGGAGACCACCACGCGCTCGGCGCCGTTGATGACAAAGGTGCCGGAGTGGGTCATCAGGGGGAAATCGCCCATGAAGATCTCCTGCTCCTTGATCTCCTCGGTCTCCTTGTTGCGCAGGCGGACCTTCACCTTCAAGGGAGCAGCGTACGTGGCGTCCCGGGCCTTGCACTCCTCCACGTCGTACTTGGGGGCCTCGTCCATCTTGTAGTCGATGAACGTCAGCTCCAGGTTGCCCTGATAGTCGGTGATGGCGCCCACGTCGCCAAACACCTCCCGCAGGCCGGTGTCCAAAAACTCCTGATAAGACTTCTTCTGGATCGCCAGAAGGTTCGGCATGGGCATTACTTCCTCATGCCGGGCAAAGTTCTTACGAAGGGTCTTTCCGTAGTACTTGTCTTTGGCCATCTTCTCATTCACCTTTCTTCTGTCTCCGCGTCCTGTCCGGCGCGGGGGCACATGTTGTTCGGTCGGCGGCCGGCGTTGTGACACGTCCGGCACGGTTGTTAAATATTTCTCGCTTCACTCTTGCATTGCCATGGGAAATGTGCTATCTTATCCGTAGAAACTGAAGAATGGATGCGTATCCCTCTTCATCATATAAGCGATTTATTTTACCATGGCTTTCTTTTTTTGTCAAGTATATTTTCGGTCCATACGGGCCGTTTTTTTATGCCCAGACACAGAAAAAGGCGCTCCCCGAAGATATCTTCGGGGAGCGCCTTTATTTTGCTGCTTTCTGCCGTGCAGCGCTCACTGCTCGGACTCGCGCTTTTTGCACACGGTCAGCCACACCAGGCCGATGCCGGAGACCGCAGCCGCCAGGACCCACAGCGCGGAGCTGTCGCCGGTCTTGGGGACCTCGGCCAGGGGCACGTCACCGTCGCCCAGGTCGGTGCCGCTCTCGCCGGGAACATCGGTGGTAGGCACACCCGCGTCGGGCACGTCGGTGGTGGGCACATCCACATCGGGGATGTTGGTGGAACCGCCATCGCCGTCGCCGTCACCGCTGCCGCTGCCGCTGCCGCCGCCGGAATTGCCGGAAGAATAGGTCCAGTAACCGTAGACCACGGTATCCTGAGTCAGAACGCTGTCTTCTTCCATGGGCTCATCGCAGGCAGGATTGGCGAACCAGCCGTGGAAGGTGTAACCGCTGTCGTAATCGCCGGTGCCATAATCATGCGCGCCGAACGCACTGCCCTTATCCAGCTGCACGGTCTCGGGAGGCGTAGCCCCATCGGGCACTGCGCTGGCGTTGAAGACATCGGTCACATACCGGAATTTCAGCTCCACCTTGCCGTCGGGGATCTCGGTCTTCTCCTCCACCTTGGTCCACACCTCGTTGGAGGCAGTTTTGCCCACATAGGCGCGGTTGGTAATGAAGGTGTTGACGGGCGTATCCGCGCTGATGCGTGCGGTCACCTGGAAGGAGACCACGCTCTTACCGGCCACGTCGCCGGTCCAGGAGATCTCCTGACCCTGGGCGGAAACGCCTTCGCTGCCGCTTACAAAGGTCAGATAGCTGTTGAGGGTATCCGTCACCGTCACATCCTCGGCGGCGGTAGTGCCGCTGTTGCGGACATAGACGGTATAGGTCACCTCGTCGCCGGGGTTGGCATAGGTCTTGTCAACGCTCTTGGTGAGGGACAGGGATGCGGGGGTGACGGGAGGCTCGGTTTCTCCGTCAGACTTTTCGTAGGTGTTGGTCACGTTGGCCCACACCACGGCATCCTCCGTCACGGTGATGACGCCGCCGTTGGTGATCTGCGCCTTGGACGCATCCGCCTTGTAGACGTTGCCGTCCTTGTCAACGATGTCGGGGCTGTAAGTCTCTTCCACAATGTAGGTGCCAACGGGCATCTCCCGCAGCTCCCACTGCAGCACGCGGCCGTCGACGCCGGGATGAGAACCGATACGGGTCAGGGTATAGATAGGATATTTCTCGCCCTTGGCGGTCACGGTGATGGTCACGGAGTAATCCGCAGGCACGCCCACGTAGCTGGAAAGGCCAGCCACGCTCTTGCCCACCATCAGGGTGCCGGTCTTCTTTTCTCCGGGAGGATCCGTGGTCTCGCCGGACTTTTCGTAGGTGTTGGTCACGTTGGCCCACACCACGGCATCCTCCGTCACGGTGATGGAGCCGTTGTTGGTGATCTGCGCCTTGGACGCATCTGCCTTGTAGATGTTGCCGTCCTTGTCAACGATGTCGGGGCTGTAAGTCTCGGTCACAGTGTAGGTGCCAACGGGCAGTTCTTTCAGCTCCCACTGCAGCACACGGCCATTCACGCCGGGATGGGCATTGCTGCTGTCCAGGGTGCGGATAGGCTCCGTCTTGCCCTCGGCGGTCACGGTGATGGTCACGGAGTAATCCGCAGGCACGCCCACGTAGCTGGAAAGGCCAGCCACGCTCTTGCCCACCATCAGGGTGCCGGTCTTTTCCTCCACGGGAGGCTGGGGGATGCTGTCATCGCGCAGATAGATCTCCACAATATGGGCCTTTGCCTCTTTTTCGCTCAGGCGGACCAGATCAAAGTCCTTTCTGGGGATCTCCACTTCCTTGGTGTTGCCGTTCACTTCCACCGAGATCTCCACACGGGTCATCAGCTCAGGCCACACCAGGCCGCTGCCTTCCCATACCAGGCCGCCGGCGTTGAGGATGTACCAGTAAGCCTGGCCGTTGTTTTCGGCCCAGCGGTCGTCAGAGTCGGTAAAGCGGTTGTTGTCCGCTACCTGCATCTCCCGGATCTTGTAGCTGTCGCCCTCATTCAGATCCAGCGCGGCGCGGATATACGCGTCCACCTTGGTATCCAGCTCCATAACATGGTATTCAGTGACGACCGTAACCTGGTCCCACTGACCGTAGACCGTCAGATCACTGCGGATGGCAGTATCCGCGTTGACCGCAATGCCCTCGCCGTTCTCGCCGGTGTTCCAGCCTCTGAAATAGAGGTTGTAGTAGACCGGATCCACAGGCATCAGATCACCGATCGTCTCACCGGCAGGCACCTGCACCTCGTGATAGACTTCATTGCCGTTCTTTGCGCCGATGCCGCCGAACTCGTCGGTGTTCCAGATGAATGTCACATCGTACTCCGTGTCGATATTTTCCTCCACGGTAACGATCAGCTCGCGCTCTTCCTGGCCGCCCAGATAGTTGGTCAACTTGTCATATACGATACGCACACGATTGTTTTCATCCATCTCAGGGTAAGTGGAAACAATCTTGTAACCGCTCTGAGGCTTTACCATCAGGTCAATGTAATAATCAAATACATTAAACAAACCGGATGCGGGTATATTGTTGCCGGCAACCGTGAACACCTCGTAAGTCTCTTTGGACAGCTCCTTGCCGCTGGTGTCCTGCACCACGACCTCCAGCACCTTCTTCTGGTCCCCAGCTTTTCCAAAGTAGGAACTTGTCAGGCGCAGACTTTCTCCCAGCAGGACGGTCTCTCCCTCTCCAAGCTCCACGACCTCAACAGGGAAGATCTCCACTTTGGTGTTGCCGCCAGAATACTGGCTGCTAACAAGAGGCATGATCTCCTCGACCACGGGCGCATCCGCAGTGGAATCATCGGAATCATCCACAGCGGGGGCATCCACCACAGGTGCATCCACGACGGGGGCATCCACGGCGGGGGCATCCACAGAGGGGGCATCCACAGAGGGAGTCTCGGGGACGGCCACCGCAGGCACCTCTTCCGGCAGCTCTTCCAGGGTCACAGGGACTTCCTCCGTGTACTCAAAATACACGTTGGCTCTTCCCTCGCCCTCTGCCCGGATGACGCCGTTTTCATCCACAGAAACAACGTCTTCCTTGCCGTCTTCAACATACCATCTTCCGGAGACCTCTTCCGCATACGGGACCAATGTCTCCTTATCGCCCACTGCCAGGGTCAATGCCTCGTGGGTCGTCTCATCTTCTCCGCTGGCCAGTGCACTCACCGGCAGCAGGCTCAGAGCCAGCACCACTGCCATCAGCAGCGCCAGGCCTCTTTTCCGCGTCTTTGCCATAGTTTCGTTCTCCTTTCCAATGATGAGTACGAAACGTTTGGCAGCCGGGCTGACTTAGCAGAGCCGTAGTCCCCATAGCTTTGCGTCCCGGAGTTTCCC
Source organism: Clostridiales bacterium (assembly GCA_019418625.1). Lineage (GTDB taxonomy): Bacteria > Bacillota > Clostridia > Oscillospirales > Oscillospiraceae > Oscillibacter. The sequence goes on along the minus strand of DYBL01000039.1, from coordinate 24,428 downwards.
CCGGTTTGCCGTTTCAATCATTTCCCTCTTTGCTGTTTTCTCCTCTGTCTTACTGACTGCATGCAGTGTACCACGCGCCAGTTACAAAACGGGTTACATTTTCATTTTTTCTCACAATTGAAACCGTTGTTGTGTACAAAAACTTCCCATCACTTTTATGAATTCTTCCAGCTTTTTCCCAAACCTACCGGTTGGGCCGGTTACCAGCTGCCCGTTTGCCGTCCAAACATAGAAAAAAGACAGCCGCCGGAATCCCGGCGGCTGTCTTGCTGCTGTCAGTATTCATGCAAAGGCGCAGAGCCTCACTCGTACAGCTCCTCGTCAGCATAGTCGTCATACTCAGACCCGAATTTCTGCGTCAGGCGCTTCTTCATGCCGCAGTATCCCACGGACAGGTCGTGCCAGCCGCCGATGATCAGGCACACCAGTGCGGCAAAGGCCAGGCTGGCGCCGATGATCTTCATCACCATGCTTGCGGTTCTGCTCATAATGCAAAGTTCCTCCTTTTTACCGGATGTCTTTCATAGAAAGGTATGTGTTATGATACACCAAAGTGTCCGCTTTTACAACTGCTTTTCCTTATAAATATCTTTGATCTCCACCCGCTCCCCCAAAAGGAAGGGAAGGAATTTCCCCATCAGAGGCACATAGGTGGCCACAAACACCAGCGACGCCCCCCAGGCCACGGCCCATTTCTTGCTCCAGGGCATTGCCAGGCCCACCAGCACGCCCAGCGCGCACACGCATACCTTCAGCAGCGCAATATCCCGCCAATCGCAGGCCTTCAAATAGCGGTTTGCCGCATCCAACAGCTGATTCATCGGGATTACCTCCTCCGTCCAGACACTTTTATGAAGAGTTTTTGCCATTGTACCACAGTTTCCCTGGAAAAGGAAGCGGGATTTTGGCAAAAAAGCGCCGCCTGCAAGACAGGCGGCACTTTTTTCAAAAGCTCAGCACGATACCGATGACGGCAGCGCAGGCGATGTACACGATGGGGTGGAGCTTGAACTTTTTGATGGCGGCAAAAGCTACCGCGAAGAAGATCAGCTTTTTGAAGTCAAACGCATCCATCAGCACGCCGGTCTGCTCATACAGGTCGAAATGGAACATGGATACCTGCACCACGCTGATGCCGGCAGCGGCGATCAGTCCGGTGACGGCGGGCCGCAGGCCGTAAAACGCCGCATCCACGGTCTTGCTGCCCCGGAACCGCTCCAAAGACTTGGACACGATCACCACGATAACGATGGAGGGCAGGATCTCACCCATGGTAGCCACCACACCGCCCAGGAAACCGGCGATGTTGCAGCCCACATAGGTGGCCATGTTGATGCCGATGGGGCCGGGTGTGGACTCGGAAATGGCGATCATGTCCGTGATCAGGGACTGGGGGAACCAGCCGGTAGACTCGGAAAGGTCCTGCAAAAACGGCAGCGTGGCCATGCCGCCGCCCACGGCGAACAGGCCGATCTTCAGAAATTCCCAGAAAAGCTGCAGGTAGATCATTTCTTTTCCTCCTTCCCGGTCTTACCCTGGACCATTTTTGCGCCGGTTCCCAGCAGGGCGCAGGTGATGACCAGCAGAATGGGGGACAGATCCGTAAAGGTATTGAGCACCAGCATGGCCAGGCACACCACGATGCCGAACAGATCCTTGACGCCCTTTTTCCACATGCTGATGACCGCGTCCAGGATCAGAGCCGCCACGCACACGGAGATGCCCGCCAGCGCGTGCTGCACATAGGGATTATCCTGGAAGCTGGAGAGGAAAAACGCGATGATGGAAATGATGATGATGCAGGGAGAGACCATTCCCAGCGCAGCGGCCACCGCGCCGGGGATCTTGCGCTGCTTATAGCCGATGAACACGGAGACATTGATGGCGATGATGCCGGGCAGGCCCTGGCTGAGGGCGTAGTAATCCATGATGGTCTCCTCGTCCATCCACTTATGGTTCTGGATGATCTCCCGCCGGAGAATGGGGAGCATGGCATAGCCGCCGCCGAACGTCACGGCGCCTATGCGGAAAAACAGCGTGTACAGGATCAACAAGTCGTGCAGCATGTGATGCCTTCCTTCCTTAGAGATTGGTTTTCTTCGGCAACGCGCCGCGCACCGAGACGGTGCGCGGCCGCGTGAACCGGTTGATTATAGCATAGTTCCGCCCTTTCGGCAAGATGGATCACCAGGCGGCGATGGTGCCGTCGGCCCGGGGTTCCGTGCCGCCCACCAGCGTGCCGTCTTCCATGCGCCAGATGATCTCGCCGCGGCCCATGCCCAGATTGGAGTTGACGATCTCCACCTGATGGCCCATGTCCGCCAGCTTCTGGGCGATGTGGGCGGGAACCTCACGCTCCAGCTGGACCTTCTTCTCGCCCACCCACTGGAACCGGGGCGCATCCAGGCACTCCTGAGGATTCATGTGATAATCCACCGTGTTGACGATCACCTGCACATGGCCCTGGGGCTGCATGAAGCCACCCATGACGCCAAAGGGACCCACGGCCTTGCCGTCCTTGCAGAGGAAGCCGGGAATGATGGTGTGGTAAGCCTTCTTGCCGCCTTCCAGGTAGTTGTCGCTCTCGGGATCCAGGGAGAAGTTGGCACCACGGTCCTGGATGGTGATGGCGGTGCCGGGCACGGCGATGCCGGAGCCGAAGCGGTTGTAGTTGGACTGGATAAAGGAGACCATGTTGCCCGCGCCGTCTGCCACGCAGAAGTACACCGTGCCGCCGCAGGAGGGATCGCCCGCCTCGGGATAGACGGCCTGGTCGGTGATGAGCGCACGGCGGACATCGGCATAGCGGTCGGAGAGCATGTCGGAGACCTTCGTGCGCATATAGCGGGGATCCGCCACGAACTTCTTCGTGTCCACGAACGCCAGCTTGGTGGTCTCGATCATCTTGTGATAGACGTCGGCGGTCTCCCGCTCGTCGCTCAGCTCCATGCCCTTGAGCATGTTCAGTGCCATAAGGGCGGTGATGCCGTGACCGTTGGGGGGCATCTCGAATACGTCATAGCCCTTGTAGTTGACGGAGATGGGCTCCACCCACTGGGCCTGATAGTTCTCAAAGTCGCTCTCGGCAAAGAAGCCGCCGGTCTTGCGGGAGAAGTCCACGATCTTGTGCATGATCTCGCCGTGGTAATAGCTCTCGCAGTCGCTTGCAGCCAGGGACTCCAGCGTGGCGGCAAAGTCCGGATTATAGAATGTATCGCCTGCCTCGTAGGTCTTGCCGTTTTTGGTGAAGTACTGTACCCAGGGGCCGAAAACCTCGGGCTCCTTCTCCGCGGCGGCGGTGAAGCGGGCGGTCTCCGCCTTCCACTGTTTATAGACGTTCACAGGGATGCAGAAGCCCTCCCGGGCATAGCGGATAGCGGGAGCCATCAGCTCTGCCATGGTCTTGGTGCCGAAGCGGCGGCGCAGCAGGGCCCAGGCGCTGGGCGCGCCGGGCACCATGGTGGGCAGCCAGCCGTTGACGGGGACCGCAGTATAGCCTGCCTCTTTCACCTTCTCGGCAGAAAGCGCCATGGGCGCCACGCCGGAGCCGTCCAGGCCGAAGAGCTTGCCGTCCTTGGCACTCCATACCAGAGCAAAGCAGTCACTGCCCAGGCCGTTGCCGGTAGGCTCCACCAGTGGCAGCGTGGTGGCCATGGCCACGGCGGCGTCCATGGCGTTGCCGCCGGCCTTCAGGATCTCCAGGCCCACCTGGGAGGCAATGGGAGACGTGGAGCAGGCCATGCCCTTTCTGGCATAGACCACGTTCCGGTGAGACGCAAAGGAATACTTCAAAGGATCAAACTGCACCATACTATCCCGTCCTTTCAACACAGCTGCCAAAGCCGGCTTTCGCCGTCTTTTCATTACAATGGTGTTATTTTGACACTATACCAAAAATATCTTTTCCAGTCTAACACTTTATGGTGATAAACTGATAACTAATAATTATAATTTCAATAAATCGTATATTTACTTTTGGTGTTTTCTGTGATACTGTACAAAAAAAGCGGCCAAAATCGTTTTCCACATGCGAACAGAGGTGCGTGACATGGAGATTTTTCAACTCAAACAGTTCCAGGCCGTGGCGGAGCTGGAGCATATGACCCGGGCAGCACAGCGGCTGAACCTGGCCCAGCCCGCCCTGAGCCGGACCATCCGCAACCTGGAAAACGAGCTGGGCGTGCCCCTGTTCGACCGGGACGGCCGCCGGATGCGGCTCAATGAAAACGGCAGGATCCTGCTGCGCTACACCCGGCAGATCCTCTCCTCCCTGCAGGACGCCCGGGCGGAGATCAACGCCCGGAAAACCGGGACGGAGAGCCGCATCCAGCTTTGCGTCCACTCCGCCACCGCCCTGCTGCCCCAGCTGCTGGCGGATTTTCTGGACGTATACCCGGATGTGCGCTTTGAGATCACCCAGCGGATCTTCGGTGAAACAGAGCAGCCCAGCTACGATATGCTCATCGACTCCCTGGTGGGAGACGAGGTGCTGCCCCGCAGCTCCTGCCTTCTTCTGCGGGAGGATGTGGTGCTGGCCGCAGCGGCAGGCCATCCCCTGACACATCTGGAGTCCGTCCGCCTGTCCGACGTGCGGGACGTTCCCTTCGTCAGCCTGCGGCGGGATCGTCCCTGGGCCAGGATCATCCAAAACGCCTGCAATGAGGTCAACTTCTCTCCCCGCATCGTGGCGGAAAGCGACAATCCCATCACTTTGTGCGATTTTGTCCGCTGCGGCGTAGGCGTATGCTTTCTGCCCAGCCGGACAGGCCTGCCTCCCCAGACGGACGGCATCGCCCTGCTGCATCTGCAGGATTTTGCCCACGTGCGCCAGCTGTATCTGCACTGGCGGTACAGTGCCTATCTTCCGCCTCATATCGCCGCCTTCCGGGATTTTTCCGTCCGCTGGTTCGCCTCTTTGCCGCCTGACCGCCCCCAGGAATAAAAAGAGCGCCGCGCATTCTGCGCGGCGCTCTTTATCGGTTACTCCTGAATATCTTCCCACTGCACGTCGATGACCGTGCCGCCGTTGATCTCAATGTACTCGCTTTTGAGGATATAGTCCTTCTTGCCGATGCGGACCTCCTGGTCGCCCACCTTGGTGGTCATCACCTCGCCGGTGGGGGTCTCGGTAGCGGCGGTGAAATAGAGCGTCACATGCTCCGGATCCTCCACCCACTGTCCGTCGGGGCCCAGCACATAGTAGGGCTCCTTTTCCACACTTTCGATCTGGCCGCCTACCAGTTCCCCGGAGGCCATGAGGGGAGAGGGCAGATGCGCCTGGCAGGACTCATACAGCTCCACCGGCACGCCCTCGGCCTTGACTACATAGGTCACCTTGGTCATGGCCGCCTGGCCGCCTTCCTCGCCGCCGCGGTTCATCAGCTTCATGCCGGCAAATGCGGCCACCGCCAGGATCAGCACCACGGCGATCACATCGACGACATTAAATTTTCCAACGCGCTTTGCTTTTTGTTCCATACGTTCCTCCATAAGCGGCGGGGCCGCCCGATTCTTTATAGACAATGTCTGCGAAACATTGTATAATACTTTTTGCGATTTCTCAAGAACATTTTCGTAAAAGAAGGACATTTTCATGAAGGTCATCCATCTGATCAGCGGCGGCGACTCCGGCGGTGCCAAGACCCACGTGCTCAGCCTGCTGCAAAATTTGAATAAAACCATCACCGCCCAGCTGGTGTGCTTCCGGGACGGTCCCTTTGCCGACGAGGCCAGAAAGCTGGGAATCCCCACCCGGATCTGCGGCGGGAACAATGTGCTGCGGGTGCGCCGGGAGCTGTCCCGTTATATCCGCCAGGAGGGCTTTGAGCTGATCCACTGCCATGGCTCCCGGGCCAACATGATCGGCGCCATGCTGCGCAAGTCCACAGGGCTCCCGGTGGTGACCACCGTGCACAGCGACTACCGGCTCGACTACATGGGCCGTCCCCTCAGCCGACTCACCTTCGGCACCATCAACGCCTATGCCCTGCGCAAGCTGGACTACCGCATCGGCGTGTCCGACGCCATGGTGGATCTTCTGATCTCCCGGGGCTTCCCCGCCGACCGGTTCTACGCCATCTATAACGGCATCGACTTCACCCCCGCTCCGCCGTCCCAGGTGGAACGTCTGGAATATCTGCGGCAGTTGGGCGTGGACGCGGAGGAAAATCCCGTGGTGGTGGGCATCGCAGCCCGGCTCAACCCCGTCAAAGACATGTCCACCCTCATCCGGGGCTTTGCCGCAGGCTACGCCGCCTGCCCCCGGCTGCGTCTGGTCATCGCCGGAGACGGCGAGGAGCGGGAGAAGCTGGGGGCGCTTGCCCGGGAGCTGGGCGTGGAAAAGCAGGTGACCTTTGCCGGCTGGATCAGCGGCGGCATGGACCAATTCTACGCCTCGCTGGACATCAACGCCCTCACCAGCCTCTCCGAGACCTTCCCCTATGCCCTGACCGAGGGCGCCCGGTTCCACCTGGCCACGGTGGCCACCGCCGTGGGCGGCATCCCGCACCTGATCGATCCGGATGTCAACGGCTTCTTGTTCACCCCCGGCGACTGGGAGGCCCTGGGCACCTACCTGGCCGCTCTGGGCAACGACGACGCTTTGCGCCATGACATGGGTGAAAAGCTCTATGAAAAGGCCTCCACACAGTTCTCCATCCAAAACACGGTGGACACCCAGCTGCATATTTACGAGGAGATCCTCCGGCGGCACCATCGGCCGGCACGGGCACGGGACGGCGTGGTCATCTGCGGCGCCTACGGACGCGGCAACGCCGGCGACGATGCCATTCTGGAGGCCATTTTGCAGGAGATGCGCTCCATCGATCCGGACATGCCCATGACCGTTTTGAGCAAGGACCCCAAGTCCACCCGCCTGACCTACCGGGTCCAGGCGGTGCACCGCTCCAGCTTCCTGGCCTGGCACAGCGCCATGCGCCATGCCAAGCTCTATATCAACGGCGGCGGCAGCCTTATCCAGGACGTCACCTCCCGCCGCTCCCTGTGGTTCTATCTCTATAACATCCGCGCCGCCAAGCGCGCCGGCTGCAAAGTGCAGATGTACGGCTGCGGCATCGGCCCCGTCACCCGGGAAAGCCACCGCCGTCTGGCTGCCAAGGTGCTCAACGCCTATGTGGACGTCATTACCCTGCGGGAGCCGGATTCCCAGGAGGAGCTTTTACGCATGGGCGTCACCGTGCCCCGCATCCTGCTGACGGCAGACCCGGCCCTGACTCTGCGTCCCGCCTGCGACGCGGAGGTGGACAGTGTGCTGCTGCGCGCCGGTATCCCGCCCCACGGAAAATATCTGTGCTTCGCCCTGCGCCAGTGGAAGGGCTTTGACGAAAAGGCCCCCGTCTTTGCCCAGGCGGCCCGCTATGCCTATGAGACCTATGGTCTGATCCCCGTGTTCACGGCGGTGGAAAAGCACCTGGATCCGGTGGCTCATCGCCAGGCGGCAGAAACGCTGGACATCCCCCACTATTTCCTGGATGACGCCGGCGGCGCCGGCACCATCATCGGCGCCCTGGCCCGCATGGAGGCAGTGGTATCCATGCGGCTGCACGCGCTGATCTTTGCCGCCAGCCAGGGTGTGCCCCTGGTGGGCGTGGTGTATGATCCCAAGGTATCCTCCTTCCTCAAGTACATGGGGCAGGAGCTGTTTGTGGATCTGGGCTCCGTGACGGCCCAGTCCCTGTGCGGCATGATCGATCAGGCAGTCCGCCAGTCCGGTACGCCCCAGTCCCGGGAGGAGGCCGTAGCCCGTCTGCAGGAGACGGAGCAGCGCAACGTGACCGTGGCCCGGGAGCTGCTGGGTCTTTGAAAAAGAGAGAAGGAGGAACGCATATGGCACAGGCACAGCGGCGCATCCATTTTACCATGGCCTTCATCGGCGGATTTTTCGGTGTCTACACCATTTTGCGTTTTACCGGGCTGTTTGGCTCCGCCCAGACAGCCAACCTCATCTATCTGACCACAGATCTGCTGGGCGGCAGCTGGACCGACATGCTCCTGCGCCTGGGCGGCGCCGCGCTGTACATGGCCGGCATCGCCCTGACCGTATGGCTGCCCCGTGGCCGTATGGCAGACCTGCGGCCTCTGAGCGTGGGCATCGACATGGCGGCCGCCGTGCTCGTTGCCCTTCTTCCCGCCGGCATCTCTCCGGTGCTGGGGCTCTATCCGCTGTTTTTCGCCATGGCCTTTCAGTGGAACAGCTTCCCCGGCGCCGACGGCTTTGTCAGCTCCAGCATTTTTTCCACCAACAACTTCCGCCAGTTCACCATGGCGCTGGCCCACACGGCCGCCGGAGAGGATCAGCGTCCCAAAGCCGGCTTTTTCGGCAAGACGCTTTTGAGTTTCCACTGCGGTGTGGGCACGTGCTTTCTTTGCTGGAAAGCCCTGGGGATCCGCAGTGTGCTGCTGGCCCTGGCTCCCTGTGTCCTGGCGCTGGCCCAGCTGCATACAGAGCCAAAGCCCGCACAGGCAAAATAAAAAAGCCCCCGGATGGGGGCTTTTTTCATTCCTCTTTCAGGCTGCCCCGCACCGGCGGCTCGGCGTGGGGATTGCCTGCGTGGTGGGCATTGGTATGGACGTTGATGTACTGGGCCTTGAGCTTGGAATAGAGGATAGTCTGGCTGGAGTAAAGGCCGTTGTAGCCCGAGAGCATGTAGCTGATGCCGCAGATGAGGGCAAAGTACAAAAGTCCGCCGTCTCCGAACAGCTCCACCGAAAGGAAGATGGAAGCGACCGGACAGTTGACGGCGCCGCAGAACACGGCCACCAGTCCAAGGGCCGCGCCGAAGGAGGCGGGAATGCCCAAAAGCGGACCGGCCACGCAGCCGAAGGTGGCACCCACGAAAAACGAGGGGACCACCTCGCCGCCCTTGAAGCCGGCGGAGAGCGTTACCGCTGTGAAGAGGATCTTCAAAAGGAACGCGGCCGGATGGGCGCTTCCCTGCTCCACCGCCGCCGTGATGATATTCATTCCCGCGCCGTTATAGTCCGTGGTCCCGCAAAGATAGGTCAGGGCGATGATGCCAACGCCCCCGGTCACCACCCGCACCCAGGCGTTGGGGATGCGGCGGGCCATCTGATGCTCGGCAAAATGGATGGTGTTGCAAAACAGGATGGACACCAGAGCGCACAGCGCTCCCAACACCGCCACCCGCAGCAGCATCACCGCCTCCAGGGCGGGCATGTCCACCGTGAAGCGGGTAGGCTCCACGCCCAAAAGCAGCGACACGCCATAGGCCATCAAGGAGGCCGTCAGGCACGGAATGAACGCCGCATAGTACATGATGCCGATGCTGATGACCACCATGGCAAACACCGTGGCCGTCAGGGGCGTGCCGAACAGGGCGGCGAAAAACGCCGCCATGCCCGCCATGGTGGCCGTGCGCATGTCCCGGTCATCCAGGCGGAACAGTGCGCCCACCTGGTGGCCGATGGTGCCGCCCATCTGCAGTGCGGCGCCCTCTCGTCCGGCGGAGCCGCCGCAAAGATGGGTAAGCACGGTGCCCAGAAAAATGGCAGGCAGCAGGAAGATGGAAAGGCCCTTGCCCAGATGCACCGCGTCGATGATGTCGTTGGTGCCCTGGCCCTCGGTTTTTGTGAGCTTATAGAAGCCCACGATCACAAGCCCCGCCAGCGGCAGACACCACAAAAGCCACCCATGGGCCCCCCGCAGCTCCGTGGCCTTTTCCACACCGATGTGGAATGCGGAGCCCACCACGCCGCACGCTGCGCCTGTCACCGCGGCCACCGCCAGCCACTTGGCAAGCGCCTGGATATAAAGGCCGATATGGTTCCACTCCATCCGCAGCCAGTCCGCCGGCGTGCGCGCTTCCCGGTCCCGGGCAGGCGTTTGTTCCGATCGATTCATACCGTCATCTTCTCCTCCTGTGCCGCTTCCCCGCCTCCGTCCAGCCGCCGCTCCAGGCAGGCCGGATCCCGCAGATACCGGCCGAAGGCGGCAAAAAAGCGGGAGTACTCGATGCCCGTGGCGATCCGCTCGTCCATCACCACGCCCAGCGGCATACGCCGCTTGCCCGGTACCAGCGGGTCCGGCACAGGCTTGCCCATGCACATAAACACGCTGGTGGTGCCGAATTCATAGCAGTGGTGATAAATATAGCTGGTGTTGATGGACGCCAGATTGGTGATGAACACACTGGTATGGAAGGGACTCAGGTCGATGATGCGGCGGGGCAGCAGCCCGTGCTGATCCAGGTGGTACGCAAGGCCGAACACCAGCCGGGCAAGGCCGGGAATGGAAAAGGCCATATTGGCGAACCGGTCGGTGCGGTTATTGTGGGTCGCCACCAGGTTGCGCCGGATCGCCTCACGCACCCGCTGGCTGATGGTGAATACCGTGTCCTCCGGCTGGAGGAAGATCTTGATGACCGTCTCGTCCGGCGTGCCGTCCGCGCGGGTCTTCAAAATGACAAAGCTGAAGCAGAAGTGGTTGCGGCAGTAAACTCTGCGGTTGACCACGAAATAATTCAGCTTGGGGTTTTCCAGCGCCGCCTTGTAGTATGCCGCCATGAGCACGCTCATGTGGGTGACTGCCTGCCCCTCCCGGCGCTTTTGCCGGATATAGTCCCGCAGGACATCCTCATCGGCATAGTCGTTGGCCCAGTTTTGTGCGTCATACCGGCGCGGCATGATATAGGGCAGCGCCTGTACGATGGGGCTCAGGCCCCGGACGCGGGTCCCGTCAGCACGCATGTCTCTCCCTCCCCTCCGACTTTCCATTGCTTTCCAAATGCAGCAACACACATAGATGGTAACATTATAGAAAAATCTCGTTAAGATTTCAAGTTTTCCCGCTTCATTTTCTCATTCCTGTTGTTTTGCATAATCCCGCCCCGCCGGTGCGGCGGGTGATGCGGTGGAATTATCCGTTGATTCTTTCCCGTGCGCTGTCGTATACTGGATTCAATCTGGCTCACCAGAGCCAAAATCATGAGAGGAGATGCAAGCAATGAAGTACGGCCGCACCTATAACTTCTCCGCCGGCCCCGCCATGATGCCGGAGGAAGTGCTGGAAGAGATCGCCGCCGAGATGCTCAACTACCGCGCAAGCGGTATGTGCGTGATGGAGATGAGCCATCGATCCCAGGTCTTCCAGCAGATCCGGGACGAAGCCGAGGCTGACCTGCGCCGTCTCATGGGCATCCCCGATCACTATAAGGTTTTGTTCATCCAGGGCGGCGGCACGCTGCAGTTCGCCATGGTGCCCATGAACCTGATGAAAAACGGCACGGCCTGCTATGTGGAAACGGGCGCCTGGTCCAAAAAGGCCATTGCCGAGGCCCGGAAGTACGGGAAGGTGGAGGTGGTGGCCTCCTCCGCCGACCGGAACTTCTCCTACATCCCGGACTGCTCCGACCTGGCCATCCCCGCCGACGCGGACTATGTCTACATCTGCGAAAACGAGACCATCAACGGCACCACCTACCACACCCTGCCCGACACCAAGGGGCATGTGCTGGTGGCCGACCAGTCGTCCATGTTCCTCTCCCGCCCCTGCAACGTCAGCGACTACGGTCTCATCTGGGGCGGCGTGCAGAAAAACGTGGGTCCTGCCGGCATGGCCATCGTCATCATCCGCGAGGATCTCATCCGCCATGATCTGCCGGACTTCGTGCCCACCTACCTCAGCTACGCGGTCCACGCGGACAACGACTCGCTGTACAACACCCCCAACTGCTGGGCCATCTACTGCTGCGGAAAGGTCTTCAAGTACCTGCTCTCCCATGGCGGACTGGAGGCAGCCGCGCAGCGCAACCAGGAAAAGGCCGACGTGCTCTACCGCTTCCTGGACTCCAGCCGCTTCTTCACCGGCGCCGTCCGGAAAGAGGACCGCTCCGTGATGAACGTGCCCTTCGTCTCCCCCTCCAAGGAGCAGGATGCCCAGGTCGTCGCCGCCGCCAAGGCCGCAGGCTTTGATAACCTCAAGGGCCACAAGAGCGTGGGCGGTCTGCGGGCCTCCATCTACAACGCCATGCCCAAAGAGGGCGTGGAGGCGCTGGTTTCCTTCCTCAAGCAGTACGAAGCCGCCAACGGCTGACCACTTTCCCCGTCCGGGCCAAGCCGGGCGGGGATTTTTTATAAAAGAGGGCGGAGACACTGTGTGTCTCCGCCCTCTTTGGTTCATTTTCCGTGATGGCATCCGCCGCCGCAGCGGCTGCAGTCTCCCGAGCAGTGCCCGCCGGCCTTGCGGCTTTTCCACACCGACCGCACCGCCAGGGCCACCACGCCTATAAGGATCAGTCCCACCAGGGCCTGGCCCAGCATCTGAGGCATAGAACGCTCCTTTCCGTCACATCTTGGCCGCGGACACCGCCGTCAGGTGCCGCAGCTCCGTCTCACCCTGATAGCCCCGGCGCACCAGCAGGTACACCATGACCGCCAGCAGCGCCAGCGCCACAGCGGGCAGGAGGCCGAAGGACACCTCTCCGGTAAGGAGGCCGCCCACCTGGTAGACGATCATGGACACCGCGTAGGCAAAGCCGCACATATAGGCGATGGCGCCCGCCGTCCACCTGGGGTTGTTCATCTCCCGCTTGATGGCGCCCATGGCCGCAAAGCACGGCGCGCACAGCAGGTTGAAGATCATGAAGGAGTAGGCGCTCAGGGCGGTGAAATCCGCGGCCACCAGCGCCCACAGGGGGCTGGAATCCTCCATCAGGTCCACCTCACCGGCATAGTGGTACAAAACGCCGAAGGTGTTGACCACCTCTTCCTTGGCAATGAGGCCGGTGAACGTAGCCACGGCGGCCTTCCAGGCCCACTGGCCGGTCCAGCCCAGAGGATAGAAGATCCACGCGATGGCGTTGCCGATAACAGCCAGCAAGGAGTCGTTGTTGTCCTCCACTGCCTGGAACACGCCATCCACAAAGCCATAGCCCTGGAGGAACCACAGCACGATGGAGGAAAGCAGGATCACCGTGCCCGCCCGCTTGATGAAAGACCAGCCACGCTCCCAGGTGGCCCGCAGCACGTTGCTGCCGGCGGGAGCATGATAGGCGGGCAGCTCCATGACGAAGGGCGCAGGCTCCCCGGCAAAAGCCTTGAACTTCTTGAGCATGATGCCGGAGACGATGACCGCTGCCACACCGATGAAGTAGGCGGAGGTGGCCACCCAGGCGGAAGAGCCGAACAGGGCACCGGCAAACAGGCCGATGATGGGCATCTTGGCGCCGCAGGGGATGAAGCCGGTGGTCATGATGGTCATCTTCCGGTCCCGGTCCTGCTCGATGGTGCGGGAGGCCATGATGCCCGGCACGCCGCATCCAGTGGCCACCAGCATGGGGATGAAGCTCTTGCCGCTGAGGCCGAAGCGCCGGAAGATCCGGTCCATGATGAAGGCGACACGGGCCATGTAGCCCACGTCCTCCAGCACGGCCAGCAGCAAAAACAGCACCAGCATCTGGGGCACGAAGCCCAGCACGGCGCCCACGCCTGCCACGATGCCGTCCTGAATGAGGCCGTACATCCACGTGCCCTCGGCTACGCCAAGGCCTGTGAGCAGGCTGTGGAACAGACCCGGCACCCACTCGCCGAAGATCACGTCGTTGGTAAAGTCCGTGGCGGCGGTACCGATGGAGATGGGGATGGTAAAGCGGTCCGTCTCGATGGCAAAGCTCCCCATGGCGATGGCGTAGATCAAGAACATGACGCCCGCGAAAATGGGCAGGGCCAGCAGCCGGTTGGTGACCACCCGGTCGATCTTGTCGGAGACAGAGAGGCTGTGGGCCGCCGCCTTTTTCCGCACGGCCTTGCCCACCACGCCGCTGATGTAGGCATAGCGCTGGTTGGTGATGATGCTCTCGGCATCGTCATCCAGCTCCGTCTCGCAGTCGGCAATGTGGGCTTCCAGATGCGCCGCCAGCTCGTCGGTGAGCTTCAGCTCCTCCAGCACCTTCTCGTCCCGCTCGAAGATCTTGATGGCGTACCAGCGCAGATACGCCTCGTCCACCAGTCCCGCAATGGACTCTTCAATATGGGCAAGGGCGTGCTCCACGCTGCCGGTGAACACATGGGGCAGTTCCCCCTTCCGGCCGGCGGCGGCCGCTTCCACGGCCTTTTCCGCCGCGGCCATGCCGCCCTCGCCCTTCAGGGCACTCATCTCCACCACCTGGCAGCCCAGGGCCTGGCCCAGCCGGGCAAGGTCGATCTGGTCTCCATTGCGGCGCACCAGGTCGATCATGTTCACCGCCACCACCACCGGCAGTCCCAGCTCAATGAGCTGGGTGGTCAGGTAGAGGTTTCGCTCGATGTTGGTGCCGTCCACGATGTCCAAAATGGCGTCCGGCTTCTCCCGCACCAGATAGTTCCGGGACACCACCTCCTCCAGCGTGTAGGGAGAGAGGGAGTAAATGCCCGGCAGGTCCTGGATGACCACGTCCTTATGGCCCTTGAGCCGGCCCTCCTTCTTTTCCACCGTCACGCCGGGCCAGTTGCCCACGTACTGGTTGGAGCCGGTCAGCTGATTGAAAAGCGTCGTTTTTCCGCAGTTGGGATTGCCCGCCAATGCGATCTTCGTTTCCATGGTTTTCTCCTTCCAGAAAATTGTTAGTATAAACTAACTCATGTATCAAATAAAAGCGGCCTGTGCCGCGTCTCAAAGGACCTCGATCATCTCCGCGTCGCCCTTGCGGACGCTGAGCTCATACCCCCGTACATTCAGCTCCATGGGATCGCCCAGCGGCGCCACCTTGCGCACGAAGATCTCCACGCCCTTGGTGATGCCCATGTCCATGATCCGGCGCTTCACCGGGCCCTCCCCGTGCAGCTTTGCCACGGTGACCGTCTGGCCTACCTTTGCATCCTTGAGTGTTTTCATTCCGTTCTCCTCCTTAAATCATAATGCGGTTGGCCATGGCCTCGTTCAGCGCCACCCGGCTGCCCCGCACCTGTACGATCAGGTTTCCGGCGATCTCCGTCACCACGGTCACCTCACTGTCCACCACAAAGCCCAGCTCTGCCAGATGCAGCCGCACCTCGTCCTTTCCGGTGATCTTTCGGATCGTGACCGGCTCCCCGGTCTTTGCCATCGTCAGCGGCATCATTTCCGTCCTCCCCTTTGTGTCTGCTATCCCCGCTCGGGTACACATCGTATGGTTAGTTATTTCTAACTCAATTGCAGCTTGAGTTTACCATCACTAACTCCATCTGTCAAGCGGCAGTCTTCCATTTTTTTCATTCACAGCGCACTTTGGCGAAATCATCCAATTCCAAATGAAAACTCCCCATCTTTTTCGCCCTTTAAACCAAATCAACTGTAAAGCACAGGAGTTGCCCCCGCACGGAGACCCGTGCGGGGGCAGATGAGGGGAAAAAGGAGATAAGTATCAAACCAGTACAGCGCAGCCGTACGGATGAGCAAAATTACCAGACAGCCAGCCGTCGGCCAAGCTCCCGGCAGGCCTCCTGGCCCTGGGCATCGGGTGCCTCGTGGGCGATCAGGCCCTCTTCTTCAAAAAGATTGGCGCCGGCGTCTTCGCAGCGGGCGCACCAGTCCCGCATCCACTGGCCGTCGCCCCAGCCATAGGAGCCGAACAGTGCGATCTTCTTGCCGCCCAGCGCCCCCTCCACAGAGGAGAACATGGGCTCGAACTCCGCTTCTTCCAGCTGTTCGGCGCCCATGGCGGAGCAGCCGAACGCCACGGCGGAAAAGTCTGAAAAACGATCGGCGGAAAACTCTCCCGGACCAAGCAGCTGTGCCTGGCCGCCGGCCTCTTTCACGCCCTCGGCAATGCACTGGGCCATGGTCTCCGTGTTGCCGGTACCGCTCCAATAAACAATGGCGATTTGATTCATGCAGGTTTCTTCCTTTCTGTCCGCCGCTTTCGGCGGGAGGTCGTTCGCGGCATCGGGCGTCTGTGGGGCGGCTCCGTGAGGATCATGCGGAGCCGCCCGCGTTCCGAGGGGATCAGACAAAGCCCCGGAGCGCCGCCCTTTTGACTGTGCTTCCCAATGAGAGGTGTTGATTTTCCGCTCGGGACCGGTCTCCCGCCCCGGCTGTGCTGCTGCCGCGCCGTTAGTTAGTTTAAGCTAACTATTCTTGCAAAAGAATGCGAACCTCACGTTCGCTTTCTGCATCAGTTAGTTTTAACTAACCATGCGCATAATATAGCATGTATTCCTCTCTCTGTCAAGCCGTTTTTTCAAAAAATTTCCCCGGCGGAGAAGATGCGCCTAATATGTAGCTTTGGTAGTGCTGCATGACAATGTTCATGGCTTCCGGGTCGCCCTTTGTCGCGGCTAAAATGACCGGGTAGGGCAATAAGCCGCGCTCGTCGGTGTTACAATTCGTCCCATTCATCGGCGCGTTCCTCCAAGTATCGTTTTAGCAGTTCAAAAGAGCTTGTCCGGCGGTACTGTACTGTGCTGCGGGGTACTTTCATCAGCTCCGCGATCTCAACATCTGTCATGTCAAAAAAGTAGTACAGCAGTACGGCTTGACGTTTTTCGTCCGGCAGGGAGTGCAGAGCTTCGGCAAGCAGTTTCGCGGTGATCTTTAAGCCACCCGCGCAAAAGGCTTCTTCGTCCTCGTTGACAAAATATCTGTCAACGGTATAAAGCTGCTTTTCTTCGTGCGGGGTAAGGTCTGCAAAGCTCACTTCGTGCCGCTTGCGGCTTTTGCGTTCCCGGCAAGCGTCGATCAGTTCATTGCGTAACGTGCGCTTGCAGTACGCATTAAACTCACATCTTGTTTGCCATTCAAACCGAGCAGGGTAATCCATGTTCTCACCCCCTCTCGTCCCCGGGGGCGGGTTATTTATCCCCTTTCGGCTGCCTTCCACGGACGTGCCGTGTCTATGCCAAATGGAAAAGCAAAGTTTTTGAAAAAACTTTTGAAAAAAGCAAAATGCACCCGTCCGCAAGACGCAGACGGGTGCAAAGGAAATGTAAGCAGTAACTATATGTATTGACAGTTCATATTCATAGCCGGAATATCCCCTTGCAACGCAAGGGCTTTTTTTGATAAGCTAAAATATGTCGATTTATGTCGCAAGAGTAGAAACACGGCGATACCTCCAAGATACCGCCGCAATCCTATAAGTCGTCATTTGTTTGTAAAGGGCACAAAAAACGGCGGCTTCGATTTTTCAAAGCCGTCGTTTCCATTAGGCGTGTTAATAGGGCTGCTGCACGACGGCTTTTTTTCTTTTGCCGTCGTCCGGCAGCTTAATGATTATTTTCTACTCTATCAAGATATTCTTCTAAGCAAAGCCCCTGTTCGTACATTTCGGTTGCCGCTTCTACTCCAACATATCGGTAATGCCATACTTCCTCGGCTGTACCGGTAATATCGGTTTTGGCACCGGGATAGCGGAAGATGAAGCCATATTTATAACTGTTTTCTTGAAGCCAAAAATAAAGGTCATAAGTAGCACCGTTGATGTCTACTGCAATACCAAGCTGATGTTCGCTATATCCGGGAACAGCAACCCATTGTTCAGCCTGTTCGACAGCTTCTTCATTTGAATATCCCTCTTGCTTATATTCAGCAATTTTTTCATCGTATAATTGCTGCTGCTTTTCCTGTGTGCGGTAGCCGGACACTACCATAGGAAGCTGATCCCAGTTTCCTTCTTTTGCTGCTTCCAGCATTTCCATAAGCGGCTCATAAATACGTTCGTCAACTTTTTCGCCGCCGGGAACTTCGACAAGGTTTATTTCATAATTTTGGGGGATAGGGTTCCATTTATTTACCAAAACCAAATTCCATTCTGTATCATCAGTTGAGGATTGCGGCTTGTCGCTTTCCCCAACTCCCGATGATATATCATCAAGCGTTAGACCCGGTTGTGTATCCGTCGAATTGAGTATTACATGTTCTTCAGAACCTTTAAGGAGTAGGCTCCCCAAAATAGCGATTACAATAATTATGATGGAAAAGGTGAGGATAAGGATAATCAGTCGGTTTGTTTTTCTTTTCCTTACCCGTCTATGCCTTTCGTGCTGTTTATCATTTCTTTCGTTCATAAACTTCTGTGTCCTTTCCTAAGATTTTAGAGTATTAAAAATGCCCCCTTACAGTAAACATTTTACCGTAAAGGGGCGGTTGGAACTTTACTATTAGGTTGCTTAATTCCTAAGATAATCCTAAGATACAGGTAGGATAACAGAAAATGTAATGGTTTCATTTTCGCTTTTTGCCTCAATCGTACCGCCATGTAGCAATACGATTTCTTTTGCGATTGCAAGACCTAAACCTGTTCCGCCTGTATCAGAAATACGTGCTTCGTCTAAGCGATAAAATTTATCAAATAAGGACAAGAGCTTTTCGGCAGGGATGGTTTCACCTTGATTTTGAAACAGAATGGCAATATGCTTTTCTGTATTCTCAACAGAAACAATGATTTTTGTGTTGGGGTAACTATATGTTACTGCATTTTTCAAGATGTTGCTGAATACACGGGCTAACTTTTCGGGATCTGCATATATGGTTGTGTTTTCATCAAAATTAAGTTCAATGGAATTATTCTGCCCCGTAAATGTCGGCAGGAGTTCATCACGTAGTTGTACCAGCATATAATACAAGTCGATATTTTGCTTTGATAGCTTAATTTGCCTTGAATGATAGCGCGTGATTTCAAAAAATTCATTAACCATTTTATCCAGCCGGTATGCTTTCTCTAAAGCGATATGAACATTTTTAGCGCGGTCAGATACCGTCATATCGGGTTCTTCCTCTAAAAGGCTTAAATAGCCGATTACCGAGGTTAGCGGAGTACGAATGTCATGAGCAAGGTACATAACAAGTTCATCTTTCCTCTGCTCGGCAAGAGCGGTTGCTTCTTTTTGCTGTCGAAGATTTCGTTTCACGGTGTTTAACTTACATTGAAACGGTAGCATTTCTCTCGAAAGACAAATCTTGCTTTCATCATCTTCTAAAAGGTTGTCAATTCCTCCGTTGATTTCCTTAAAGTAGCGGGTAATCCAACGGAACAAGAAGAGAAGCAGCAGCAAGAAAATAGTGATAATTGCGACCGTGAAAAAGATTTCTTTATATCCCCTAAAATTGTTATGATAGATTAAAAACGCTTCTTCATGCTCCATTTGTAGAAAGAACTCTAAGAGATATACAATGAAATCGCCCAATCTCCTTTTCCAAAGAAACAAGTATATTGCCACTACAATTAGGACAGACAGGACTGCGCTTCCAAAAAAACGAATTGCAATCTTTCGTTGGAATACAGAAAAATCATCTTGTTTATTTTTCTTCAATTTTATACCCCACTCCCCAAATGGTTTTAATATATTTTGGATTTTCCAGAGTATCACCTAATTTTTCCCGTAAGCGTCGGATATGGACGGTGATCGTGTTATTCGATTTCGTGTAATACTCGTCTTTCCATATCCTGTGAAACAACTCCTCTCCGCTAATGACAATCCCCCTGTTCTCTAAAAGGATTTGCAAAATAGAGAACTCGGTAGGTGTCAATGAGATTGGTTTATCATTTAGCCAACACTCATGTTTTTTTATATCCAGCGTTAGATCAGAATATAGAATGATATGTTGCTTTTCCTCTGGAAGGGCAACATTATACTTTTTATACCTCCTTAATTGCGATTTTACCCGTGCGACCATTTCAAGAGGGCGGAATGGCTTTGTAATATAATCATCTGCGCCAAGAGTAAGCCCCGTGATTTTATCCGTTTCCGCATCTTTCGCTGTCAACATGATGACAGGATAAGTATAACGTTCTCTAATCTTTTGGCATAGGGTAAACCCGTTGATGTCGGGAAGCATAATATCCAAAATGGCAAGGTCAAGCATGGTCGTATTGATACATTCCAGTGCTTCCGTTGCCGTATAGAATTTGAATACGGTATAGTTTTCGTTTTTTAGATATACTTCTATCAAATCCGCAATTTCGACTTCATCATCGACAATCAATATTTTTTCTGACATATTCTTAATCCTTTCCAAAGGGGTATTTTTTTCATTATATCAGCGCAAGGGTTTCTGTTTATTATTTCTTACATGATTAAATATTAAGATTTTCCTAAGACAGGATTTTGCGCCGTCCATCAACGGGCTTTTCCGCGTCTTTGGGTATCAGCCAAACGCGGCTGAACTTTACCGCGCCGGGTATGCGGTTTTTCTCGCAAAGTTTCTGTACCCGTCTTGCAGAAATCCCCCATTTTTCCGCTGCTTCTGCGCAAGACATATATTCCATATTTGTACCCGTCCTTTCTGCTCAAAGCCTACCATGATATATTATATACGGTCAAGCGAACAATAGCAATAGACGGAGTGTGAATAATAGGAATTATTTAAGCCAATACTACGAAATGTGTAGACACATCCAAATAGAAAGGTGAACTGTAAAATGTAATAGGGTGAATTGAGAATGGCAAAGCGACCAGTACCATTATACGACTTCAAGGCTTTCGGGGCAGCCATAAAAGCCGCGAGAAATGAGCGCGGCGAGAGCCGGAAAAAGGTAAGCGATGAGTTATATATTTCCTCGCGCTACCTTACGAATATTGAGAATAAGGGGCAACAGCCGAGTTTGCAAGTGTTCTATGACCTTGTAACGCGGTATCATATTTCGGTAGATCAATTTTTCTTTCCCAACAGCAACGCGGAGAAATCCACCAATCGGCGGCAGCTTGACGCGCTACTGGACGGCATGAGTGATAAAGGCATACGGATTGTAACCGCAACGGCAAGGGAAATTACGGAAGTCGAAAAAGAGTAAGCACAAAGCAAAACAGGCAAAAGGACGCTATGGAAACGGATTGTTTCTATGGCGTTTTTCTTTTTCTGCGGAAGTGTTCGGCAAATCTGCGCTTTCATCGTGGGAGAATACGAAAAGATGAATAGCAAGCATAGGAAAGGGGTACCCCTTCCGTATTTTCGCCCCTGCGCCCTGCGGCGCGGCGGCTGAAAATTGCTTGTTGGGAAGTGTCCCAAACCCTCTTTTGCAGGGAGAAAGGAGCGCGGTATGAGCGGCAGGAAACGGACGGTGCAAATCAAATTCAGAGTAACCGAGGAAGAACGGGCATTGATTGAGCAGAAAATGAAGCTCGTCCCCACCCGGAACATGGAAAGCTATCTGCGGAAAATGGCAATCGACGGGTACATCATTCAGATAGACCATAGCGACATAAAGGCTATGACAGCAGAGATACAGAAAATCGGGGTCAATATCAATCAGATAGCGCGGCGCGTCAATGCGACGGGCAGCGTCTATAAAGAGGACATAGAGGAAATCAAGGGGGTGCTTGCGGAGTTATGGCGATTACAAAGATTAAACCTGTTAAAAGCACGTTGAGCAAAGCCCTTGACTATATCCAAAACCCGGATAAAACGGACGGGAAAATGCTTGTGTCCTCTTTCGGCTGCTCCTATGAAACGGCAGACATTGAGTTTGCCTTTACCCTGTCCCAAGCGTTGGATAAGGGAAACAACCTCGCCCACCACTTGATACAATCTTTTGAGCCGGGGGAAGTCGATTACGAAAAAGCCCATGAGATTGGGCGGCAGCTTGCCGACGCGGTAACAAAGGGGCAGCATGAATACGTCCTTACGACGCACATTGACAAAGGGCATATCCATAACCATATCATTTTTTGCGCGGTCAACTTTGTAGATCACCACAAGTACGTTTCCAATAAGCGCACCTATTACGGCATACGGAACATGAGTGACAGGCTGTGCCGGGAAAACGGCTTGTCAGTGGTCGTGCCGGAGAAAGGCAGCAAGGGAAAAAATTATGCTGCGTACCACAAGGAGAAATCCGCAAAGGCAAAATTGAAGATTGCCGTTGATACCCTAATCCCGCAAGTAAACAGCTTCGAGGAATTGCTATCCCGTCTGCAAGGGTTAGGCTATGAGATAAAGCGCGGAAAATACGCCCTCGTTGCATGAGTAATAGTCCGGGTCGCCAAACTTCGGCTTTCTCGGCGCAAGTGCGCCGCTCGCCATATCGTGAGCGACAAGGGAAGTGTAATAGTTGCCGATAGTGGACGGGGCGTTGAACAGCACCGCCCGTAAATACTGCTTGATGTTGCGGATTTTGGTTGTGTTCTCCCGCATACAGTCAAGGACAAAACGGATATGCTCGCTGTCCAGCTTCATAAACTTTGCCTTGACAAGCTCCGCCGGGTAGTCGTCCCCGGCAATACGGATTGTCTTTCTCCGGGTGCAGACCGTTTCCAGCATGAGATCGACGATTTCATCTAACCTGTCATAGTCGTAGGGCATATCCTGTTTGAGAATGTCGTACTCGATATTGTCCTTGATGATTTCCTCGTAAATCTTAAACGCGCTCTGTGCTGCCGCTTCCTTTCGCTTCCGTTCCTGCGGCTCTGCCGCGTTGTCCCCCAAAGGAGAGGAGTTAGGGGAAAGGATAGGAATGGAATGGGTATTTGATAAATCTGTATTTGATTTTTCTTTTTTGGATAAGTCAGTTCTTTGTTCTTCTTTATTTATTTGCGTTGGATTATCCGACGTCGGGTTTTCCGTTGTCGGATTTTCCAATACCGGCTTATCCGTTGTTGGATTTTCCAACATCGGGTTTTCCAATGACGGGGATTGCGGCTGCTCGTAAATGGTGTATTCGATTGCAGCCATTTTGCCCTTTTCGTCGCGTCCCTGCCGCCTTGTGATATATCCGGCTTTTTCAAGCTCCCATACGGCGGTGCGGATCGCGTCGATACTTTCCCGGTTGATATGGGACAGCCCCGCAAGGGTGTAGTCCCAATCTTCCGGCAAGGACAACATCTGCGACAAAAGCCCCTTTGCCTTTAAGGAAAGTTCCTTGTTGCGTAGGTGGTGGTTGCTCATTACGGTGTAGCCCCTGCTTTTCTCCACGCGGAAAACTGCCATAGCTTCATCACTCCTTTGCTGCGGATTTGTTACGCAGTAGAACAGCGATTTTGAGGGTTTAGGGATAAAGCCCTTACCGCGTGAGAAACGCGCCCGCAAAGCCGCTTGTATCAAGGCTTTTTCTGCCCCTACTGCGTAACATGAGGGCATAAAAAAGCCGCAGACTGTTTCAAAATCTGCGGTTTCGCCTAAAAGAAAAGGACACCGCTTGCACGATGTCCTTTTCAGTCAACTATTTAGTTTTTTGTGTTCCCACACTCCATATCAATAACTACCGAAACCGTGATATAGTCCTCAATACGCTTATTGCGGAATTTATCACCCTCTGCGTCAAACACCACATGGCGGGAAAAGTGCCTAAATCTAAGGATTTCTACAAGGTTCCTCTTTGTAGCAACACTATTGTCTCGACTTGTTCTTCATTGTCCAAACTAATACTCATGTCTTCCTCGATAATCGGCAGCTTAAATTTGATGGATTTTAACCACTGTCCATTGGCTTGGCGTTCCGGGTAAATCTGAATCTCAGAGATCAATGCCTCGATCAACTGCCGCCGCTCCGCTTCGTTCATCACGCCGTACAGTTTTTCAAAATAGATCAGCACTTTATAGATATTGTCACCGGTCAGTTTTTCCGCTTCAATGGCCTGCTTTTTGGCTCTGGCCGCAATCAGCAGAGATTCGGTATCCTCAATCTTATCATACATCTTGTAGAGCCGGTCATCAAGGTCTGCCTTGCGCCGCACATAGTGCCGGTCGTCCGGGTCGAGAGAATCGATCTCCTCCGACAGTTTTGCCTTGACGGAATAATGCTGGCGCAGCTGCTTCTCGTAATTGGCAATCTCCTGGTCAATGGCGGCGGTATCCACTTTCATGTTGATCTTTTCCTGCATCATAGCCGCAAACTTTGGATTGCTCACCAGCTTTACAATGACTTCTGCCACGGCATCGTCCAGCAGTTCTTCCCGAAGCTGCTTTTTGTAATCGCACTTATGCCCACGAATCATGGAGCGATGCTTACAGCCGTAATAATAAAAGTCCTTGTACTTGCTGCCGTCCGCCTTGTGCTTGATGCTTTTGTTCCCGTACATTCCGGCTCCGCAGACAGGACACTTTACAATGCCGGAGAGTAGATGTACGTGTTCATCCTTCCCACGGTTGACGTGTTCGTATTTCTTGGCCTGTGCCAGCAGCTTCACCTGCGCCGCTTGCCAGACTTCTTCCGAAACAATAGGCTCATGCAATCCTTCTGCCAGCAGGTAGTTGTTCTGCTCCACCAGCTTATACTCGTTCCTTGTGCCGCGCACTTTTTCCATCTTGCGGCGGCCATAGGCAATCTTGCCGCAGTACACCGGATTTTTCAAAATCAAGCGAATCAAATGTGCGTCAAACAGGGGATTCTTCCCATTCTGCCGGGGAATCTTGCGGATACCGTGGTTTTCCAGATACTTTGCAATGCCGTTTGCGCCAATGTCCGTGTGAACATACTGGTCATAGATGACACGAATCGCCTCTGCTTCTTCCTCGTTGATCATCAGTTTTCCATCTACCAGCTGATACCCATAGGGGGCAAA
>DYBL01000038.1 GCA_019418625.1 Clostridiales bacterium | reverse complement strand
ACCGCTTTCCTGACGTGCTATTGTCCCGTGCCAGCTTTCGCTTTTCGGTTAGTCAGGTGGATTCCCGCGTTATCTTACGGGGTAGTACCTTCAAGCTGCCCTCCTTTCGTCTACTTCTACTTCCGTCCTATCTGGACGCACGTTGCCACAGCGTAGCAAATCCCTCTGTGCCGCCGGGCTTGCCAATCAGCTGCTTTGCCGCAGCCAGACCGCCCTTGGTGCTGACCAATTGGAGGAATCGGGAGGCATTGTAGCCGCACTCTTTTTTCGCCGTGGTATAGATATTGATCATCTCTTGTTCAAAGCGTTTTTCCAGTGTCATTCTGCTGACCTCCTCGCACAGATTTATCTTGCAGCTCCAAGGTACTGCTTCCACCGACTAACCACATCCAGCAGCAGTCCATGACCCATGCGCAGGGGGAAACCCGCATGGCGGAGCCGTTTCCAAAGCTGTTGTAGGGCTCCCGTCTGTCCGACCGCAGCCACGCCCCGAACCTGCCGCCGTAACCCGCGTCGGGGTACATCCTGCCGTATTTCTTCATGGCGTCGATAAAAGCGTCTCGTGTCCCGCCCTCCATGATGGCCTCCGCCACGGCGCAGGTCATGACAGTATCGTCCGTGAAAAAACAGTCCTCCCGGAACAAGGGAAAGTCCTTCGTTTTGATGTTGTTCCACTCATAGACTGAGCCTACAATATCGCCGATAATTGCACCAATCATCTCTGTCCGCCTTTCTTCTCGGCCCCTATGCAGGGCATTTTCTTTACTTCCATGTTCAGAATATACCTCGGGAAAGAGCGGGAAGGGTCGCTTACCAGGCGACACAGATGTAAAAAAGGCCTGGGAATAATCTTATCTCCATTATACTTAATTCTGGGAAAACAGCAAGAAACCGAGTGGCAGACAGAGAAGCAGATGGAATGGTCTCATAACCATAGATACAAAAATCACCCTCTGAATTGATTTCAGAGGGTGATTCTCATAGTTCGGACTATTTCCAGTGGTTCAGTTTTGGCAGCTGAGTTTCAAAATAGGCTCCAACTTGCTCCGGGGGCCAGGCTTCATTGGACATATGACTTTCCAGGAAGTTCAATAGTTCCTCAAGGCTTGTGTAGACAAATTTCCCGTCGGCATAACACCACTTGCAGTACTCCTCGTTGAAGGTGCCGTCCAGCTCCCGGCTGATATTGGCGTCCTCCAGGGGCATGCCACAGCACTGACAGATCAACTGCCTGGGTGAACCCAACAGGGTGTTGATAGAGACATCAAACAGCCTGGAGAGCAGTTTCAAGGTTTCTGTGTTGGGCACTGTTTCGCCGGTCTCCCAGCGGGAAACCGCCTGACGGGTCACATGCACTTGTTCCGCCAACTGCTCCTGGGAGAGTCCCCGCTTGGTGCGCAGTTCCAGAAGGATTTCTTTGGTATCCATGTTGATCACCACCTTGTCCGGATTGTACCACAGCGGGAGCAAAAAGCAAAGCAACTGGCTGTTGCCCCAATTTTGCTTTGCTCTCGCATCAGGCGTATCAGTATTTAACACGCTATATACAAAGAATACCGCCATCTGAACATCCACGGATTTCAGGGGGCGGTATTCTGCTCTGCATATTATCAATCGGACTGCTTTAGGTCCCACTCTTTTTTCAGAATGGCGTACTGCACGGTGTTTTCATATCTGGGGGTACCATCGGGATTGTTCACAAAGAAGATAAATTCCAGGAACAATCCCTCCCGGCGCATCCCCAGCTTCTCGCACAGGCGCTGGCTGGAAAGATTATAGTCCTCAGTATAAGCGTAGATGCGCCTTGCGCCCTTTTGGGAAAAGAGATAGTCAAAGAAGGCTCGGGCCGCCTCAAAGGCATATCCTTTGCCCTGATAGGCCTCGTTCAGCATCCAGCAGGGGCTGAAGGTGTCCCGCGGGGCGTCCTCACCTGCGTGGGGCTCGCCCGCCTCCGGGTGGGCGTCGATCTCGCCGATCACCTTGCCGCCCTCCTTCAGGGTGATGGCGAAGTAGTATTCCGTCTCGCTGAGCCGCTTTTTCATCTCCTCTCTGGCCTCATCCAAGGAGTGCAGCTTCATGCTGGCAAAGCAGTTGACTGCTGGCTCTTTCAGATATTCGTAGACATCCGCCGCATCACCTTCTAAAAAGGGGCGCAGAATCAGCCTTTTTGTTTCAATAACCATGCTCCGGCCCTCCATAGAATTACGACAAGAGAAGAAAATTAATTTTGAATATTATAGGACGAAAATAAAGAAAAATCCCGCAAAATAAAACAATTTTGCGGGATTTTGGTCCGAGTGGGGCGATTCGAACGCCCGGCCCCGTGAACCCAAATCACGTGCGCTACCAACTGCGCTACACCCGGATATAAAGTGATTATAACTGTGGTCAAACATGTGGTCAAGGCCGTTTTTTGACCAACGACTTTGCCGAAATGGTTCCCGCTTCTGGTAGTGTCCCAGCGGGTTGTGGGGTTTGGCTTTTTTCCTCATGGATGGTCCCGGTATGCTCCCAAAGCAGGCGCGCTACCAACTGCGCTACACCCGGTTATGAAGTTGTGGGGCGGCCTGGGCGTATTCTCCCAAAGCAAGCGCGCTACCAACTGCGCTACACCCGGTTATGAAGTTTTTCCAATTGTGGTCAAGGCCGTTTTTTGACCAACGGCTTTGCGGAAATGGTTCCCGCTTCTGGTAGTGTCCCAGCTGGTTGTGGGGTTGGGCTTTTTTCCTCATGGATGGGTCCGGTATGCTCCCAAACAGGCACACTGCCGAGTCTCGCTCTCCAGCTTCTCTTTACAGGGAAATGGTAGGAGTCAAAGCCATTGACTCCTACCATTTTACCGTTTTTTCTTCTGATGTCAAGAAATTTTCTGTTCTGCAGCAGCTGCATCGCTCCAGCACAGCTTGATTCCAGCGATCGCCACTGCGAACACGAACCAGAAAATGCACATGACCCGGGGATAGTTCCAAAGATAATCCGCCAGGCCGCAGACCAGCGCTCCGCACATAGCCGCGCAGGCCGCACAGGTGATCGTCCGCGCTGCCGAATCCGCACAGTGCCGCGCCGCATAGGCTGCACGCTTGATATTCCACAACATGGAACTGAAAAATCCGACGATTCCCAGCAGGCCGGCCTCGATCCACACCTCCAGGAGGAAATTATGGGCGTGGACAAACGGTGCCGATCCATGGTAGAGATTCATGTCGCTGATATACGACTGCACGGCAGCCGTGCCCAATCCGGCACCGGAGACCGGCGACGTACGGATCACTTCCAGCGCCGCCTTATACAGCGGCAGACGGCTGGCCGTGGAAGTATCCTTCGGGTTGGTAATGGTCAGGATCCGGTTCCAGATCGTATCCGGCAGCAGGGGGATGCACACGATACACAGCGCTGCAAACGCCGGGATCAGCTTCGGCTTCCACAAAAACACCATGACCACCATGGCGCAGGCCATACCGACCCAACTGGCCCGGGAATAGGTCATGCCCAGTGCAGCTGCGCCCACACCGAATGCAGCAAAAGCCGCCAGCTTGGAGATATTCCGCTTGGAACACAGCGCCAGGGCCAGCACCAGCGGCAGCAGCAGGATCAGCACTTCCGCAAAGGTGTTGGGGTTATCAAAAATGGAATAGACCCGGCCGGGCATTCCCTCGTTGAGCTTCAGATCCACATAGGAGGCGTTGACCTCCACGCCCTGAATACGCTGGTACACGCCATACAGCGACGTTGCCATCACACAGAACGCCGCGCCGTCCACCAGCCGCTTGAGATCTTCGCTGGAGCGGACCGCGCTGACCGTCACCAGCATGCACAGCGCCGCGGAGATATGGTAAATCAAAAAGCGCATGGACGAGGACGGCTCATAGGAAAACAGCACTGCCAGGAACATGGCGCCCAGCAGCACCAGCGGGTAAAACCCGATCCGCTTCAGGTCCAGCCGCATATCCGCGCCGTGCCGCATGGCGGCCGCATGGAACAGCACAAGCAGCAGGGAAAACGCCATCAGCGTATATGCATTGTTCCACCGCTCGTAGGGAATGATCCAAAGGGCCATGATCAGCCAGGACTGGGCAATGGCAGTTTCTTCTCCGATCTGAAATGCAAGACGTGCAAAGAAGCTGTCTTCAAATGTAGCCTGAAAAGCCGTATACAGCTTATGCAGCAACCAGCCGGGGAAATTCACCACCGCCATGAGTACGCGGCAAAGCAGGCTCTCCGGCCAGGCGCGGGCCACCACGCCTTCCCTGCAAAGCACCCGCAAAACCACACTGGTGTCGATCTGACGATTGCACCAATCTCCGATGTCGTCCAGGATCCGGCACAGGCGGCTTTCCTTATAGCTGGCCGCCAGAGCCAGGCACAGCCGCCAGAGCAGGCTCTCTTGTATCACTAACATGCATGGTCTCCTTCACAGTCTGTTTTTGATCCGGTAGAGCAGCGTCAGCAGGAAAAAATGCCGTCCCCGGATCAGGTCCGCCACCATCTGCTTATTGCGCCCCAAACCGGTGGGCTTCACCGTCTCGATGGCACGGGCCATTTCAGGGCGGGCACACAGCGCTTCTACTGCGGCGCGCCGTTCACGGACGCTTCTGGGGTTCCCCACCGCAAATTCATTGCCCACCGCGATCAGCAGTCCCGCCCAATCGGACATCTCCCGCCACTGAGGCCGGGCTTCCTCCAGGCCGTAGCGCGCTGTGAGCGCCTCTTTGCGCTCCATGAACCGGCCGAACACCTGCATCAGATCCCGCATGTATTTATGGGTGGCGGAATTGGGATTGAGCAGATATTCATATAGGGGCTGCTCCGTGACGGCCAGCTTCTCCGCATTGCAGAAATACTCCATCAAAAACAGCTCGTCCTCCAGGTACGCGCCCTCAAAGGTGATCTTTGCCTGACGAATGATCTGCGCGGAGAACAAATAGCGCCAGATATAACCGTTGAACACCGGCTGTGTCAGCCGGTCTCCCAAAAGCGGATATACGATCCGCTCCCGGATCCCCTGCCGGTCATAGATCCCCTGCGGCAGCAGCAGCTCCGGGGTGCGCTCTCCGGCGGGTGTCAGGTTCCAGTGGGCACAGCCCGCCGTATCCGCTCCGGTGGAATCCAGCAGTTGCCACATAACTGCCAGCGCCTCCGGCGCGAACCGGTCGTCCGCATCCAAAAAAGCGATGTACTTCCCTGCCGCCTCCTGCAGTCCCAGGTTCCGGGCGCTGCTGACGCCGCCGTTTGGCTTATGGAACACCCGGATGCGCGGGTCCTCTGCCAGACGATCACACAGGGCGGGGGTCGCATCTGTGGAGCCGTCGTCGATCAGCAGCAGTTCCCAATCCGCAAACGTCTGCTGCCGCACGCTCTCCACGCACTGCTCCACAAAACGCTCCGCCTGGTACAGGGGAACGATCACCGAAATGCCGGGCAAGTGCCTTCACTCCTCTCAATTGCGGCCTTTCCGCGTAGCTTTGACAATGTTTTATTGTACCCGATTCCGCTCCGCAGGTCAAGGCGGCTTTTCTCCCCTCTTGTCCCTGCATGTGTCGTATGGTATGCTGTCTTCAGTTCAAATCCACAAAGGAGGGCATCTTATGCCGCAATCTTCCCAGGATATTCTCTTCATGGAGGAGACTTTGCGCCTGTCCAAAGCCGCCGCACAGCACGGCAACGAACCCTTCGGCGCCATACTGGTCAAAGACGGTGCCATCGTTTACAGCAACGAAAACCAGGTGCACAGCGCCAGCGACCCCACCTTCCACGCAGAGGCCGGCCTGCTGCGGCGCTTCTGCGCCGAGACCGGTATTACGGATCTGCGGGAATACACCCTCTACTCCAGCTGCGAGCCCTGCTTCATGTGCAGCGGCGCTATGGTGTGGACTCGTCTGGGCCGGCTGGTATACGGCGCCAGCAACCGGGATCTGTGCTCCATTTTCGGTGAAGAGGGCTCGGACTGTTCCCATCTGGTCTTCTCCCACTCCGACCATCAGCCTGAGGTGACCGCAGGCGTGCTGCGCCAGGGGTGCCTGGAAGTCCTGCGGGCCTACTTCCGCCCGTGAGAAAAGCGGCCCGAAGGCCGCTCCCCTAAAACTCCGCCGCGTCACATCCGCGCCCTGCCCGCTCCAAAAGCGCGCTGTAATCCGTGCCTGTCCCGCCGCCGCACAGCAGCGCCCCGCGCTGTTCGTCGCTCAGGTGCTCGAAAAACTCACCGGCGGACAGGTCTGTCTCCAGCAGACGCACCAGCGCACCGGGAAGCTCGTTCCATCCGTACATGCCTGCTCACCTCCCGGCATAGGGTGCCCGGCGCGCCGCGTTCCATGCGAAATATGGTGAAAAAAAGAAGCAGCAAATGCTGCTTCTTTTTTTGCATGTCAGCCTTCCGCCACGGCAGCCTTCAGCTGCTCCACACGGTCGGTCTTTTCCCACTTGACGCCCAGGTCCTCCCGGCCCATGTGGCCATAGGCCGCCAGGGGACGGTAGATGGGCTTGCGCAGGTCCAGATCCCGGATGATGGCGGTGGGACGCAGGTCAAACACCTTGCGCACGGCCGCTTCCAGCTTGTCGTCGCCCACAGTGCCGGTGCCGAAGGTATCCACCAGGATGCTCACAGGATGGGCCACGCCGATGGCATAGGCCAGCTCCACCTGGCAGCGGCGGGCAAGTCCGGCCGCCACGATGTTCTTGGCCACATACCGGGCAGCGTAGGCCGCGGAGCGGTCCACCTTGGTGGGGTCCTTGCCGGAGAAGCAGCCGCCGCCGTGGGGGGCGCTGCCGCCGTAAGTATCCACGATGATCTTGCGGCCGGTGAGGCCGGCGTCCGCTGCGGGACCGCCCTTGACGAAGCGGCCGGTGGGGTTGATGTAATACTTGGTGTTCTCGTCCAGGAGGCTTGCGGGGATGACCACCTTGGCCACCTGGTCGATCATATCCTGACGGATCTGCTCCAGCGTCACATCGGGGTTGTGCTGGGTGGAGATGACCACCGTATCCACCCGGACGGGGCGGTTGTTCTCATCGTACTCCACGGTGACCTGGCTCTTGCCGTCGGGCCGCATGTAGTTCAAAAGGCCGCTCTTGCGCACCTCAGCCATGCGCTTGCACAGCTTCTGGGCAAGAGACAGGGGCAGGGGCATCAGTTCCGGCGTCTCGTCGCAGGCGTAGCCGAACATCATGCCCTGGTCGCCGGCACCGTGGCCCAGCTCCGCATCGGCGCTCTCCTTGCTCTCCAGAGACTTGTCCACACCCAGAGCGATGTCCGCAGACTGCTCGTCGATGGAGGTGATGACGCCGCAGGTATCACAGTCGAAGCCGTACTTGCCGCGGTCATAGCCGATGTCCCGCACCACTTCCCGGGCGATCTTGGCGATGTCCACATAACAGGTGGTGGTGATCTCGCCCATCACATGGATGAGGCCCGTGCAAGCCGTGGTCTCGCAGGCTACGCGGCCCTGGGGGTCCTGGGCCAGGATGGCGTCCAGCACGGCGTCGGAGATCTGGTCGCAGATCTTGTCGGGATGTCCTTCCGTCACGGACTCGGATGTAAACAGATAGTGTCTTGCCATAGTCTTTGCTTCCTTTCTTCCCTTTCAAGAGGCGAAAAAAATGCGCGTTTCGACGACGAAACGCGCATGAAAGTTCTTTTGCTCGCTCCTCATCTTTCGGTATCCGTCGGATTTGGCACCTTACAATGCAGGTTGCCGTGGTTTCATCGGGCCGTTCCCTCCGCCACTCTTGATAAGGGATATCAAATTTTCGTATTCATGTTATCATGTTTTTTTACTTTGTCAAGTCTTTTGTCCGCTTTTGCGGAAAATTGTCTCAAATTTCCATCGTTCAAAAATTATACATGACTTTTTTCTCCGCAGCGGGTATAATGCCAGTATCTATTGAAACTTGGAGGGTTTACTTTGAAAAAACTCAATGACGCCGTGGATCGCTTTGCGTTCAGCCATCCCAATTTCGGCGTCCCCAACCTGATGCGCTATATCGTGGCAGGCACCGCCGCCGTCTATTTGCTGCTGCGGATGACCAACTTTTCTCTCCTGTACCTTCTGGGCTTCAACTGGGGCGAGGTGCTGCACCTGCAGGTGTGGCGGCTGGTGAGCTTCGTCTTCGTGCCCGATACTTTCTACCCGCTCAACCTCATTCTCTCGCTGTACTTTACCTATTTCATCGGAAGTCTCCTGGAACGGGAGTGGGGCACGCCCAAGTTCAACCTCTACTACTTCTCCGGCGTGGTGCTGACCATCCTTACCGGCATCATCAGCTACTATGCCTTTGGTTCTCACAACTCCACCATTTACAGCACCTATTACGTCGGTATGTCCATGTTTCTGGCCTTTGCCGCCCTCTATCCGGACGCTCATGTGCTGCTGTTCTTCGTTGTTCCCATCAAGGTCAAGTGGCTGGCCCTGGCGGACGTGGCCCTCTTCGCCGTGGACATCATTGCCGCTTTGCTGCGCAGGGACTTTGTCAGCGCCCTGCTGCCACTCATCGCCCTTTTGAACTTCCTGTTGTTCTTCTGGAGCGATATGACCGAGGCTTTTGGCCGCCGGCGCCAAATGAGCCGGCACCGCAACTCCCACCAGACCATCCAGTTCAAATCCGCCGTCAAGCAGCAGCAGAAAAAGGCCGCCCAGCAGGGCTACCGGCACAAGTGCTGCGTCTGCGGGCGGACGGACACGGACTTTCCGGATCTGGAGTTCCGCTACTGCTCCAAGTGCGCGGGATACCACTGCTTCTGTCAGGACCACATTTACAATCACGTCCATTTTACGGAGTGAACGACCGGCCGCCAAAAGGCGGCCGGTTTTTTTGTGGTTTTGCCTGATTTTTTTATTTTCTTTTTATAGCGCAGCGCCGGTGGATTTGCTATAATGGGTTGTCAAAATAGTTTAAATTTAAAATAAGGGCTCCCGTCCACGCCTGTGAGGCAAGCGGACGCCCTGCCCGGAACACACGGAGGGATCCTATGCACGCAAAACGAACCCTGCTGTCACTGACGCTGGTTCTGGCACTGCTGTCCGGCAGTCTGCCTGCCGCGCAGGCCGCAAGCGATCTGACCGAGGAGGCTGCCGCGGCCGCCGGAGGCAGCGGTGAACTGACCGCTCACAAAGACCTCTATCACCAGGACGCGGAGGGCACCGTCTCCTTTGAAAACCTGGAGCAGCGGGTGCGTGAAAACGCCACCACCGTCAAAATGCTGGACGAGACCATCGCCTCCATCGACGCTACGGACTTCGATGAGATGTACGACGACCTGCGGGATGGGCTCAACGGCATTGCCGCCATTCAGCAAAGACTCATTCTGGCCGGTCAGAAAAGCTCTTATACATATGATAAGCTGACCGACCAGTACGCCTCCATGGAGCAGACCTTTGACGATCTCAAGGATGGAAAGCTGCAAAAAGACGCGGAGGCTGCAAAACGCCAGTTGGAGGACGCCAAAAACCAAACCGTCCTGGGCGCCGAGACCCTGTACATTGCCATTTTGGAAATGCAGAATACCCGCCAGGGGCTTCAGCGGCAGTTGGATGCTATGGACCGCAGCGTGGAGGAAATGGAGCTTCGCTACCAGCTGGGGCAGATCTCCGCCCTGACGCTCCAGCAGGTCAAGGACGGCCGTACCCAGCTGCAAAGCGGCCTTGCCACCCTGGAGATGAACCTTGGCAACTACACCCGCCAGCTGGAGGTGATGCTGGGTCTTCCCCAGACCGGAACCCTGGCGCTGGAGGAGGTGCCCCGGGTGAGCCCGTCCCAGGTGGAAAGGCTGTCTTTGGAGGACGGTCTGGCCGCCGCCAAGGAAAAAAGCTATACCCTTTACGCCGCCCAGCGGGATCTGGACGACGCCAAGGAGGCCTATGACGACGCCCGGGACCGGTATCACGCCAACGACTATGAAATGAAATCGGCCGAGCACACCTACGCCGCCGCTCAGTACACCTATCAATCCAGCGTGGAGAGCTTTGAACTGAGCTTCCGCACGGCCTATGCCGCTGTGGCCGACTATCAGCAGGTCCTGGAGGCATCGGAATCCGCCCTCTCCTATCAGCAAGCCAGCTATGCCGCCTCGGAGCTGAAATACCAGCAGGGCACCATCTCCAAAAACACCCTTCTGACCGCACAGGACGACCTGCGCGCCGCCGAGGACGCCGTGACCACCGCCCGGCACAATCTGTTTTCCGCCTACAATTCCTATCTCTGGGCCGTTGAATACGGTATTTTGAACTAACGGAGGCCATTCCATGAAGCTGAAACATATTTCCGCCCTGACACTTTCCGCTCTGCTGCTGCTCAGCGCCGCCGGCTGCGGCGAACAGGAGCAGGAGGAAGCTGCCCCCGCCGGTGTGGCCGTGCAGGTGGAAGCGGTATCCCGGGGCCCCATTTTCAATGAGAATACCGTCTCCGGCCAGCTGGCGGCAGAAAACCAGTCTGTCATCACCATGTCCACGCCCGTCAAGTGCACCGCCGTCTACTATTCCGCCGGCGACACGGTCTCCGCCGGAGACATCCTGTGCACCCTGGATATGGAGAGCACTCTGGCCTCCTACAATGCCGCCAGCATCAGCTACTCCTCCGCCGTGCAAAGCTACGCTGACCAGTCCCAGGTCTTCGCCGAACAGATCGGTCTGTACGAAAAAAATCTGGCGGATCTGAAGGCTCTGTATGAGATCGGCGCCGCCTCCCAAGCGGAGATCGACCAGGCGCAGCTGCAGCTGCAGTCTGCTATCGCCACCCGCAACTCCACCCTGGCCCAGCTGGAATCCGGCATGGAAAACGCCCGCTCCGGCCTGGAGCAGCTGGACACCGCGCTGGAAAACGTGGACAGCGCCGGCAATGTCATCGCCCCCATCAGCGGCGTGCTGGCCAGCCTGAGCGCTGTGGAAAACAGCTTCGTCTCCACCGCTGCGCCTCTGGCGGTCATCGACGACGCCTCCCAGATGAAGATCACCGTGTCCGTTTCCGAGGCGCTGGTTCCCCAGCTCTCTATCGGCGATGAGGCGGATGTGAACGTCTCCGCCGCCGGCGCTTCTTTTTCGGCTGTGATCCGCTCCGTGGATCAGACCGCCAACCCCCAGACCAAGCTCTATGCCGTCACCCTGGATGTGCCTTCGGAGGCCACCGGGCTGCTGTCCGGCATGTTTGCCGATGTGACCTTCCGCACCGGCGGCAGCGAGGATGCCGTGGTGATCCCCACGGAGGCCATCCTCACCAGCGGGGATGCCCAGTATGTCTACATCGTGGAAAATGACACGGCAAAGCAGGTGGCCGTCAGGACAGGCATCATCGGCTCCGGCGTCACGGAGATCACCGACGGCCTTTCCGGCGGCGAAACGCTGGTCACCGTGGGCCAGTCCTACCTCCATGACGGCGACGCCGTCCGGATCGTGACGGAGGAGGCGTAAGCGCCGATGGATACCGCAAAATTCTGTATCCGGCACCGGGTCGCCACGCTGCTGGCCGTCATTTTGATCACCGTTTTCGGCATCCTCTTCAGCACCCAGCTGCAAATGGCCCTCATGCCGGACATCGAGGCCCCCATGGCCATCGTCATGTGCTACTACAACGGCGCCAACCCCAGCGACATGGAAGAGCTGGTCACCCGTCCTCTGGAGTCCGCCATACTGTCCGTATCCGGTGTGGACAGCGTGTCCTCCACCTCTTCCGACGGGGTGTCCCAATTGCAGGTCACCTATGTGGACGGTACTAACCTGGACATCGCCGCCACCAAGCTGCGGGAGCAGTTCAACCGTTTGTCCCTGCCGGACGGGGCCATGGACCCGGTCATCGTGAATCTGAACATCAGCGAGCTGATGCCCACCGCCATCATCGCCCTCAAGGGCGATGACCTTGCCCAGCTCCAGGCCCTGGCGGAGGACACGGTGGCCCCCGCCCTGGAGCGTATCGACGGCGTGGCCCAGGTCACCATCTCCGGCGGCGTCACCCAGCAGGTGGAGGTGCGGCTGGACGCCGCCCGGGCCGCGGGCCTGGGGCTTAGCAACAGCTACGTCTCCCAGTTCCTGGCGGGCCAGAACCTGATCTACCCCGCCGGCAGCGTGGAAAACGGCTCCAAGACCCTCACCGTCAGCACCGATGCCAAGTTCCAGAGCGTGGATGACGTGGCCAACACCCTCATCACCCTGCCTACCGGCGGCACGGTGCGGCTGAAGGAGGTGGCCGACGTCTCCCTGGTCTCCCAGGAGAGCGACTCCACCGCCAAGGTGGACGGCACCGCCTGCGTCATGCTCCAGGTCTCCAAGCAGTCCGGCGCCAATGAAGTAGCCGCTGCCGAGGCCGTGCTGGAACGGCTGGAATCCCTCAGTGCGGAAAACCCCGCCGTGCAGTACACGGTGCCCTACATCGCCAGCGACTACATCAACCTCTCCGTGGACGCCGCCTTCCAGAACATCTTCCAGGGCCTGCTGCTGGCGGCCATCGTGGTGTTCCTCTTCCTGCGCCGGGGCGGAGCCACCATGACCATCGTCATCTCCATGCCCGTGTGCATCCTGTCCGTGTTCATCCTCATGAACGCCCTGGGACTGACGCTGAACATGATGAGTCTGGGCGGCATCGCCATGGGCGTGGGCATGATCGTGGATAACTCTATCGTGGTTCTGGAAAATATCTACCGCTTCGCCGCCGACGGTCACGACCGCATGAGCGCCTGCGTGGAGGGCACGGCAGAGGTGACCTCC
The DNA here is from genome assembly GCA_019418625.1 of Clostridiales bacterium. Taxonomy (GTDB): domain Bacteria; phylum Bacillota; class Clostridia; order Oscillospirales; family Oscillospiraceae; genus Oscillibacter. Next base: position 14,145 of record DYBL01000038.1, on the reverse strand, counting down.
TCCGTGCTGGCCTCCACCCTGACCACGCTGGCCGTATTCGTGCCGCTGGGTCTGGTGGACGGCATCGCCGGCATGATGTTCCGGGACTTCTGCCTCACCATTGCCTCGCTGATCTTCGCGTCGCTGGTGATCGCGCTGACACTGGTGCCTCTTTTGTGCTACTTCCTGCTGGACGAGGAGAAGATCCGCCGCCAGCAGCTGGCCAAGGCCAACAAGACCCCCGGCCCCCTGGCCGCCCGGGCCAGCGCCGCAGCGGAAAAGCTCAGCGCCCTTTACATGCGTCTGCTCACCTATTTCACCTATCACCTCAAAGCCGGCATGCTGGTATCTGTGGGGCTGGTAGTCGTCTTCTCCCTGACGCTTTTTTCCACCAAGACCGTTCTGATCCCCGATATGGATCAAAGTCAGGTATCCATCTCCATCTCCATGCCCATCGGCTCCCAGGCGGATGAGACCGCCGCCATTGCTGATCGGGTCTCCGCCGTGGTATCCCAGCAGTGCCCGGAACTGGAGGGCATGTACTACATCGCGCAGGATGAATCCGCCACCATGATGGTGAACCTGGTGAGCAAGAGCGAACGGCAGCGCAGCAGCGCCGATGTGGCCAACGACCTGCGCACCGCCCTGCAGGATATCGCCGGATGTGAGATCACCGTGGACGCCTCCAGCTCCATGGGCATGATGAGCGGCTCCGACATCAATGTGGAGATCCGGGGCAATGGCTATGATACCCTGGGTATGATCGCCGACGACCTTACAGAGCGCATCTCCCAGCTGCCGGATGCCGCAGAGGTGCAAAGCTCCCTCAGTGAGCAGGTGCCTCAGGTAAAGGTGCAGATGAACCGGGAGGCCGCCGCCCAGTACGGGCTCACCGCTGCCACCGTGGGTGCCGCCGTCCGGGCGGAGCTCACCGGCACCACCGCCACCACCGTCACCATCGACAATAAGGAGCTGGACGTGGTGGTCAAGGGCGACGGCGCAGCCGCCGCCAGCCTGGACGCTTTGCGTTCCATGGCCATTCCCTCCTCCTTCGGCGGCTCCGTGCCTTTGAGCGCCGTAGCCAACGTGACGGTGGAGCAGGCGCCCCAGAGCATCACCCGTGCCAACCAGTCCCGCCAGGTGACTATCACCGGCAAGACCATCAGCGGCGACGCCACCGCCATGACCCAGGCCATTCACTCCATTCTGGCCGAATATCCCATGCCAGAGGGCTACACCGCAGAGACTGCCGGCAGTTACGAGGACATGGTGGAGAGCTTCACCAGTCTGCTGCTGGCCCTGGCCGTGGCACTGGGACTGGTGTACTTCGTGCTGGCCGTCCAGTTTGAGTCCTTCCTTATGCCCATTATGGTCATGATGATCCTGCCGGTGGCCTTCACCGGCGCCCTGTTCGCCCTGCCGCTGACCGGGCGGGATCTGTCCATGATCACCCTGGTGGCCATCATCATGCTGGCCGGTACCGTGGTCAACTCCTCCATCATTCTGGTGGAGTACATCCGCATCCGCCGCCGGCGGGGCGAGGACCGGGAGACTGCCATCCTCCACGCCTGCCCCCTGCGTGTGCGCCCTGTGATGATGACTACCCTGACCACGATCCTCGCCATGATCCCCATGGCCCTGGCCCTGGGCGACACCAACGAAATGATGAGCGACATGGGCGTGACCATGATCAGCGGCATGACCATCTCCACCATCGTCACCCTGGTCTTTACGCCTGTGTACTATTCCGTCATCGATAATCTCTCCCACCGTTTTGGAAGAAAGAAGCGCTCCGATACCGCCTCCGCATGACCGATGAAGCACAAAAAGACACGCGCCCAACGGCGCGTGTCTTTTTGCATCTTTCCGACAAAGACGCCCTCCCGGCGGAGGGCGTCTTGTCTTATTCCTGGCTTTCCAGCTCCAGCACACGCTTTCCGTGGTCGCTGAGCATGGGCAAAAGCTGCTCATAGTCCAGATGATACACCTGCGCACCTGCGGCATAGCAGGCGATCTCATAGGGCGAATAGCCGATGGTCATGCCGTCTTCGTGGAACGAGACTGCATAGCTGCTCCAGTCTGCGGCGATCTCCCGGTAGTCCGACCAAAGCATGGTCTCCGCAGCCACGCCCTCCTCGGCAGCCCGCTTTTCCGCCTGGCGCACGATCTCATCGCCCACCGCCTCGGAAAATTCCTGGCTGTCTGATGCCAGCGTCTCCACGGAGAAAAAATCCCCGGTGCTCAGGTCGAAATTCCATGCCAGCAGCATCTGGTTGGGATGTGCCCCGCCGGTATAGCTGTCATAGCTGGCGGACACGCTCACCAGATGCTCCGTCTGATAGATCGTGCATGCAAGGGTCTCTGTGTAGGCGCTGGTCTCGCTCCACTCCTGGCCGCTTTCCGTCCGCCACTGACGGTCCTGCTCCGCGTAGCCGGCCAGCTCCTCGATGCGCGCTTCCTCTGTCCACGCCTCATAGCGGCTGTTGAACGTCTCCACCGCCGCAAGCGCCGTTTCCTCCTCGGGAGTCCGCGCCTCCTCCACGATCGTCCCGTCGGAACGTCTGGCCGTCAGGACCGGCACATCATAGGAATAGGATACCAGCGGCACGCCGTCCTCATCCAGGATCGTATCGGCGTGGGTCTTCGTCTCGGCGGTGTAGGTGATGGCCTGGGGCGCTGCCGCCATAGGAAGGGCGTTTTTCACATCCAGCACCGTCTCCCCCGCGCAGGCCGTCAGGGTGCCCAGCACCACCAGCAGCGCAATGATCGCCTCCATATCCATGCTCCTTTCCAAGCGCGCATCGCTCTTATAGAATGACCGGCCCCTCCCGCCACTCGCCGCCGCCCCGGGCGGCACTGAGACTGGGATATGCCAGTGTATAGAGATCTGTTGCCCGGACCTCCCACGCAAAAAGCCGCTGTGCCTCCGCAGAAAGCTGCCGCACATCCGCGGGCTTCGTGAGCACCGGCAGGTGTGCCGTTTCGCGCATCTTTGCCAGCAGTCCCCGGCCGCGGGCGTTTGCCGCCAGCAGCCTAAGATACGGCGGATGGGCGGGGAACTGATTTGGGTCCAGCCCCAGATAGGCCCACAAAAGCATGCGGCGCAGGCGGGTATAGGCATAACGGCGGGTCTTTGCCCGCTGCAAAACCGCCTCCAGGGATGTCTCCTCCCGGACTGCCTCGTACAAGCGGCGGTAAAGCCCTTCGCCGCCCTCGTCCAGCCGGGCAAGCTCCTCCAGAGACATGGCCCGCAGGCGAGCCAGGATGGCCCGCTCCGCATTTTCCGCCAGTACCGGCGCCCGGCCGGCGCGCTCTTCCCGGATATACGCCTCCGCCATGGCAGGCGGCAGGCGGGAAATGAGCTCCTCCCGCCGGCCCTGCCGGACAAGCTGCCGCAGCATGGTGGCGGAGGGATGTCCGGCGGCCGGCGCTGTATCGTGATAGCCCGCTCCCTGGCGGGCAACGGTCAAAATCTCTATGGGGCTGTCCAACAGCAAAAGCTGCCGGCAGTACTCCACGGCCAGAATATTGTTGGGCGTTTCCAGCAATGCCGCCTCCTCCGGCAGGCACTGTGCTACCGCCCGCTGCCGGGCCTCGGCAAATCCAACACCCCGCTTGAGCTGTCCGCGCAGGGACTCCTGCCAGTCCGGGGCATTGAGCGCCATGGCCAGACGCCGCAGCGCAGCGGCGTCTCCGCACTCGCTGCCAAAAGCCAGGTGCGTCACGAGCCCCGTGGCCGCCAGCGTCTCCACCGCGCCCCGGGCAAACCCCTCCGCCGAGGAAACGGCCCAGGGAAGCGGCAGCTCCAAAACCAGGTCCACGCCGCTTTCCACCGCAGCACGGGAGCGTGCATGCTTACGCAGCAGGGCGAAATCGCCCCGCTGCACGAAGTTCCCGCTCATGACAGCGATGACCGCCGTGTCCGCCCCCAGGCGGCGGGTCTCAGCCAGCAGATACAGGTGACCGCTGTGCATGGGATTATACTCTATGATCATACCTGCAATCCGCATAGATTTCACTCCTGATTTGGTGACAAACGGTGACATTTTGGTAAAACTGGTGGTTGTAACCTGGAAAAACTCTGGTATAATGAATATTATGAAGGATTCCGTCCGGATGTGTCAGAGCCTTCTTATCGGTTATTTTATATCAATTACGGAAATCCCGCAAGGTTTTCCAAAAAGAAGAAAAAAGAGGAGTCGTGAATCATGAACATTCTCGTCATCAACGCAGGCAGTTCTTCCCTGAAGTATCAGCTGCTCAACCCCGAGACCGGCGTGCTGCTGGCCAAGGGCCTGTGCGAGCGCATCGGCATCGACGGCAAGTTCACCTACAAGCCCCAGGTGGAGGGCAAGGAGACCCTGGACGCCGTGGATGTGGCCATGCCTACTCACTCCGAGGCCATTCAGGCCGTGCTGAACGCGCTGGTGGATGAAAAGAACGGCGTGATCGGCTCCATGAAGGAGATCGACGCTGTGGGTCACCGCGTGGTGCACGGCGGCGAGGCCTTTGCCGGCTCCGTCCTCATCACCGACGAGGTCATGAAGGCTCTGGAGGACTGCATCCCCCTGGCCCCCCTCCACAACCCCGCCAACATCACCGGCATCAAGGCCTGCCAGGAGTGCATGCCCGGCGTGCCCATGGTGGGCGTGTTCGACACCGCCTTCCACCAGACCATGCCCGCCAAGGCCTACATGTACGCCCTGCCCTACGAGTACTATGAAAAGGACAAGGTCCGCCGCTACGGCTTCCACGGCACTTCTCACAAGTACGTGGCCGGCCGTGCTGCCGCTATGCTGGGCAAGAAGCCCGAGGAGCTCAAGCTGATCTCCTGCCACCTGGGCAACGGCTCCTCCGTCACCGCCATCGACGGCGGCAAGAGCGTGGATACCTCCATGGGCTTCACTCCCCTGGCAGGTCTCCCCATGGGCACCCGCGCCGGTGACCTGGACGCCGGTATCCTCCAGTACCTGATGAACAAGTACGGCATGAACATCGACGAGATGCTCAACGTGCTCAACAAGAAGTCCGGCGTGCAGGGCGTGTCCGGCGTCTCCTCCGACTTCCGCGATCTGGAGAACGCCCACAAGGAGGGCAATGAGCGCGCCGGCCTGGCCGTGGATATGTTCAACTACGGCGTCAAGAAGCTCATCGGCGCTTACGCCGCTGCCATGGGCGGTGTGGACGCCATCATCTTCACCGCCGGCGTGGGCGAGAACTCTGCTTCTCAGCGTCTGGCCATCGCCTCCGGCCTGGAGTTCATGGGCGTGAAGATGGACGCCGAGGCCAACAACGTCCGCGGCAAGGAAGTGGTCATCTCCGCTGCCGACTCCAAGGTGAAGGTCCTGCTGATCCCCACCAACGAGGAGCTCATGATCGCCATGGACACCGCCGCCATCGTCAAGGGCTGAGCGGAAACGTTCCAACTATGAAAAGAAGGGAAGCGGATCTCCGCTTCCCTTCTTTTTGGATTGCCACGCATCTCTTCCTATGATAAAATGTCCCCGCGCCGGATCTCCGGCAGCCAGATATTTTACGGAGGTACCAGAGATGAAAAGTGTCAAACCCGGCCGGGGGCCCTCGGCCATGGGCGCTGTGGGCGCTGTACTAGGCGTGGTGTTCGGTATCATCTGGACCGTTGCCGCCGTATCCATGGGCGCCCCCATTTTCTTTCCCCTCTTCGGCCTGGTATTCATCACCATCGGCATCGTCCAGGCCATCTACAACTTCATGAACGCCACCGGAGAAAACCGCTACTCCGCTTTTGACATCGTGGACGAAAACGAGGAGCCTGATCCGCTGAACCGGCGCTTTTCTGCCGCCTCTGCTCCGCAGGAGCCTCCTCAGGAAACACAAGGCGGCCCCTCCGCCCCCCTGCACTACTGCCCCTACTGCGGCGCGGAGGTGGGCGACGGCTTCTCCTTTTGCGGCAAGTGCGGCAAAAAACTCCCCGACACCCTTTAAGGAGGACCTTCCTGTATGAAAATCGGCCTGCAGCTGGCTATGCCCTCAGAATTCCGCGCCCTGCCCGGCGCATCTTCCCTCACGCCCTTTGAGACCGTCTCCGGCGTGGACTTTTACCGTTTCAGCCCCGACATCATCGCCTGCACCGGCGGCGTGGGCAAGGTGAACGCCGCCATGGCGGCGGAGATCCTGTGCCTGAAGTACGGCGTGGATCTGATCTTGAACACCGGTGTGGCCGGATGCTTCACCGACCTGCCCACCTCCTCCGTGGTGGTGGCCTCGGAGCTTGTCCAGCATGACGTGGACACCACCGGCGTGGGCGATCCCATCGGCCTTGTATCCACGGTGAACCGGGTGGAGTTCCCCACCTGGCAGCCGGAGCACTGCGTGGAGCTCCTGCGCCGCGCCGGCATCGAAGCCGTCACCGGCCGTGTGGCCACCAGCGACGCCTTCCTCACCCGGGGAGAGCGGTCCCAGTGGGTCTACGACACCTTCCACCCCCTGCTGGCGGAGATGGAGGGCTGCGCCATCGCCCAGGTCTGCCTGCGCAACGGCGTGCCGTTCGTGGCGGTCAAGTCCGTTTCCGACCACCCCTTCTTTGAAAACCAGGCCGAGGAGTACAACGCCTTCCACGAGGCCCTCGCCGCCGCGGGACAGGCTGCCATGGCCCTGGCCGCCGCTCTTGCGGAGGAGCCCGCGGCGAAGCTGTGAATCCATCCGGGAATTTTTCCTTTTTTCGTAATTTTCCGAGAAAATCTATTGACATTCCAAAAATCCACTGATATACTTGATAAGCCGCTTTGAATGGGTCTATAAGTGTGCTCCGGCACCGCCCCCGACAGCGAGCCCGTAAATGAAGGAGTTGAAATCAACAATGAACGCTATCATCGTTACCGGCGGCAAGCAGTACAAGGTCTCCGAGGGCGACGTGGTCTACATCGAGAAGCTGGACCAGGAAGCCGGCGCGACCGTGAAGTTTGACCAGGTCCTGGCCATCATCGACGGCGAGAAGGCCACCTTCGGCACTCCCGTTGTGGAGGGCGCCAGCGTGGAGGCCACTGTCGTGAAGAACGGCAAGGGCAAGAAGATCCGCATCTTCAAGTACAACCCCAAGAAGGGTTACCGCAAGCGTCAGGGCCATCGTCAGCCCTACACCAAGGTCGAGATCTCCAAGATCTCTGTGTAAGGTATGACCACCGTCACATTCCGCATGGAGGGCGACCGGATCACCGGGTTTGACTCCAAGGGCCACAGCGGCTACGCCGAAGCGGGCGCGGACATCGTCTGCGCGGCCATCACCAGCGCCATCCGCCTGGTGGAGGCAACCATCAACGACGTACTGGGTCTGGCGGCATCCGTGAAGGTGCGGGAAGAAGACGCATCCATTTCCCTGCGGCTGCCCGGCGGCCTCTCCCCTACGGCGGAGAGCACCTGCCAGACGCTGATGACGGGATTGATGGTCTACTTTGCCCAGCTTCACGACGAGTACCCTGCAAACATCGAAGTTCTGGAAGAGGATTGACCTCCTCCCCATCTAAAATCTCAAGAAAGGATGGTCCCGATCATGATTCGTATTGGTCTTCAGTTCTTCGCCCACAAAAAGGGCGGCGGCTCCACCAAGAACGGCCGTGACTCTGAGTCCAAGCGCCTTGGTCCCAAGCGCGCCGACGGCCAGTTCGTCAAGGCCGGCAACATTCTTGTCCGTCAGCGCGGCACCCACATTCACCCCGGTGTGAACGTGGGCATCGGCAGCGACGACACCCTGTTCGCCACCGCGGACGGCGTGCTTCGCTTCGAGCGCAAGGGCAAGGATCGTAAGCAGGCTTCTGTTTACACTGCCGAGTAATGTCACTGGAGAGCCCCGAACAGCTTGTTCGGGGCTCTTTTTCCCAAAGCGGGGCGTCCGCATCCGAGGGCACGGTACACCGTGCCTTGGGATGCACACGCCCCATTTCATCCATACTACTTTCGGAGGTGTGTTTCCATGGCAGCATCATTCATCGACAAAGCCCGGATCACCGTGCGGGCCGGCAACGGCGGCAACGGCGTGGTGGCTTTCCACCGGGAAAAATACGTAGCCGCCGGCGGTCCCGACGGCGGTGACGGCGGCAAGGGCGGCTCCATCATTTTGCAGGTGGACGACAACATGTCCACCCTGATGGATTTCCGCTACAAGCGCAAGTATGTGGCGCCCAACGGCGCCGACGGCCAGGGCGGCCGCAAGTCCGGCAAGGACGGCGCCGACCTTGTGATCCGTGTCCCCCGGGGAACCCTGGTCCGCGACGCGGAGACCGGCGAGATCATCCAGGACATGAGCGGCACGGAGCCCTTCGTGCTGTGCAAGGGCGGCCGGGGCGGCTGGGGCAACATGCACTTTGCCACCCCCACCCGCCAGGTGCCCCGCTTTGCCAAGGCAGGTCTTCCCGGCGAGAGCCACGACGTGATCCTGGAGCTCAAGCTCCTGGCAGACGTGGGCCTCATCGGCTTCCCCAACGTGGGCAAGTCCACGCTCCTTTCCGTGGTGTCCAAGGCCCAGCCCAAGATCGCCAACTATCACTTCACCACCCTCTATCCCAACCTGGGCGTGGTGTGGGTGGACGAGGGCGTCAGCTTCGTCATGGCCGACATCCCCGGCATCATTGAGGGCGCCAGCGAGGGCGCGGGCCTGGGCCACGATTTCCTGCGTCATGTGGACCGCTGCCGCCTTCTGGTGCATGTGGTGGACGTGTCCGGCAGCGAGGGCCGGGACCCGGTGGCGGACTTTGACGCCATCAACGAAGAGCTGGTGCAGTACAGCCCCGACCTGGCCACCCGGCCCCAGATCGTGTGCGCCAACAAGGTGGACATTCTGGAGCCCGACTCCGACAATCTGGAGCGCCTGCGCGCCCACGTGGAGGCAAAGGGCTACACCCTGCTGGAACTCTCCGCCGCCGCCCACCAGGGCACCCGGGAATTGGTAGGCAAGATCGCCGAGCAGCTCTCTACGCTCCCCCCGGTCACCGTCTACGAGCCGGAGTATGTGAAGCGTCCGCCGGTGGTGGATACCTCCGCCCCCCTGGACATCCAGCGCGCCGACGACGGTACCTGGATCGTGGAGGGCCCCTGGCTGCAGCGGCTCATGGGCAATGTCAACTTCTCCGACTACGAAAGCCGCATGTGGTTCGACAAGTCCCTGCGGGAGTCCGGCCTGTTCCAGCGGCTGGAGGAGATGGGCATCCAGGACGGCGACACCGTGTCCATGTACGACTTTGAATTTGAATATCAGCGCTGAAAAAGAGCCGGGAGGAAATTCCTCCCGGCTCTTTTTTCTGTTCTTTAAATATCCACCTTGGGCGACGCCTTCAAAACGCCTGTATGGGGCCCGGCGGCAAACCAGGCGGCGATCTCCTCCAGCGCCTGCGGGTCCACCCGGCTGCCTCCCTTGGAAAACAGCTCCGCCATGTCCCGCTCCTGGGCCGTGGCGCTGTCTCCCTTCTGGGCGATCTTCCCGGTAACGGAGCTCGCCATTTTTTTCATGAGCATCCGGCTGAAAAAGCCCAGCTTCTCCGGCGCGTAGCCCCCCTGCAGATAGAAGATGCGGGCACCGCCGTCGCTGGTGCCGCCGTTGATCTTCGCCTCCGTCCACAGGTCGCCGTTGCCGCTGGGGGACATGCCCACGATGGCCGCGCCCCGGATGGTATAGCGGTCCATGGTCCGCTCCAGTCCCTTGACGGAGCCCGCCATCAGCCAGCCCATGTAAAAGACCTCGCTGTCCCGGGGCAGCTTCCCTGCCGCCTCCTTGAGCTCATAGGCCGGTACGCCGGTCTTTTCCGAGAGCAGCTGGGCGTACTGGCGGGTAAATCCCGTCTGGGAGGTATAAACAATGGCTTTCATTGGCGTTTCTCCTTCTTTTTCGCATTGCGCTTCTTTTCCCCCTCCTGCTGCCAGTCCTCCAGCGCCGCCTGGGCGTTGGTGCGCAGCAGCAGTCCGACGGCGTAAAACAGCGCGTCCCGGGTGTCTTTATCCATATCCTTCATGGCTCGGGCCATGGCTCCCGCCGATTTGAGGCGGTCTTCTTTCAGGTCCGTCAGCGTCTGGGCCCCGGAGGCGGTGAGTACGGAAAACAATCCATCCACAAACCGCTCCCGCTGCTCCATGGGCATCTGGCGCACCCAGCTGTGCAGCGCCCTGTCGTAAAGGCGGCTGTGCCGGTCCACGCTGCCCAGGCGCACGAAATGGTCTCCCAAAACCTCCCAGGAAAAGCCGTCGTGCTGCCAGAGACCCCGCTGGCTGCTCTCCACCACCTCATAGTCCTCCTCGTGCTCCAGCAGCATCCCCACCACGGAAGAGGAGGGCACAATGGACACGATCCGGTCCGCCACCTTTCGGTGGGCCGGCAGTTCTCGCAGGTCATGATGGAAACCGGGGCCGTCATTGGACCAGATCCGCTCGATGCGCCGCTGGACGGCCGCCGTGCAGAATACGGCGGCATACACTGCCAGGTTGCCGCCCTTGGAGTGTCCGCCCAGGCGCAGCTTCCGCCGCGGCAGCTGCTTTGCCACCTGGCGGGCATACTGCACGGCCATGGCCTGGGCCGGGACCTGAGGCATACAGGCCATGTGCAGGTCCTCCTTCCAGCCGGCCAGGGTATCGTCCGTCCCCCGGAAGGCCATGTACAGCCGCCCATCCCCCGTGTCCACCGTCAGGGCCGCGAACTGCTCCGCCCGCTCGTTATCCAGCCAGTCGGTAAAGCAGTGCAGCTCCATGTCCCGGAACCGGGGGCTCACGGCCATTTTCCGCAGCATGACAGGGATATCCGACGGCACCAGCACGCCCATGTCGATGTCCTCCGCCTGACCGTAGCGCCGGAAAAATGCCTCCGCCGCCTGGTGCAGCGGCACGCCGCCCTTCTCCCCCGGCGGCGGCACGATGCCGCCGAAATCCAAAAAGGAAAGCTCCGACAAGATCAGATTGTCCACCTCGTTGAACGGAGCCTGCGCCAGCGTCAGGTCTCCCCGCCAGTCCAGATAATCCAGAAGATTTGCCATATACGCCTCCTTGTCTGATGGCTCTATTATATGCCACAAGCCTGCTCCGCACAAGAGGTCTATCCATCCCGCCGCCGTCATAGAGTGTGCTATCTGATTCTATACGACTGAAGAGGTGGACAATGATGACAAGCGAATGCTGCAACGACATTGTGCTGGAGGGGAAGGTCCTGACGGCACCCGCGCTCTCCCACGAAAATCACGGCGTGCGTTTTTTCCGCTTTTTTCTGGAGGTGCCCCGGCTGTCCGGCCAGACGGACACGCTGCCGCTGCTGATCCCGGAGCCCATGGTGCAGCAGGTGTGCCAGGGCGAGACTCTGCGCCTGCGGGGACAGCTGCGCTCGTTCAACAACCGCAGCGGCGTGGGAAGCCGCCTGGTGCTGACGGTCTACGGACAGGAGGTGCTCCCTCCCTGCGGCGAGGCCGCCAACCACATAGCGCTCACCGGGAGCCTTTGCAAAGCGCCCATCTACCGGCGCACGCCCCTGGGCCGCACCATCTGCGATTTGATGCTGGCGGTGCCCCGCCGGTACGGCCGCACGGACTATCTGCCCGTCATCGCCTGGGGACAGCTGGCCCAGCAGGTGCGGTCCTTGCCCACCGGTGCCCGCATCTGCCTGGAGGGGCGGCTCCAAAGCCGCATTTATCAAAAGGTCGCGGAATCCGGCACGGAGGAGCGGGTGGCCTACGAGGTCTCCATGATGCGCCTGGAATCCCAAAATAAGGATCTGTGATTTTGTCACTTTACATTTTCCCGCTTCCCGGGTATGATGGCGGTATTCCACTGAAAAAAGGAGTCTTGCATGGGAATTTCCGTTCAAACCGGCGTATCCGCCGTCACCGTATTCATTCAGGGCGCACTGAGCTTCCTCTCTCCCTGCGTGCTGCCGCTGCTGCCGCTGTACGTGAGCTATCTGGCCGGCGGCGCCGGAGAGGATGACGGCAAGGGCGGACTGCGCTATCCCCGGCGGCGGGTGTTTCTCAACACGCTGTTTTTCGTTCTGGGCATCAGCTTTGCCTTTTTCCTGCTGGGCATGGGCCTGAGTGCTCTGGGCACTTTCTTCCGAAATTACCAGGTGTGGTTCGCCCGTATCAGCGGCCTCATCATCATTCTTTTCGGTCTCTACCAGCTGGGTCTTGGCAAGCGGGCCATGTTTTTGGAGCGGGAGCACCGGCTCCCCTTCCGGCTGGACAAGGTTGCCATGAATCCCGCCACCGCGCTGGTGCTGGGCTTTACGTTCAGCTTCGCCTGGACCCCCTGCGTGGGGCCGGCTCTGAGCAGTGTGCTGCTGATGGCCTCGTCCTCCGGCTCCTCCACTGCGGGCTTTTTGCTCATCGGTCTTTACACCCTGGGTTTTGCCCTGCCGTTTTTGGCGGTGGGCCTTTTCACCGGGACGGTGCTCAACTTCTTCCGCAGCCACCAGTCCATCGTTCGCTGGACGGTGAAGCTGGGCGGCATTTTGCTGATCGTCATGGGCGTTCTCACCATCACCGGCGCTGCGGGCAGCCTCTCCGCCGGACTTGCCGCCCAGGAGCCCGCCGCTTCCCAGGAGTCAGCTGCTTCTCAGGAAGAAGAGCGTCCCTCCGTACCTGCGCCGGACTTTACCCTCACCGATCAGTTCGGTGAGAGCCACACCCTCTCCGACTATCAGGGCAAGATCGTATTTCTCAACTTCTGGGCCACCTGGTGCGGTCCCTGCAAGTCCGAGATGCCGGACATCCAGGCCCTCTACGAAGCCCACGGCGGCAACGCCGAGGACCTGGTGGTGCTGGGCGTGGCCCAGCCCGGCGCAGGCCGCGAGGGCAGCTGCGAGGACATCGCCGATTTCCTGGCCGAGGGCGGCTACACCTACCCGGTGGTCATGGATGAGGACGGCACCGCCTTCGCCCAGTACGGCATCCGGGCCTTCCCCACCACATTCATGATCTCCTCCGACGGCACCGTCTACGGCTATGTGGAAGGCGCCATCTCCGCCGAGATCATGGAGGACATCGTCCGCCAGACCGTGGAGGCGGAATCCTGACCCACCTGCGCAAAAGAGCGCCGGATCAAATGCTCCGGCGCTCTTCTTATTTGGTAGGGAATCCGAATGTATGGCGCATGTCGAACAAAAAGGCCAGAAAGCTCTTGGGATAGGGGATGAAGCTCCCCTCATCCACCAGGGCGTAAAGCTCCTCCAGCGTGACCCATCGCACCTGACTGACCTCCTCCGCCTGGAGCGTCAGCTCCTCCAGGGGGATATCCCTGATGGTGATAAAAAAGTCATCGAAGCCCGCGCCGAAGTTGACGGTCACGGTGGGCCGCACCCCGGTCAGGTCCAGCGGATAGCCCAGCTCCTCCCGGAACTCCCGCTCCGCCGCCTGACGGCTGGTCTCTCCGGCGTCCACACCGCCGCCGATGCTCACGTCCCACTTGTCCGGCCAGACATGCTTGGTGGGCGTTCGCTGCTGGATCAGCATCCGTCCGGCGCTGTCGAACACGCACACATGCACCACCGTCCGATACTGGCCCGGTGCCTTTTTCCCATACCGCTCCGCCGTCATCCCCAGAGGCGCACGGTTCTCATCATACAGATCTACCAGTTCCATCGTATCTCCTCCCTCTCACTGACGGCGGGCCGTTTGATAATCATCACCCCGCCGGTAAAAGGGGCAGGCGCTGTTGGCGCCGCGGAGAAACCGCTCCATCTCGTCCTCATCCAGATCCACGGTGCAGTAAAACTGATCCTCTTCCTCGTCATAGTCATAGTAGACGCACTCTTCGCAGTTGCCCGCCATACTGATCCTCCCTTTCAGATCCTTGCATTTTTAAATCAGTATAGCATACAAGCCGTCCACATCCAAGTGCTCTTTGATGACCAGCGCCTCCACCGCCTCCCGGGCCTCCGGCGGCGCCGCCCAGCACATGCCGCATCCGGCGGTGATGACCCGGGGCACGGGAATGAGCCGCCCCGGCACGCCTGCGGCCCGCGCGGCCCGTTCCATGGCCATGGCGCCGGTGGTGGTGCGGAAGGTCACGATGCACTTTTCCGTCTTTTCCCGCATATTACCGCGCTTCCTCCGCCAAAATCCGCACGGCCTCCGCCGCAGCGTCCGTTTCGGCCTCCGTATTGAACCAGCCCCAGGAGAACCGGACAGCCCCCTGGTCCTCCGTGCCCAGGGCGCGGTGCAGCCG